>JALZCZ010000087.1 GCA_030862825.1 Actinomycetota bacterium | reverse complement strand
CCACCTGAACTGGCGCTCGGCCGGGTCGACCACCTGAAGGCGCGTGACGCGCGGCCCCGTTTGAGACGAGCGAGTTGCGGGGTTTGGCTGCATTCGCAAGTGTTGGGGAATGGTCGGACGCATACCCATCCTCGAGGTGATGCCTCTGGTCGATCTCGGGAGACAACCTGCCAAGGCGACCGTCGGTGAGCCGTTCCCCGTTTCAGCGACAGTGTTCAGAGAGGGGCACGACCAGCTCGGCGCGGACGTGGTGCTGACCGCGCCCGACGGAAGCCGGCGACCCCCCGTGCGGATGAGCAAGCAGACCGACCCGGTGGACCGCTATCTCGCCTGGGTGACCCCCGACCAGGAGGGTCCCTGGACGTTCGAGGTGCAGGCCTGGTCACACCCCATCGCCACCTGGCAGCACGATGCCGGGCTGAAGATCCCGGCCGGGGTCGACGTCGAGCTGATGTTCACCGAGGGGCGGCTGCTGCTGGAGCGGGTGCTCGAGGGGCTCGGCTCCCCCAAGGGCAAGCGTGCCAAGAACGCCGACCCCACCACCGACCGGGCGCGCGAGATCCTGCACGCGGCGATCGCGGCCGCCCAGGACACGAGCCGACCGGTCGAGGCCCGACTGGCGCAGCTGCAGTCCCGCGACCTCGCCGATGTGCTCGACGCCCATCCGATCCGTGAGCTGGTCACCGTCGAGGGTCCGCATCCGGCGTACGCCGACCGCCAGCGCGCGCTGTTCGGCAGCTGGTATGAGTTCTTCCCCCGATCGGAGGGTGCGACCCGTGACGCCGCGACCGGCAAGATCACCAGCGGCAACTTCCGGACCGCGGCCAAGCGGCTCGAGGGCGTGGCCGCGATGGGCTTCGACGTCGTCTACCTGCCGCCCATCCATCCGATCGGCGAGGTCAACCGCAAGGGACCCAACAACACGCTCGACCCCGGTCCCGCCGACACCGGCTCACCGTGGGCGATCGGGTCGAAGGACGGCGGCCACGACGCGATCCATCCCGATCTCGGCGACCTCGACGACTTCGACGCCTTCGTCGGTCGCGCCCGCGACCTCGGCCTCGAGGTGGCCCTCGACCTGGCGCTGCAGGCCGCGCCCGACCACCCGTGGGTGACCAGCCACCCGGAGTTCTTCACGACCCGGGCCGACGGCACCATCGCGTACGCCGAGAACCCACCCAAGAAGTACCAGGACATCTATCCCGTCAACTTCGACAACGATCCGTCCGGCATCTGCCGCGAGGTGCTGCGCGTGGTCAAGCACTGGATGGCGCACGGCGTCCGGATCTTCCGGGTCGACAACCCGCACACCAAGCCGCTGCCGTTCTGGGAGTGGCTGCTGAAGGAGGTGCGCCGTACCGACCCCGACGTGCTGTTCCTCTCCGAGGCCTTCACCAAGCCGCCGATGATGCACGCGCTCGGCGCGGTCGGGTTCCATCAGTCCTACACCTACTTCACCTGGCGGACCGCCCGGTGGGAGCTCGAGGCCTACCTGCGCGAGGTCTCGCGGGAGTCCGACCACCTGATGCGGCCGAACTTCTTCGTGAACACCCCCGACATCCTCCACGCCTACCTCCAGTACGGCGGCCCGGCGGCGTTCAAGATCCGCGCGGCCATCGCGGCGACCAGTGTGCCGAGCTGGGGCGTGTACGCCGGCTACGAGCTGTTCGAGCACGTGGCGGTCAAGCCGGGGAGCGAGGAGTACCTCGACTCCGAGAAGTACCAGATCCGGATCCGCGACTGGGAGGCCGCCGAGGCGGAGGGCCGCAGCCTGGCGCCGTACCTCACCCGGCTCAACGAGACCCGCCGGGCACACCCCGCCCTGCGGCGGCTGCGTAATCTCACCATCCACGCCAGCGACGACGAGAACTTCCTGGTGTTCAGCAAGCAGGAAGGGGCGGACCGGGTGATCGTGGTCGTCAACCTGGACCCGCACGCCGCGCGCGAGACCACGGTGCATCTCGACCTACCCGCGCTCGGGTTCGCCTGGGACGACTCGTTCGACGTGCTCGACGAGATCACCGGCGAGACCTGGCGCTGGGGCCAGCACAACTACGTGAGGCTCGACCCGTTCCACGAGCCCGCGCACGTGCTGGCGGTGCAGACATGAGCACACCACGAAGTTCTTCGCCTCCCCCGCTCCGCTCCGCCGCCGAACAACTTCGCAGGGACCCCGTATGACCGAGGGCACGACCGACAGCACCCCCGTCGCGCCCTCCGCGCACGACATGACGCCGGACTGGTTCAAGACCGCCGTGTTCTACGAGGTCCTGGTCCGGTCGTTCCGCGACTCGAACGGCGACGGCGTCGGCGACTTCAAGGGCCTGACCGAGAAGCTCGACTACCTCGAGTGGTTGGGGGTCGACTGCGTGTGGGTCCCGCCGTTCTTCTCCTCGCCCCTGCGCGACGGCGGTTACGACGTCTCCGACTACACCAACATCCTTCCGGAGTGCGGCACGGTCGACGACTTCCACCACTTCCTCGACGAGGCCCACAAGCGCGGCATCCGCGTGATCATCGACTTCGTCATGAACCACACCAGTGACCAGCACCCGTGGTTCCAGGCCAGCCGTGCGGACCCGGACGGTCCCTACGGCGACTTCTACGTCTGGTCCGACACCGACGAGCTCTACCAGGAGGCGCGGATCATCTTCGTCGACACCGAGCCCTCCAACTGGACCTGGGACCCGCTGCGGCAGCAGTACTACTGGCACCGCTTCTTCTCGCACCAGCCGGACCTCAACTTCGACAACCCGAAGGTCCACGAGGCGATGCTCGAGGCGATCTCGTTCTGGTTCGACATGGGCCTCGACGGATTCCGCCTCGACGCCGTCCCCTACCTCTACGAGCGTCCCGGCACCAACGGCGAGAACCTCGCGGAGACCCACGAGTTCCTCCGGAAGGTCCGCCGATACGTCGACGAGCACTACCCCGGCAAGGTGCTGCTCGCCGAGGCCAACCAGTGGCCGTCCGACGTGGTCGACTACTTCGGCGACTTCGCGTCCGGTGGCGACGAGTGCCACATGTGCTTCCACTTCCCCGTCATGCCGCGCATCTTCATGTCGGTGCGGCGGGAGTCGCGGTTCCCGATCTCGGAGATCCTCGAACAGACTCCGCCGATCCCCGACGGCTGCCAGTGGGGGATCTTCCTGCGCAACCACGACGAGCTGACCCTGGAGATGGTCACCGACGAGGACCGCGACTACATGTGGGACGAGTACGCCAAGGACCCGCGGATGAAGGCCAACATCGGCATCCGCCGCCGCCTGGCGCCGCTGCTCGACAACGACACCAACCAGATGGAGCTGTTCACGGCCCTGCTGCTGTCGCTGCCCGGCTCGCCGGTCCTCTACTACGGCGACGAGATCGGCATGGGCGACAACATCTGGCTCGGCGACCGCGACGGCGTACGCACTCCGATGCAGTGGACGCCGGACCGTAACGCCGGGTTCTCCTCGGCCACGCCTGGAAAGCTGCACCTTCCGGCGATCCAGGACCCGGTTTATGGGTACCAGAGCGTCAATGTCGAAGCCCAGCTGGAGAACTCCTCGTCGTTGCTGCACTGGACTCGCCGGATGATCCACGCGCGGCGCCGGCATCATGCCTTCGGGCTGGGTTCGTTCACGGACCTGGGCGGGTCCAACCCGACGGTGCTCTCCTACGTGCGCGAGCACGAGACCGACGAGGGCACGGACGTGATCGTCTGCGTCAACAACCTGTCCCGGTTCCCGCAGCCGGTCGAGCTCGACCTGCGGCGGTTCGAGGGCAGGGTGCCGATCGAGCTGCTGGGCGGCGTGCCGTTCCCGGCGATCGGCGAGCTCCCCTACCTGCTGACCCTGGGCGGCTATGGCTTCTACTGGTTCCGCCTGACCGACGCCGACAACGCCGAGGGTGGGTTCATCCCGTGACCGCCGAGCCGATCAGCCACGCGATCAAGGACTACGTCGCCGATGCCCGGTGGTTCGGCGGCAAGGGGCGCGAGTTCGAGGTCACCGGCGTGCGCCGCCTGGCCGAGGTGCCCGGATCGCCCGCCGGCGCCCGCGTGTTCATCAACCTGGTCGAGCTCACCTACGGCACCGGCGAAGCCGAGCTCTACCAGGTGCCGTTGGCCTACTACGCCGATGCGCAGCACCGCCTCGACCACGCCTTCGTCGGCTGGTGGGAGGAGCCCGATCTCGGCTGGGTGCACGCGTACGACGCGCTGCCGGACCGGGAGTCGATGGCAGCCTGGCTCGGCGCGTTCGTCGACGCCCCGCCGCCCGGGCCCGGCGGGGGGCTGCGCTTCCACCGGGTTCCGGGCCACGACCTCGACCCCGACGCGCAGGCCGCGCTGTTCTCGGGTGAGCAGTCCAACTCGTCGGTGCTCTTCGGCGAGGACTCGATCCTCAAGGTGTTCCGCAAGATCACGCCGGGCGTCAACCCCGACATCGAGATCCACGAGCGGCTCACCCAGGCCGCCTCCGAGCACATCGCCGCCCTCTACGGGTGGGTCGAGCACGACGAGGGTGCCGAGACGCTCCAGCTGGGGATGCTGCAGCAGTTCCTCCGCACCGCCACCGACGGCTGGGATCTGGCGCTGGCCAGCGTTCGCAACCTGTTCGCCGAGGAGGACCTCCACGCCCATGAGGTCGGCGGCGACTTCGCGGCGGAGTCGACCCGACTCGGCGAGGCCCTGCGCGAGATCCACGAGACGCTCGCAACCGCGCTGCCGGTCGACGCCTCCCCCGGCCCGGACGAGATCGCCGCGGCGATGACCGAACGGCTGGACGCCTCACTCACCGTGGTGCCGGAGCTCGCAGAGCACGCCGCTCGGCTGCGCCAGCTGTTCGCCGCCGTGGCCTCGCTCGACGACGTCGAGTGCCAGCGGATCCACGGCGATCTCCACCTCGGCCAGACCATGCGCACCACGAAGGGCTGGAAGGTCGTCGACTTCGAGGGTGAGCCCGCGAAGCCGCTCACCGAGCGCCGGCTGCCCGACTCCCGCTGGCGCGACGTGGCGGGGATGATGCGGTCCTTCGACTACGCCGCGCACGCGGTGGAGCGGAGCCTGCTCGACCACGCCGAGGGTGCCGAGCAGCGGGCCTTCCGCGCCCAGGAGTGGGCGCATCGCAACCAGAACCACTTCATCGTCGCCTACGGCGGCGACCTGACCGAACAGCAGTGGACGTTGCTCCACGCCTACGCCGCCGACAAGGCGGTCTACGAGTGCGTCTACGAGACCCGCAACCGGCCGGCGTGGGTGGCGATCCCGCTGGCCGCCGTGGCCAGGATCGGAGCCCCGTCATGAGCGCCGTCCACCCTCGCGAGGAGATGGACCAGATCGTCCGCGGTGAGCACGGACACCCCCACGCGGTGCTCGGCCCACACCTGATCGACGGCCAGGTCTGGCTGCGCACCTACAAGCCGCTCGCCAGCGCCGTCGTGGTGCGGCACCCGCAGGGCGAGACTCCGCTCGCGCATCTCCACAACGGCGTGTGGGCCGGTCGCCTGCCGCAGTCCGAGGTGCCCGACTACGGGCTCTCCGTGAGCTACGGCGACACCAGGCTCGACGTCGACGACCCCTACCGCTTTCTGCCCACCCTCGGCGAGGTCGACCTGCACCTGCTCAACGAGGGCCGCCACGAGCAGCTGTGGCGGGTCCTCGGCGCACACGTGCACCACTACGACGGGCCTGGCGGCACCGTGACCGGCACGTCGTTCGCGGTGTGGGCACCCTCGGCCCGGGGCATCCGGCTCAAGGGCGACTTCAACAACTGGGACGGGCGCGAGCACCCGATGCGCCAGCTCGGCCAGTCGGGCGTGTGGGAGCTGTTCGTGCCGGGCGTGGCCGCCGGGACGGCGTACAAGTTCTGGGTGCTGGGCGCCGACGGCTACTGGCGCGAGAAGGCCGACCCGATGGCGTCCTTCGCCGAGGTCGCCCCCCGGACGTCGTCCCGGGTCTTCGAGTCCACCCACACGTGGGGCGACTCCGACTGGATGGAGGCCCGCGGGACCAAACAGCCGGTCGCGGAGCCGATGTCGGTCTACGAGCTGCACCTCGGGTCGTGGAAGCGCCATCCCGGCGGCGGCTTCTGGTCCTACGACGAGCTGGCCGACGACCTGGTTCCCTACCTCGCCGACCTGGGGTTCACCCACGTCGAGCTGATGCCGGTGATGCAGCACCCGTTCGGCGGCTCGTGGGGCTACCACGTGACGTCGTACTTCGCCCCGGACTCGCGGTTCGGCGACCCCGACGGCTTCCGGCGGCTGGTCGACCGGCTGCACCAGGCCGGCATCGGCGTGATCCTCGACTGGGTGCCGGGCCACTTCGCGACCGACGAGTGGGCGCTGGTGAGGTTCGACGGCACGCCGCTCTACGAGGACCCGAACCCCCAGCGCGGCTGGCACAAGGAGTGGGGCTCCCACATCTTCAACTTCGGTCGCCACGAGGTGCGCAACTTCCTCTACGCCAACGCCGTCTACTGGCTCGAGGAGTTCCATGCCGACGGACTGCGCGTCGACGGCGTCGCGTCGATGCTCTACCTCGACTACGCCCGCAACGAGGGCGAGTGGTCGCCCAACAAGTACGGCGGCCGCGAGAACCTCGAGGCGGTGCAGTTCCTCCAGGAGATGAACGCCACCGTCTACAAGCGGGTCCCCGGGATCATGACGATCGCGGAGGAGTCGACGTCCTGGCCCCAGGTGACCGGGCCGACCTCGAGCGGGGGGCTCGGCTTCGGCTTCAAGTGGAACATGGGCTGGATGCACGACACGCTCGGCTACCTGGAGCGCGACCCGATCTACCGCTCCCACCACCACCACGAGCTCACCTTCGCGATGACCTACCAGTGGACCGAGAACTTCGTGCTCCCGCTCTCCCACGACGAGGTGGTGCACGGCAAGGGCTCCCTGCTCCGCAAGATGCCCGGCGACCGCTGGCAGCAGCTCGCGTCGCTGCGGGCCTACTACGCCTACATGTGGGCCCACCCCGGCAAGCAGCTGCTCTTCATGGGCTGCGAGATCGGCCAGGAGTCGGAGTGGGCCGAGTCGCGCGAGCTCGACTGGTGGCTGCTCGAGCACCCCGAGCACCGCGGGCTCCACTCGCTGGTGCGCGACCTCAACGGCGCCTACGCCACAACCCCCGCCGCCTGGCAGCTCGACGGCTCCCCCGAGGGCTTCCAGTGGATCGACGCGAACGATGCCGGGCGCAACGTCTTCTCGTTCATCCGCCGCGCGGGTGGCTCACCCGACCTGGTGTGCGTGACCAACTTCTCCGCCATCCCCCACGGCGACTTCCGGCTGGCCCTGCCGGCCATCGGACCGTGGACCGAGCTGCTCAACACCGACGCCGCGGCGTACGGCGGCTCGGGCGTGGGCAACCTCGGCACCGTCGAGGCGTTGGCGGCCGGCCCGCTCGACGCCGAGACGCCCGGCGGGCTTCCGGCGTACGCCACGATCGTGGTGCCTCCCCTCGCGACGGTCTGGCTCCGCGGCCCGGACGTTGCGGAGGGCTGACGGCACGGTCCGCCTGCCCCGGGTCGTCTGCCTCAACGACCCCCGCGGCCTTCTCGGGCACACGACCCACACGCCGTGCCACCGTCCCCGAACCACCGGCCACGAAGCCCACGCGCCACTGGCTAGGGTGATGCCGTGACCGAGCAGCCGACCTCTGTGGAGACGGTCGCCGAGGGTGTCGCCCGGATCAGCTGGAGCGACGACCTGACCGCCGATGGGTGGATGGCCGCCGTCGACGTCGTACGCCGCGAGGTCGCCGCCGCGCTCCAGGGTCACCCCCGCGTGGAGGCACTCGTGCCCGCCGACGACGAGCCGTCCCAGCGCGTGGCCACCTGGTCGGGCATGCGCCGCGAGGGCGTGATGCGCGGAGTGGAGGGCGACCAGATCGTCTACGCCCGGCTGGCGACCGACACACCCGTCAACGAGCCTGGCGGGTTCCGCGCACTGCTCAACTCCTTCCTGCCCCGCAAGCGCGCGATCAGCCAGATGCTGATCCGCGACCGCGACGACCGCGTGCTGCTGTGCGGGCTCACCTACAAGCAGGACTGGGACCTCCCCGGAGGCGTGGTCGAGGTGGGTGAGTCGCCGCAGGTGGCGGTCTCCCGCGAGCTCGAGGAGGAGCTCGGCCTGACCATCCCCGCCGGACCGCTGCTGCTCACCGACTGGCTGCCCCCGTGGGGCGGCTGGGACGACGCGCTCTGCCTGGTCTTCGACGGCGGCACCCACGACGCCGCCCTGCTCGAGAAGGTGGTCAAGCAGGCCCGCGAGATCCGCGACGCCGAGTGGTGCACGACCGCGCAGGTGCACGAGCGCGCCGCCGACTTCACCGCCCGCAGGGTGGACGCCGCGCTCGCCAACCTCGGCGGCGGCCCGGCCTACACCGAGTCCGGTCGCTGAGCCGGCTCCCCCAGCAGGTCGCGCGCGAGCATGGTCGCGCCGACCACGGCGGCCGGCATCACCGCGATCGCCCCGAGCGGCACCAGGAAGAACACCTGCGTGGCGAGCCCGAACCCGAGGACCCGCGGACGATGCGACCGCAGCAGCACCGTGCGGGCGGCGCGGTCCATGCCGCGCGCCTCGAGCGGCCGCGCGATCAGCTCGTGGGCCAGGACCCGCCCAGCGACCACGAAACCCAGCACGGCGCCGGCAACGGCCCCGACCAGCGGCAGCAACCCCAGCGCCAGCACCACCGCGGCGATGGCGACACCGATCAGGATCATCACCGCGCCGTCGCGCACCGCCTTGGCCAGCCCGAGCTCGCCCGCGGGCACCTCGCCGCCCAGCATCCGCTCGGTCTCCCGCCAGATCCGCTGGTAGAACGGCTCCCCGACCATCAGGGTGAGCCCGGTGAAGGTCATGGCCGACAGTGCGAGGGCCGCCACGACGAGCACCAGGGCGAGTCCCAGCCGCAGCAGCCCCCGGGCGGTGTCGTCCCAGTCGTCGGCGAACGGCGTCAGCCAGGACGCCACGTCGGCGAGGTTGAGCAGGAGGAGCACCAGAGCAGTGCCCAGCGCCACGAAGACCACCAGCGCCGGCACCATGCCGAGGACCATCAGCCCGGGCCGGCGGCGCCACATGCCGAAGCCGCGCAGCAGGTAGGAGCCGCCGGCGAGCATCCCCGTCAGAAGAGTGCGGAGGCGAGATTCTGGCGGCCCCGGAGCACCCGCGGGTCCTCGTTGCCCACCGCGGCGAACAGGCCGAGCAGGTGCTCGCGTGCCTGGTTGCGGTCGTCGCCGGCCGTACGCCGGGTCAGGTCGACCAGCCGGTCGAAGGCGTCGTCCACGTGTCCGCCCAGCAGGTCGAGGTCCGCCACCAACGTCTGGGCGGCCACGTCGTCCGGGCTCGCCGCCGCGGCGGCGCGGGCCGCGTCGACGTCGACTCCCTGGGTGCGCTGCAGGACCTTCGCCATGGCCAGCCCGGCCGCTGCCTCGGCGTCGGCAGGGTTGGCGTCGACGAGCTTCTGGTACTCCGCCACGGCGCCGTCGACGTCGTTGGCCGCGAGCGCGTCCTGCGCCGCGGCGTACCTCGGGTCCGCCTGCGGCTCGTCCGTGTCGTCGCTGCCATCAGGGACAGCGGTGCCGCGCGGCTGGTGGCGCCCGGTGATGCCCTGGGTGGTCAGCTGCTGCATCACCTGGGTCAGCGCGGTGCGCAGCTCCTCCAGTGGCACCGCGTCCTGCAGCAGCGGAGCCGGGCGGCCGTCGATCACGGCCATCACGTAGGGCACCGACGGCACCTGCACCGCCTGCGCGATCGCGGGTGCCGCGTCGATGTCGACCAGGCCGGCCAGGAACCTGCCCTCGAACTCACCCGACAGTGTCGCGAGGTCGTCGGCCAGCTGCCCGCTCGCCGGCATCCGGGAGCGGGAGTAGAAGGCGAGCAGCACCGGCGCCGTCATCGACGACTCGATGGTCGCCTGGAAGTTCTGCTCGGTGACGTCGACCGCGTACGCCGAGCCGCCGGCCGCCCCACCCGACGCCGCGCCGCCACCCGGTGCACCCGCCGGTGCCGCGGGACGCTTGAGCCCGGAGAGGTCGATCGCGCCAGGACGGGAGAATGGCTGCTGCGTCATGCAACCAATCCTAGGGAGCCTGGGTGGCTCCGACAGGTGCGGGCTCCCGACTGGGCCTGAGCGACGCCGGCCGGCTGCGCATCGCCACGAGCACACCCAGCACCAGCAGCGCCCCTCCGGTGGTCTCCCCCACGCTGGGGCGCTGGTCCAGGAGCAGCCAGGCTGACGCCATCGCCACCACCGGTGCGAGCAACACCCACGGGACGACGTACGCCGACTCGTTGCGTCCCAGCAGCGAGTTGAAGACCGCGTAGCCCACGAGCGAGGCAAGGCCGGCGGTGTAGAGCGTCGACAGCGCTGCCTGCCACCCGAAGGCCGCGAACCCAGCGGCGACGGCGTGCGGCCCGTCGACCACCAGCGAGAGCACCAGCACCGGCACCGGCACCACGGCGGCCGACCAGACCGTGATCGACAGCCCGCCGGCGACACCGGCCGACCGGGAGACCACGTTGCCGATCCCCCACGACAGCGCGCCGAGCAGGCAGAGCGCGAGCGCTACGGCGGGCACGTCGCCGCCGCGACCGAGCGCGACCACGAGCAGTCCGACGGAGCCGACGGCGACGCCGACGACCTGGGCGCGACCGGGCCGCTCCCGCAGCACGCCGGCCGCGATCACGATCGTGAAGATCACCTGGGCCTGCAGCACCAGCGCGGCAAGGCCCGGCGGCAGGCCGGCGTCCATCGCGACGTAGAGGAACGCGAACTGGCCCAGCGACATGAACACACCCACGGCTGCCACCGTGGGCCAGGGCGCGCTCGGCGCGCGGACCAGGAAGATCGCGGGCACCACCACCGCAGCGAACCGCACGGCAACGAAGACCAGGGGCGGCACACCCTCCATCCCCCAGTCGATCACCACGAAGTTGAAGCCCCAGATAGTGGCGACCAGGGCGGCCAGGAGGGAGTCACGTCGCGACATGGCCCCATCCTCGGGCCCGCTCATCATCAACGTCCAGCGAATAGTCGGACGTCTGACGATGTAGCATTGCTTCATGATCGATCTGGCCGCGCTGACGTCGCTCAGGGCCGTGGCGACCCATGGTTC
>JALZCZ010000085.1 GCA_030862825.1 Actinomycetota bacterium | reverse complement strand
CCCTCGTAGCTCATACCTACGAGGGCCCTTCGCTTTCGAGACGAGATCGAGCAAGCACCGCGACCGAGGAACGAGGTCGCGACGGGCGCGTCGAGACGCAGGGACGGACGCCTGTGGAGGCACCGGTCCCCAACTGTGGACGAGTGACCGCAACCTGTGGACGACACGCCGTCCCGCCGAGAAATCCCACAAATAGTTGGGGATTCCTCTTGCGGAGGTCGGTCCGGAGGGCATAGAACATCCCTCACGTCCTCCTTCGGGAGGACGGGATCAGCCGGAAGGAAGATCCCTACGGCGGGGCAACTCGCCGCGGTGGCTGGGTGACGAAGCCACCGGGGTCGGACGACTGGCCGGATCGGTCGGGAGCGTCACCAGTACCGGCCACAAATGAAGGGCCCTTGTGACTCATACTCACCAGGGCCCTTCGCCAATTTCACCGAGCGGGAGCGCGCGAGGAACGTGCGCGTTGCGTGGGCGAGGGGAATCGAACAAGCCGCGCGACCTGGACGAGGTCGCGACGGGCGCGTCGAGACCCACCGGCCGGCACACTACGATCGGCGCATGGGTCTCCTCGGACGGTTCCTCACCGGAGACGTCGTCGACGAGGCCGAGCTCGACCGGGCCCGCACCGAGGGCATCGTGCTCCACCTGCGCCGGCTCCGGGCTTCGGTCGCCTACGACCGCTACCGGGCTCCTGGCGTCCGCTCGCACGGCCGTCGCCTGGTCTCGTCGGGAGGCGTGCTGGTGACCTCGAGCCGAGCCGTGCTCTGGGCGGCCGGTGTGCGGCAGCTGGACCTGTCGCGCGAGACCCTGCCCTCGCCGAGCCTCGACGTCCGTGCCGACCCTGGGCGGCTCCAGGTGTCCTTCTCCGCGGAGGACTTCCACCATGACCGCTCCGGCCAGGTGCGGGTCCGGCTACGGACGACCGGGGCCGAGAGGGTCGCGGAGCTGCTCACCCGATGATGTACGCCGCGCTTCACTCCGTCGTCCCACCCGTGGCGCGCGCCATCTGGCGGCCCACGGTCCACGGGCTCGACAACGTGCCGGCCACGGGCGGGGTGATCCTCGCGAGCAACCATCTGAGCTTCGCCGACTCGATCGTGATCCCGTGCGTGGTTCCTCGGAAGGTCGCGTTCCTGGCCAAGTCCGACTACTTCACCGGTTCGGGCATCAAGGGCGCCCTGTCCAGGGCGTGGTTCGAAGGGATGGGGATGCTGCCGGTCGATCGCGACGACAGCAAGGCGGCCCTGGCCAGCCTCGACACCGCGCTGGAGGTGCTCGGTCGCGGTGAGGCGTTCGGGATCTACCCCGAGGGCACCCGGTCGCGCGACGGCCGCCTCTACCGCGGCCGCACCGGCGTCGCCCACCTGGCGCTGACCGCCGGGGTGCCCGTCGTACCCGTGGGCCTGGTCGGCACTGACCAGCTCCAGCCGGTCGGCAGCCGGTTTCCGCGGGTGGTGCGGCTGACGATCTCGTTCGGCACGCCCATCGAGGTGGTGGGCCGCTACGACGGCGTGCCGCTCGGCCGCGCCCGCCGCGAGGTCACCGACGAGGTCATGAGCGCGATCCAGGAGCTCTCCGGCCAGGAGCCGGCCGGCATCTACAACGACCGCGCCCCCGACGCCTGATTGGATCTGGTGCCCCGTGTCCGAAGTCCTTGCGCGCTTCGCGCGCCCATGGCACGCACCTCGCTGCGGTGGCGTCGCTCGACGTGCGCCCAGCATGCCAGCGCTCAGCCGCGTTGCGAATGCACACACCCTGAACACGCCAACCGCATAACGACGTCGGACACGAGACACTAGGCCATGGCTCGGATCAGGATAGGGATCGACACCGGAGGCACCTTCACCGACGTGGTGGCCTTCGACGAGGACACCGGCGAGCTGGTGACCACGAAGACGCCGTCCACGCCGGGCAACCCGGCCGACGGGTTCCTGGCCGGCATCGCCAAGGTGCTGGACCTGGTCGGCGCGGACGGCGACGCGATCACGGCGGTCAGCCACGGCACGACGGTCGCGACCAACCAGCTGCTCGAGGGCAAGGTCGACCGGCTCGGGTTCGTCACCAACACCGGCTACGAGGCGCTGCTCGAGATCGCCCGACAGTCGGTGCCCGACGGCTACGGCAACTCCTACTTCTGGGTGAAGCCGGCCCGGATCGTCCCGCGCGACCGGGTGTGGGGGGTCGAGGGGCGGCTCGACTTCACCGGGGCCGAGGTCCGGCCGTTCGACGAGGACGGCGCGCGGACAGTCGCCCGCTGGTTCCGGGCGCAGGGCGTCGACACCCTGGGCGTCTGCTTCCTGCACGCCTACGCCAACCCGGCGCACGAGCAGCGGATGCGCGAGGTCCTCGCCGAGGAGCATCCCGACGCGGTGGTCTCGATCAGCAGCGAGGTGCTGCGCGAGTACCGCGAGTACGAGCGCGCGATGACCACCCTGGTCGACGCGGCCGTGAAGCCGCGGCTGTCGGCGTACGTCTCCCACATCAAGAGCAGGCTCTCCGAGTACGCCGGCCCGCCGTTCTACGTCATGAAGAGCAACGGCGGCGTGCTGTCGGCGGACGAGGTGGTGCACCAGCCGATCACCACGGTCCTGTCCGGGCCGGCGGCGGGCGCGCTCGGGGCCGCGCTGGTCGCGGAGGTCGCGGGGTTCGACAAGGTGCTGACCTGCGACGGCGGAGGCACCTCGACCGACGTGTCCGTCGTCATCGACGGCGAGCCGACGCTCACCACCGAAGGGTCGGTGGGTGCGTTCCCGAGCAAGATCCCGATGATCGACGTGGTCACCGTCGGGGCCGGTGGCGGTTCGATCGCCTGGCTCTCGCCCGAGGGCACGCTGAAGGTCGGGCCCCAGTCGGCCGGCGCCGACCCCGGGCCGCTCTGCTACGCCAAGGGCGGCACCGAGGTCACCGTCACCGACGCGCACGTCGTCCTCGGCCGGATCCCGCCGCACCTGCTCGGGGGCGAGATCCCGCTGGACGTCGAGGCGGCCGAGCGCGGCATCCGGGTGCTCGCCGGTGAGCTGGCGCTGACCCCCGAGGCGTGTGCCGCCGGCGTGCTCGAGATCTCGGCCTGGAACCAGGCCAACGCACTGCGCCAGGTGACCGTGAGGCGCGGGCTCGACGTCCGCGACTTCACGCTGACGACGTTCGGTGGGTCCGGGTCGCTGCTGCTGTGCCGGCTCATGGACGTGCTCGGCATCCCCACCGTCCACGTCCCGCCCAACCCCGGCAACGTGTCCGCCTTCGGCCTGCTCACCGTCGACGTCAAGAACGACTACGTGCAGACCCACGTCGCGCTCGCCGACGCGCTCGACGCCACCGAGATAGCCGGCAGGTACGACGAGCTGGCGGCCCGCGCGGGCGACGCGCTGACCAAGGAGGGGTTCGCGCTGGACGAGCACCGGTTCGTGCGCACCGCCGACCTGCGCTACTTCGGGCAGGCCTTCGAGGTCCGGGTGCCGGTGCCGGACGGGCCGGTCGACCGCACCACCCTGGCCACCGTGGCGGACGCGTTCCACGAGGCCCACCGCGGGCTCTACGGCTACGACTTCGCGAGCGACCCGACCCAGCAGGTCGAGTGGGTCAACCTCCGCGTCTCCGGCATCGGCCCGATCACGCGGCCGGCGATCGAGAGGCACGACGGATCCAGGTGGTCGAGCCGGGCGATCGCCAGCGAGCCCGGGTCGAGACCCGTGTGCTTCGACGCCGACCAGGGGTACGCCGACACACCCGTCCTCTGGAGGCCCGACCTCCCGCCGGGGACCCGGATCGGGGGCCCGGCGATCATCGAGGAGTTCGGCTCCACGGTGCCGCTCCACCCGGGCTTCGAGGCCGAGGTGGACCCGTTCCTCAACATCATCGTGCGGAGGCAGGGATGAGCGTCCGAGCATCCACGCAGTTCCCCTACGGCTTCCTGACCGACGACCAGGGCGCCGGCGCCGACCCCGTGCTGGTCGAGATCGTGCAGGGCTCGCTGGCCAGCGTCGAGATGGAGGTCGAGACCGCCATCGCCCGCACCAGCCGCAGTCCGATGATCCGCGACGCCCACGACTTCCGGGCCGGTATCCACGACCGGCTGCTGCGCAAGCTGACCGGCCGCTCCTACTCCGCGCTGGTGCACCCGGTCGCCCGCGACTTCCCGATCGACGAGATGCGGGAGGGTGACGTCTTCTTCCACAACGACGTCTACCGCAGCGAGGGCGGGATCGGGCACCTGCCCGACCTCTGCGTCACCGTGCCGGTGTTCGCGGAGCGCAGCGGAGCGAACCATCAGGGGAGCGGCGGCGGCCGGGTGGTCGCCTTCGTGCAGGCCTTCGGTCACCACGACGACATCGGTGGCGCCGTGCCGGGCTCGATGCCGTCGGACGCCACCAGCGTCTTCGCGGAGGGCCTGATGGTCCCGCCCATCAAGCTCTGGGACGCGGGGGTGCCCAACCGCGCCGCGCTCGCGATCATGACCCGCAACTCGCGGATGCCGGAGAGCCTGGCCGCCGACCTCGACGCGGAGTGCTCGGCGTGCCTGATGGGCGCGCGGCGGCTGACCGAGCTGTTCGACCGGTACGGCGTGGACACCGTCGAGTCCTGCTTCGACGCGATCCTCGACCGGACCACGACGACGTACCGCAGGGAGATCCTGAGCCAGATCCCGGTGGGCACCTGGACCTGGGAGGACTACGCCGAGCACGACGGCGTCGACGAGCCGCGGCTGCACACCCAGCGGATCACCCTCACCCACACCGCGCCGGACGACCCGGAGGGGGAGCGGCTGGTGCTGGACTTCGACGGCACCGGCCCGCAGGCAAAGGGCCCGATCAACCACTGCGGCGACTACAGCGATGGCGTGTTCCTGAAGAAGTGGCTGGCGCCGATCCTGCGCAACCTCGCCGAGAGCCCGGAACGGATGGCCGAGCTCGACGTCAACGAGGGCGTCGTGCCGCTGATCGAGATGCGGTTCCCCGAGCCGGGCACCCTGCTGACGCCGGTCTTCCCGGCACCCACCAACGCCCGCACGTTCGTGATCCTGCGCCTGCTCGGCGTCCTGGCCGGCGTGGTGGCGAAGGCGGTCGACGGGCGGATGCCGGCCGACCAGGAGACGATCCGCTACACGGGCGTCTACGGCCAGGACCGCGAGGGCCGCCCCTACCTGATGCGCGAGGTGCTCGGCGGCGGCAGTGGTGGCCGCTACTACGCCGACGGCGAGGACACCATCCACGTCGTGCCGGACTCGCGGAACCTGCCGACGGAGTTCACCGAGGCGAGGTTCCCCTTCCGGGTGGAGTCGCTCGGCCTCGCGATGGACAGCGGGGGCGCCGGGCAGTTCCGCGGCGGACTCGGCTACGAGAAGCACATCCGGATGCTCGAGGACGCCCACTTCATGTCGATCGCGGATCGCTCGATCCTCGCCTGCTGGGGCGTCAAGGGCGGCCTCGCCGGGCAGCCGTTCTCGGTCACCATCGACCCCGGAGGCCCGGGCGAGCGCGAGGTCGACGCGCTGGCCGATGCGGAGCCGGTGCGCACCGGCGAGGTGATCCGGATCCGCACCACCGGCGGGGGCGGCTGGGGCGACCCGCTGCTGCGCGATCCGGCGCTCGTCGTACGCGACGTCGTCTGGCGGAAGGTGTCGCCGGAGGCCGCCGAGTCGGCGTACGGCGTCCGCCTCATCGGGTCGGTCGACGACGACTCCCTGGGCCACGACGAGGCGGTCACGCGCTCGCTGCGGGCCGAGCTCGCGGAGTCGCGCGGGGCGCCGCGGTTCTTCGACCGCGGTCCCGGCTACGCGCGGCTGGCCGGCGGCGCGACCCACGCGGACGTCGATGTCTGAGCGCGCCGAGGACCTGATCGGGACGCTGCGCCTCGAGCCGCATCCCGAGGGCGGGTGGTACCGCCAGACCTGGGTCTCGCCGGTGCCGGTGACGCTCCCCGACGGACGGGTGCGCCCCACCGCCACCCTGATCTACTTCCTGCTGCCGGCAGGCGCGTCGTCGGCGTGGCACAGGGTGTCGTCCGACGAGCTCTGGCTGGCGCACACCGGCGCGGTGACCCTGGAGCTGGGCGGCGACGGGGCCGCTCCGGAGCGGCCGAGGCGGGTGGTCGTCGACGCGTCCGAGCCCCAGCTCCTGGTGCCGGCAGGGGTCTGGCAGCGGAGCGTGCCGGCCGAGGCGGATGCGCTGGTGAGCTGTCTGGTCTCGCCGGGGTTCGACTTCGCTGACTTCGAGCTGCTGACGGACTAGCTGGCGGCCCGGTAGCTGACGTAGCCGAGCCCGAACCCGATCAGCCCCAGTCCGAGGTAGGCCCACCACCAGAGCGCGCTGCGGCGCCGCGGCGTGCCGGGCGTGGGTGTCCAGGTCGAGGCGCCGGGGATCGGGAGCAGCAGGTAGAGCGCGGGCAGCGCCATCAGCTCGAAGACCACGCCACAGATGATCCAGCTCCACTCCCACGGGTCGCTCCACAGGCCGAAGTCGAGGAAGTTGCCGCCCAGCGAGGCGAACAGCAGGAACCACATGGGCAGGATCAGGTCGGGGGCGCCCAGCGAGGTGGCGGCGAACGACCCGGTGAACGCGGCGATCAGCAACAGCGGAATGCCGATGGCGATCAACCAGGCGCCGTCCGGGCAGGGCTGGGCGGTGACGTAGGGGCCGCCGTCGGCGCAGGCGCCACCGACGCCCATCACGGCGCGCATCGAGAGGAAGGCCCACATCAGCGAGACGGCCACCACGAGCACCGAGCCGGACAGGATGGCCACCCGCTTCACCGGCAGCGGCGGGGCGACGGGCTCAGCAGTCATGGTCGAACTGTGGCAGAAACCGCCGGGGTCCCGCCGAAGGCGTGCCTCCTCGTCCGGGGCCGTCGCGAGCGTCGTCCAGGACGTGCGGTGCCAAGGCGCCGGCGCGAAGGCAGACCTGGTTCGTCTTTCGAGCGTCCGGCAACGCCGCCCGCGTGCGTTCTGGGCGGCGCGTAGCAGGCCGGGGATGAGGAGACACGCCTTAAGGTTCGGGACATGAGGGTCCTGCTCGCGCTCGGTGGCAACGCGATGACCAATGCCGACGGACGGGCCCGGCCCGACGACCAGATCGCGGCGGCCGAAGTGGCCATGGAGGAGGTCGCCGACCTGATCGCGCACGACGTCGAGGTGGTGCTGACTCACGGCAACGGCCCGCAGGTCGGCAACCTGCTCGTCAAGAACGAGATCGCCGCCTCGGTCGTGCCGCCCGTGCCGCTGGACTGGTGCGGCGCGCAGACCCAGGCCACCCTCGGCTTCGTCCTGATGAACTCGCTCGAGGCCGCGCTGGCGGCCCGCGGCATCGCCCGCCGCACCGCGACCATCGTCACCAGGACCCTGGTGGCCGCCGACGACCCGGGGTTCGCGCGGCCGACCAAGCCGATCGGCCGCTACCTGGGCGCCGAGGAGGCCGGCGTACTCATGGAGCACGGGGAGAACTGGGAGGACCGCGGCGAGAAGGGCTGGCGCCGGCTCGTGGCGTCGCCCGAGCCGATCGACATCGTCGACGGGCCGGCGATCCTGGCCATGGTGCAGGCCGGTTTCGTGGTGATCGCGGCCGGCGGCGGCGGCATCCCGGTCGTCCTCGACGACGACCGCCGACTGCGCGGGGTCGAGGCCGTGATCGACAAGGACCTCAGCGCGGCACTGCTGGCGCGCGCGCTCGAAGCGGACGTGCTGATGGTCGCCACCGACGTGCCGAACGCCGTGCTGCGCTTCGGTACGCCGGAGGCCGAGCCACTCGGGAAGGTGACGGTCTCACAGCTGCGCGGCCACGCCGCCGAGGGTCACTTCGCGAGCGGGTCCATGGGGCCCAAGGTCGAGGCGGCGTGCCGCTTCGTCGAGCGCGGCGGGTCCCGCGCGATGATCACCAACCTGGACAACCTCACCGAAGCGATGGACGGTGGCACCGGCACCGTCGTCGTACCCGACTGACCCCTCTCGAAAGGACGCCCATGCCCTCGGCAATCGAAGTCCGCAAGGTCCCGATCCACTCCGTCGCCGACGCCTCGGAGCTCGCCACGCTGATCGACGACGGGGTGATGGCTGCCGACCGCGTGATCGCGATCATCGGCAAGACCGAGGGCAATGGCGGGGTCAACGACTACACGCGGATCATCTCCGACCGCGCCTTCCGTGAGGTGCTGGTGGCGAAGGGCGCGCCGGCCGAGCAGGTCAGCCAGATCCCGATCGTGTGGTCCGGCGGCACCGACGGGGTGATCAGCCCGCACGCGACGATCTTCGCGACCACCGACGCCGAGCCCAGCGACGAGCCGCGGCTGACCGTGGGGTTCGCGATGAGCGAGGTGCTGCTTCCCGAGGACATCGGCCGGGTCGCGATGATCTCCAAGGTGGCCGACGCGGTGAGGATGGCCATGGAGCGGGCAGGCATCACCGACGTGGCCGACGTCCACTACGTGCAGACCAAGACGCCGTTGCTGACCGTGCACACGATCCGCGACGCCAAGTCGCGCGGCAAGACGGTCTGGACCGAGCACACCCACGAGTCGATGGACCTCTCCAACGGCTGCACCGCCCTCGGCATCGCGGTCGCGCTGGGCGAGGTCGAGATGCCCACGGACGCCGATGTCATGCACAACCGCGACCTCTACTCGGCGGTGGCGTCGTGCTCGTCCGGTGTGGAGCTCGACCAGGCGCAGGTGGTGGTGGTCGGCAACGCGACCGGCGTGGGCGGCCGCTACCGGGTGGGGCACTCGGTGATGAAGGACGCCCTCGACGCCGACGGCATCTGGGAGGCGATCCGCTCCGCCGGCCTCGACCTCCCCGAGCGGCCGCACCCCTCCGACCTCGACGGGCGGCTGGTCAACGTCTTCCTCAAGTGCGAGGTCTCCCAGGACGGCCAGGTTCGTGGCCGTCGTAACGCGATGCTCGACGACTCCGACGTGCACTGGCACCGCCAGATCAAGGCCGCGGTCGGCGGCGTCACCGCCGCGGTCACCGGCGACCCCGCCGTCTTCGTCTCCGTCTCCGCCGCCCACCAGGGCCCCGACGGCGGCGGCCCGGTCGCGGCCATCGTCGACCTCGGCTGAGGGGTAGTCCCGGACGAAATCGCTGTCGAGCCCGGCGTGTCACGACGATTTCGTCAGGGACTACCCCGGCCGCAGGGGCGTCCTCCAGACCTTGTCGGCTGCCGATGATTAGGTGGGAGACATGACCACGACCGCCCCGGAGACGACGACGTACCGCCTGGTGCGGCCCGACGTCGCCGCCGAGGTCCCCGAGCTCGACGAGGAGCAGCAGCGCGTCGTCGGCCACGAGGGCGGGCCGCTCCTGGTGCTGGCCGGGCCCGGCACCGGCAAGACCACGACCCTGGTCGAGTCCATCGTCGACCGGGTCGAGCGGCGCGGGGCGCGACCCGACGAGATCCTGGCCCTCACCTTCTCCCGCAAGGCCGCCGAGCAGCTGCGCGACCGGGTGACCGCCCGGCTGGGCCGCACCATGGCGACCAGCCTCAGCTCGACGTTCCACTCCTTCGCCTACGGGCTCGTACGCCGCTACTCGCCGCCCGAGCTCTACGCCTCGCCGCTGCGGCTGCTGTCGGCGCCGGAGCAGGACGTGATCCTGCGGGAGCTGCTGACCGACCACCCCGAGTCGGTGACCTGGCCCGACCAGCTGGGCCGGGCGCTGACCACCCGCGGCTTCGCCCGCGAGGTCAACGCCGTGCTGTCCCGCGCCCGGGAGAAGGGACTCGACGGTCCGGAGCTCCGCGCCCTCGGCGAGGAGCACCGGCTGCCGGAGTTCGTGGCGGCGGGGCTGTTCCTGGAGCAGTACCTGGAGAACCTCGATCACCACAGCGCCACCGACTACGCCGATTTGATCCGGCGCGCCACCATCGAGGCCGCCGAGCACCGCGAGGAGCTCCGGGCGCAGTACTCCTACGTGTTCGTCGACGAGTACCAGGACACCGACCCCGGCCAGGTCGCCCTGCTCCGGCAGCTGGCCGGAGACGGCCGCAACCTGACGGTGGTCGGCGATCCGCACCAGTCGATCTACGGCTTCCGGGGTGCGGAGGTCCGCGGCATCCTCGACTTCCCGGGCGACTTCCCGCGACTCGACGGCACTCCGGCCGAGGTCGTGGCACTGCGCACCACGCGGCGCTTCGGCAGCAACCTGCTCCTCGCCTCGCAGCGGGTGGCCGGCCGGCTGGCGCTGCCCGGCAGCATCCCCGACAACGCCAAGGCCGCGTTCACCCGACCAGTCGCCGAGGCGGGTCCGTACGGCGACGGGCGGGTGCTGGTGCAGACGTTCGACACCGACCGCGCCGAGGCCGAGCACCTGGCCGACCTGCTCCGGCGCGCGCACCTCGAGGACGGCATCCCCTGGGACGACATGGCCGTGCTGGTCCGCTCGGGCCGGAGCTCGATCCCTCCGCTGCGGCGCGCGCTGGGGGCGGCCGGGGTCCCTGTCGAGGTGTCGAGCGACGAGGTGCCGTTGGTCCGCGATCCCGCGGTGCTGCCGCTGCTCGACGCGATGCGGGCGGTGGTCAACCTCGACAACGACGACCTCGACCACGTCGACTACGTCCATCCCTACCGGGCCGAGGCTCTCCTGCTGAGCCCGCTCGCCGGCCTCGACGCCGGCGACCTGCGCCGGCTCTCCCGCCAGCTCCGCCAGCGCGAGAAGGAGCGGGCGCACGCCGAGGAGACGATGGCGCGTCCTTCCCGTGAGCTGCTCCGCGAGGCGGTCGTCGACGCTGGTTTCCTCGAGGGCCTCGAGGGCGAGGAGGTGGTCCGGGCTCGTTCGCTGGCAACCCTGCTCGCCGGGGCCCGGGCCGACCTGGACGACGGCGCCTCCGCGGAGGAGGTGCTGTGGCGGCTGTGGTCGGGCACGTCGTGGCCGGAGCGGCTGCGGCGGTCGGTGCACGCCGGCGGGGGTGCGGCCCGCCGGGCGCACCGCGACCTGGACTCGATCTGCGCCCTGTTCGACGTGGTCGCCCGGGCGGAGGAGCAGCGTCTCCACCTCGGCGTGCCCGACCTGCTCGCGACCCTGACCGCACAGCAGATCCCCGCCGACACCCTGGCCGAGCGCGGCTCGCGCGGGGCCGCCGTACGCCTGCTCACCGCCCACCGGTCCAAGGGCCTCGAGTGGCGGCTCGTGGTGGTCGCCCACGTGCAGCAGGAAGGGTGGCCGGACCTGCGTCGGCGTACGACGCTGCTCCAGGCGGACCGGATCGGCACCGACGGGCTGGTGCCGCCGGTGACGTCTCGCGAGCTGCTGCTGGAGGAGCGCCGGCTGTTCTACGTCGCGTGCACCCGGGCCCGGCAGCGCCTGGTCGTGACCGCGGTCAGGTCTCCCGACGACGACGGGGAGCAGCCCTCGCGGTTCCTCGACGAGCTCGTCTCCAGGCCCGACAACATCGACCACATCGTCGGTCGTCCCCAGCGGCCGCTGTCGATCGAAGGACTGGTCAGCGAGCTGCGGCGTACGACGGCGGACCCGTCGACCAGCCAACCGCTCCGCGACGCGGCGGCCCGTCGCCTGGCCCGGCTGGCGAGCGAGACGACCCGGGCCGGCCGGTCGCTGGTGCCGCAGGCGGACCCGTCCACCTGGTGGGGCACCCGGGCCGCCACCCGGTCGGTGCAGCCCGTGCGGGACCCGGACCTGCCGGTCCCGATGTCCGCGAGCGCCCTGGAGTCGATGATGGTCTGCCCGACCCAGTGGTTCCTCGAGCGGGAGGCGGGGGGAGTCGCCCGCGCCCACCAGTCCGCCAACCTGGGCCAGCTGGTGCACGCCCTCGCCCAGCGGGTCGCCCAGGGCGAGCTGCAGGCCGGCCCCGACGACGTCGACCTGCTGATGGAGCACATCGACCAGGTCTGGGACCGCCTGGAGTTCCGCACGCCCTGGTCGAAGGCCCGCGAGCACGAGCGGGTCCGGGCCGCGCTCGCGAGGTTCCTCGCCTGGCACCACCGCAACCCGCGCACGGTGCTGGCTGTCGAGGAGCGGTTCGACACTGTCGTGGAGATCGAGGGCGAGCCGGTCCAGCTCACGGGCTACGCCGACCGCCTCGAGCTCGACGCCGACGGCAACGTCGTGGTCGTGGACCTCAAGACCAGCCGCGGGATGCCCACCGGGCCGGCGGTGAAGTCGCACGTGCAGCTCGGCCTCTACCAGTACGCCGTCGACAGCGGTGCCGTCGACGAGCTGGTGCCCGAGGCGCGGCCGGCGGCCTCGGGCGGTGCCGAGCTGGTCCAGCTCGGCCTGGAGGACGGTGAGCCCGACGCCCGCGTGCAGCGACAGGAGCCCGAGCCCGAGGAGGGTGCGTTGCGGCAGCGGCTCCGGGGCGAGATCGCGCGCGCCGCCGGGCTGATGCGCGCCGAGAACTTCCCCGCGGTCGCGGGTGCCCACTGCCGCGACTGCTCGTTCGTGCCGATCTGCCCCATCAAGAGTGCCGGGTCGGTGACCAACCGATGACCCACCTCAGGATCGAGTCGCCCCAGGACCTGCAGCGGGTGATGGGCACGCCGTACGCCCCGAGCGCCCAGCAGTGGGAGGCGATCTCCGCACCGCTCGCGCCGGCGGTGGTCATCGCGGGCGCCGGGTCGGGGAAGACCACGCTGATGGCGGCCCGGGTGGTCTACCTCGTGATGACCGGTCAGGTGCGCCCCGACCAGGTGCTGGGCCTCACCTTCACGACCAAGGCGGCGAGCGAGCTGCGCCGCAAGATCCGCGCGGCCCTGCTCACCGCCGGGGCCCTGGACGAGCCCTCCGGACCGGACGACGAGGAGGCGCTGGAGCCGACCGTCGCGACCTACAACGCCTACGCCGCCACCCTGCTCACCGAGCACGGCCTGCGCATCGGGCACGAGCCGGACACCCGCGTCGTGACCGACGCGGCCCGCTACCAGCTCGGCGCCCGCGTGGTCGACCGCTACACCGGCGAGATCCACCAGCTCTCCGACCACCCCGCGACCGTCATCCAGAACCTCCTCGCGCTCGACGGGGCAATGAGCGAGCACCTGGTCTCCGCCGCCGCCGACGTACGCCGCGTGGACGCCGAGGCGCGCCAGGGGTTCGAGCGCGAGCGGCTCGCCGAGATGGCCGGCAAGAACCGGAAGGGCCACTGCGGTGCGTGCGAGAAGGCGATCTCCGCGATCGACCGTCGCGCCGAGCTCCTCGGCCTGGTGGAGGGCTACCGGCGGCTCAAGCGCGACCTGGGCCTGATGGACTTCTCCGACCAGATCGAGCTGGGCGCGCGACTGGCCAGCGACCAGCCCGAGGTGGGCGTCCAGGAGCGCGAGAAGTTCAAGGTGGTGCTGCTCGACGAGTACCAGGACACCTCGGTCGCCCAGGCCACGATGCTGTCGCGCATCTTCTCCGGGTCGGAGGGCGCCGGGCTCGGCCACGCCGTCACCGCGGTGGGCGACCCCAACCAGGCGATCTACGGCTGGCGCGGCGCCTCGGTCTCCAACATCCTCAACTTCGCCGACACGTTCCCGAGCCGGTCCGGCGAGGTCCCCCTCCACCACCTGACCGTCAACCGCAGGTCCGACACTCGGATCCTCGACGTCGCCAACCTGCTCGCGGCACCGCTCTACGAGAAGTACCCCCAGGTGGAGGAGCTCGAGCCCGACGAGGATGCCGCCGAGGGCGAGGTCACGACCAGCGTCTTCGACACCCATGCCGACGAGCTCGCCGCCCTGGTCGACGCGGTCACCGAGGCCCACACCGGGCTCTGGTCCGACATCGCGGTGCTCACCCGCGACAACGCCCACGCCGAGGACGTCTTCGACGCCCTCACCGGCGCCGGCATCCCGGTCGAGATCGTCGGGCTGTCCGGCCTGCTGCGCCTGCCCGAGGTGGCCGAGGTCGTCGCGATCCTGCACCTGCTCCACGACGTCACGTCCAACAGCTCGCTGCTGACCCTGCTGACCGGACCCCGCTGGGCGATCGGACCGCGCGACCTGCGGCTGCTGAGCCGGCGCGCCCAGGAGCTCGCAGGCCAGCGCGGTCGCGGCGCCCCGCCGGACTCCATCACCGACCACCTCGTCGGCATCGCCGACGGCATCGACCCGGCCGAGGTGCCCGCCCTCGACGACGCCCTGGTCGACCCGGGCGACGCGCCGTACTCGCCGGAGGCGCGGGAGCGCTTCGCGCTGCTCGCGGGCGAACTGCGGCAGCTCCGCACCCACGTCGGCGAGCCCCTGCTCGACATCGTGCGCCGGATCATCGACCTGACCGGCGTCGACGTGGAGCTGGCGTCCGCGGTCTCACCCGCGGCCGAGGCGCGGCGGGAGAACCTCGACCTGTTCGTCAAGGCGGTCGCGGAGTTCCAGGCGGTCGACGGCGATGTCACCCTGCCCGCCCTGCTGGCCTACCTGACTGCCGAGGACGACCAGGGCAACGCCCTCGACATCGCCACGCCCACGGAGGCCGACTCCGTGAAGC
>JALZCZ010000282.1 GCA_030862825.1 Actinomycetota bacterium | reverse complement strand
CCACCGTCGCCGCCGGGCTGGACGCGACCGGCGGACTCAGCCAGGCCAGCGCCGAGCACGGCACCAGGGCGTGGCAGGTGGCCCGCGAGCTGGACCCGGACGCTGTCGACGGGCCGCGCTCCTGGCTGCGCATCGTCCTGCTGATCGTGCAGGGCCTAGCGGTCGTCTGGGTGCTCGTGCTGTGTGCACCGACCACGGACAGGAGGCGGTCATGACCGACCCGTCGAACGCCCCCACCCCCGGCCGCAGGATCGCCGCCGCTGTGGGCAGTCGCGCCGATGTGACCGTGGTGCTCGCGGTGCTGCTGCCCCTGCTCACGGTCGCGGCCCTGCTGCTGGTTCGGCCCGGCTCGCAGGAGGTGGTGACGCAGCCACCCGAGCGCACCGTCGTGACCCGGTCGACCGTGGTCTGCCCCAGTGGTGCGTCGGAGTCCTCGCTCACCACGATGTCCGACGAGGGCGGACCGGTCGCGGCGCGGGTGGGCAAGGACCCGAGCACGGTCGACCTCGCACCCCGGTCGGTCACGTCGGTGCCGGGCGACGGCCCGGTGGTGGTCACGGGTGAGGGCGTGCTCGCCCCCGGGCTGGTGGGCGGCGTCTTCCGGAGCCCCCTGGCCGCGGCCTCCTGCAGCGAGCCCGCCCCCGACCAGTGGTTCACGGGTGTCGGCGCGGGCGCCCGGCACAACTCGGTGCTCGAGCTCGTCAACCCCGATGCCGGCCCGGCTGTCGTCGACTCCACCCTGATCGGTCAGGAAGGCGTGATCGATGCGCCGGAGCTGCGCGGCGTCGCGGTGCCGGCCCGCGGAGTGGTGCGCATCGACCTCGCGACGACCATTCCCCGACGCGACGAGCTGACGCTGCGGGTCACCACCTCACGAGGCCGGGTCTCGGCCACGATGCGCGACCACTACGACCAGCTCGGCGCGGGTGCGGCCGCCCGCGACTGGTTGCCCGCGCAAGCGGCACCCTCCACGACGAACACGATGCTCGGGATGGTGCCTGGCTCGGGGCAGCGCAACCTGGTGCTGACCAATGCCGGGACGGACGAGACCCGGGCCGCCGTGCAGGTCGTCACCGAGGACTCGGTGTTCACACCCCAGGGCGTCAAGGACGTCGTCGTGGGGCCCGAGTCGGTCACCCGCGTCTCCCTGTCGAAGCTCCTGCCGAAGGATGCGCTCGGCGATGCCATCGGGCTGGTCGTGACGTCGGGCTCGCCCCTGACCGCGACTGTCCGCAGCTTCGTCGACGGCGACCTGAGCCACAGCGCGCCGGGCGAGCAGATCAGCTCCTCGACCGTGCTCACCCCACCCGGCCGCAAGCAGGTCGTGCTCGCGGGGGCCGACGGCGCCGGCACGGTCACCGTGGTCGCGACCGACGAGTCCGGCCAGGAGGTGGCGCGCCGACGCGTCGATGTCGTGGCCAAGCGCGGTTTCGCCGTCGACCTCCCCTCGAAGGCCGCTCTGGTCGAGGTCACCGTCCGCGGCACCACGATGGTCGGCTCGGTGACGGTCACCGGCGACGGCGTCGCGGTGCTGCCCCTCACCCCACTTGTGCTCGACAGCCTGGTCGCCCAGGTGCGGCCCGGGTTGTGACGTGTCCTCGCCCCACCGCGTGACGATCGGCCTGCGGCCTCAGAATCAACCGGCTGGTGTCCACGCCGAGCCCCACGGGGCGGCGCCGAACGGTCAGTCCGTCGTCCGGGCCCGGAGCTTCTCGGGGTTGAGTACCGCCCAGATGTGCTTGATGCGGTCGCCGACGATGTCGAAGGCCAGCACCGCCACCGTGATGCCGTCCTGCTCGCTCACCAAGCCGGGCTGACCGTTGACCGTACGTTCCACGATCGTCAGAGGGGCCCGCGCGGCCAGTTCGACGCAGCTACGCGCGATCTGCTCGCCGCCCGCGACCGGCCGGGCCACGGCGGTAACCAGACCGCCGCCGTCGGCGATCACCGTGGCATTGGGATCGAGTAGGCCGACGAGGCCAGTTGGCGGCAGGCCGCCGGCGTCCGGCCGACGATCTCGGCCACCTCGCCGAAGGAGTAGCGGAAGACGTCGTGCAGGACGAAGGCCACCCGCTCGGCCGGAGTCATCGACTCGAGCACGACGAGGAAGGCCTGGCTGACCGACTCGTCGAGGGTGATCCGGTCGGCCGGGGCCATGTGGGTGCCGCCCGACGCCGCCGTGGCCCACTCCAACCGTTCGGGCAGCGGCTCGGGGATCCATTCGCCCACGTACGTCTCGCGTCGAGCCCGCGCCGAGCCGAGCAGGTTGAGGCAGATGCGGCTGGTCACCGTCGTCAGCCAGGCGCCGGGGGTTTCGATGGCGTCCTGGTCGACCCGCGGCATCGCATACCACCGGGCGTAGGTCTCCTGGACGGCGTCCTCGGCATCGGCCAGCGAGCCGAGGAGTCGTAGGCGAGATTGATCAGCTGACGCCGCTCGCTCATCCGCACGCTCAGGTTCGGATCGGACCGGCCGTGCCCCGGCTCCGATTCGGTGGTCATCCTGTCACCAGCCCCTCCGTCGCATCTGCCCTCACCACTTCGACAAGGCAGCGCACCCGAACGTGAGGTCGGCGCCCTCGCCTCACATTCCGGTGGGTTGCGTCGTCGTCTGTTGCGACGAACACATCAGCAGCGAGCAGGAAGCTCGGGCAACACGACCAGCCAGGAGGCGCCATCATTGCCACGGTTCCAACAGCACTGTTCACTGAACCGGCTACCGCCGAGCGCCTGGAGCGGGTGGCCGCCGCGCTGAAGGAAAGAAACCTCGCCGTCGAGATCCTCGATGACGCCGCCACCGCGCGTACCCGCGTCAAGGACCTGATTCCCGAGCGCCACTGTGTTCACCGGGGCCAGCGAGACCCTCCGCCTGTCCGGCATCGATGAGGACATCAACAGCAGCGGGCGATACGAGTCCGTCAAGGCACGCAGCTCGTCCATGGACCGCGCCACCCGAGGGGCCGAGATCTGGCGGATGCTCGCCTGCCCCGACGTCATCGTGGGAAGCGTCGCCGCGGTCACCGAGACCGGCTCGGGTTCTGACACCACCGGAAGTCATCCCGCCGAAGGCTGAGCGAGACTGGGGGCAGATCAGTCACACGGCCACCGGAGGCTCATTCGTCCCCGAGGTAGCGTGGGTCGACCTGCTCGGCGTCGATGCCCAACAGCTCGGCCACCTGCTCGACCACGACGGTCAGCACCAGCGCCTCGAGGTCGCCCCGGGTCTCCGCGCGTTGCTCGATCGGCCGACGGAACAGCACCAGCCGGGTCGGTTTCGCCCCGGTGCCGCGCACCAGGGACGACAGCGGGACCGTCGTCGTCGACCAGTCGTCAGGGATCAGCGGCGCCTCCTCGACGGCGTACTCCACGAGGCCGAGACGGTCCTGCCAGCGCTGGTCGATCTCGGTGACCACGCTCAGCACCAGCTGGTCGAAGCGCTCCCGCGGGGTCCGCAGCTCCGAGGTCCCCGGCCGCCGCGGCAGCACGGCAGGGCCGCGCATGCCGCGGCCGCGCCGGTCCCTGGTCCGGCGGCGTGCCCCGGTCGGCGTCGCCCCAGAGGGCACGGAGAGCTCGGACATGTCGGCCACGGCAGCGAGCCTAATCGGGCGGGGTCGTGCGGGCGGGTACCGTCAGCGGCGTGAGTCTTGCTCGGCGCTGTTCGCGCACCCCGTGCGGTCGCCCCGCGGTGGCCACCCTCACCTATGTCTACGCCGACCAGACCGCCGTGCTGGGACCGCTCGCCACCTTCGCCGAGCCGCATGCCTACGACCTGTGCGAGGCACACAGCGAGCGGCTCTCCGCCCCCCGAGGATGGGAGGTGCTGCGGCTGCCGATCGACAACAGCGCCGTGCCCGGCCCGTCGGGCGACGACCTGCTCGCCCTCGCCGATGCCGTCCGTGAAGCAGGTCGGCCGGCTCCGGTCACCCGCATCCCGCCGGCGGAGGAGAACGCCCGCGAGACCACCCGACGCGGTCACCTGCGGGTGCTCACGACCGACTGACCACCGGTAGGGTCTGGCCCATGGCCTCCCCGGATCGCGGCACGCTCGATGCCGCCAACATCACCGCCATCTTCAAGGCCTACGACGTCCGCGGCACGGTGCCCGCCCAGCTCGACGAGGAGCTCGCCCGCGCCACCGGCCGGGCCTACGTGCAGGTCGTCGGTGCCACCGAGATGGTGATCGGCTACGACATGCGCCCGAGCTCGCCGGGGATGGCCGGGGCGTTCGCCGACGGCGCGACCTCGGCCGGGGCCGACGTGACGATGATCGGCCTGGCCTCGACCGACCAGCTCTACTTCGCGTCCGGACACCTCGACATGCCGGGCGCCATGTTCACCGCGAGCCACAACCCGGCCCAGTACAACGGCATCAAGATGTGTCGCTCGAAGGCCCAGCCGATCGGCCTGGACACCGGGCTCGCCGAGATCCGTGACCTGGTGATCTCCGGCGACTTCGCGACACCGACCCGCACCGGCACGATCACCGAGCACGACGTGCTCGAGGCGTACGCCGCCCACCTCATCTCGCTCGCCCCCGTCGTCGGTCGTCGGCTGAAGGTCGTGGTCGACGCGGGCAACGGCATGGCGGGCCACACCGCGCCCGCCGTCTTCGGACGCCTGGGTGGTGACCAGGTCGAGATGGTGCCGATGTACTTCGAGCTCGACGGCAGCTTCCCCAACCACGAGGCCAACCCGATCGAGGCGGCCAACCTGATCGACCTGCAGAAGCGGGTGATGGCGGAGGACGCCGACATCGGGCTCGCGTTCGACGGCGACGCCGACAGGTGCTTCCTGGTCGACGAGACCGGGCGCGCCGTCTCGCCCTCGACGCTGACCGCGCTGATCGCCTCTCGCGAGCTCGCCAAGGAACCGGGCGCGACGATCATCCACAACCTGATCACCAGCCGCGCGGTGCCCGAGCTGGTCTCGGAGCTGGGCGGCAACCCCGTCCGCACCCGGGTCGGCCACTCCTTCATCAAGGCCACGATGGCCGAGACCGACGCCATCTTCGGCGGCGAGCACAGCGGTCACTTCTACTTCCGCGACTTCTGGCGGGCCGACTCCGGGATGCTCGCCGCATTGCACGCCATGGCAGCACTGGCCGAGACCGAGCAGGCGCTCTCGCAGGTGCTCGCCGACTACGAGCGCTACCCGCTCAGTGGCGAGGTCAACACCGAGGTCGCCGACCAGGCCGGGATGATGGACGCCCTGGAGGCGGAGTACGCCGGGCAGGACGGCGTGACCACGGACCGGCTGGACGGACTCACCGTGAGCCACGCCGACTGGGCCTTCAACGTGCGGCCGTCCAACACCGAACCACTGCTTCGGCTCAACGTGGAGGGCAAGGACCAGGCGACCATGGTCCGGGTCCGGGACGACGTGCTGGGAAAGATCAGGAGCTGACGATGAGCGAACAGACGCCTGCCAACGATCCGCCCCAGCTCGACCCCGCCCTGCTGGCGATCATCGTCTGTCCCGACTGTCGCGGCGACCTGTCGCTGGTCGGCGCGGAGCTGGTGTGCCAGACCTGCGGACTGGCCTACCCGGTGCGTGACAACATCCCCGTGCTGCTGGTGGACGAAGCCCGCAAGCCGAGCTGATGGTGACCTGGTTCGACGAGTCGCGGCTCGACGACGAGACCGCTCTCGGCGCCGCGGACCTGCGGCTGCGCACGCTCGCCGAGACCGGTGCCCGCGTCCGCCGCGAGGCCGGTGGGGCCACGCAGGTCATCGCGGAGGCGGTGGCCGACAGCCAGGAGGGGCGACCGCGCGCGGTGATCGCGGCCGGCCCCGACTCCCGGCTGCTGCGGGCGGTGCTCGAGCCGTGGTGCCCGGTGCCGTTCGTGGCCTGGCCGGGACCGGCCCTGCCCGGCTGGGCCGGCAGCCTCGACCTGATCGTGGTGCTGGCGCCGGACGGCGGCGGCACCGGCACCGCGTCCGCGGTCGCTGAAGCCGTGCGCCGAGGTTGCCAGGTCGTGGTGGCCTGCCCGGCGGACTCGATCGTCGCCGAGCACGCCGCCGGGCGGTGGAGCACGATCCTGCCCACCGAGACCCGCGACCAGCTGGCCACCGCCGTCGTCGTGCTCGACTACCTCCACCAGGTCGACCTCGGCCCGAGCGCCGAGCCGGAGCAGGTCGCCGAGGCGCTGGACGCCGTGGCCATCTCCTGCTCGCCGCACCGCGACATCGCGGTCAACCCCGCCAAGATGCTGGCCATCGCGCTCGCCGACGCCAACCCCGTGATCTGGGGAGGCTCGACCCTGGCCGCCCGGGCAGCCAGGCGGGTGGCGGAGTCGATCCGTCGCACCAGCGGACGCTCGGCACTCGCCGGTGATGCCGAGCACCTGCTGCCGGTGATCGAGGCCGCCCGCCCGCGCGACGTCTTCGTCGACCCGTTCGCCGAGGGCGGCGGGGATCTCCGCCCGGTGCTGGTGGTGCTCGACGACGGCGCCGACGAGCCGGTGCTGCGCGAGATGCGCGGCCGGCTCCAGGCCGCGGCCAACGAGCGCGGCGTCCGCATCGAGACCGTGACCTCGGACGACGGCAGCGAGGTCGCGCGCTACGCCTCGCTGCTGCTCACCGGCACCTACGCCGCCGAGTATCTGCGGCTCGGAATGGTCGCGGACTGACCTTCGGCCCCCCACTAGGCTGCCGGGATGGCTGCTCGGGACCCGTGGTTCGACAACGCCAAGATGGCGCTGGTGACCTTGGTCGTCATCGGCCACGGCTGGACGCTGCTGCCCCAGAGCTCGCTCGACCGCCATCTGTACGACTTCCTCTACTCCTGGCACATCCCGGCCTTCGTGCTCGTCACCGGCTATCTCTCTCGCGGGTTCGGGTGGACCCGGCCCCGGATGTGGCAGCTGGTGCGGACGGTCGCCGTGCCCTACGTGCTGTTCGAGTGCGCGTTCGGCCTGTTCCGCGTCTACGTCGGAGGGGAGACACTGGACGGGCTGTTCCTCGACCCGCACTGGCCGCTCTGGTACCTCCCCGCCCTGTTCCTGTGGCGGCTGCTGACCCCGATCTTCCGGGCCCTGCCCGGCGGCCTGTTCCTCGCGGTCGTGATCAGCCTGGCCGCGGGCGTCTGGGTCGCGGACACCCTCGACCTCGCCCGCGTGCTCGGCCTGCTGCCGTTCTTCGTGCTCGGTCTCAAGGCCACGCCCGAGCGGCTCGAGACGTTGCGGTCCCGCTCGGCGGTGGTGGCCGCGGTGGTGGTGATGGTCGGCGTCGTGGTGGTCACCTGGTTCGTCGATGCCTGGGCATCCACCGAGTGGCTCTACTACCGGGCCATGTACGTCGAGCTCACCACCTCCGACCTCCAGGCGGTCGCCACCCGGGCGGCGGTGCTGGCGATCGGAGGCCTCGGCGCCCTGGCGTTCCTGGCCCTGGTCCCGCGGGTGAGCGGCTGGTTCACCCGGATGGGCGCCGCGACGCTGGTCGTCTACCTCTTCCACGGGTTCGCCGTGAAGGGTGCGGAGTTCGCCGGGTTCCAGGGGTGGGCGGACGAGCACGCGGCGTACGCACTGGTGCTGACGACCCTCGGAGGGCTGGCCCTCTCGCTGCTGCTGGCCTGCCCAGCGGTCTCGTCCCGACTCGCCGACGTGGTCGACCCGTTCGGCTACGCGGAGCGGCACACCACCCACGCCGCGCACCTGGCCGTCGCCGTCGATGAGTCGGCCAAGCTCCCGCCGGACCGGACATCCCCGCGCTGATCCGGTCCCGATACTGTTCCGGCCATGGCAGCGGATGGTGGCACCAAGGCGGTCGTGGCTGCGCTCCTCGCCAACACGGGGATCGCGGTCACCAAGTTCATCGCGTTCGCGCTGACGGGCATCAGCTCGATGCTTGCGGAGGCGATCCACTCGGTGGCGGACGCCGGTAACCAGGCCCTGCTGCTCGTCGGTGGCAGGAGGTCGAGGCGCGAGGCCACCGAGGAGCACCCGTTCGGCTACGGCCGGGAGCGCTACATCTACAGCTTCATCGTCGCCATCGTGCTGTTCAGCGTGGGCGGTCTGTTCGCGCTCTACGAGGCGTACCACAAGTGGCACGAGATCCACGACGGTCACGCGGAGTTCGAGCACGGGTGGGTCCGGTTCGTCCCGCTGGTGGTCCTGGGCGTGGCCATCGTGCTGGAGTCGCTGTCGTTCCGCACCGCGATCGTCGAGACCAACAAGGTCAAGGGCGAGGCGTCGTACTGGTCCTTCATCCGGCGGGCCAAGCAGCCGGAGCTCCCGGTCATCCTCCTGGAAGACCTGGCCGCCCTGCTGGGCCTGACCTTCGCCTTCGTCGCGGTCACGCTCACCCTGGTCACCGAGAACCAGTACTACGACGTGGCCGGCACCGCGCTGATCGGCGTCCTGCTGGTGGTCGTGGCCATCACGCTGGCGATCGAGACGAAGAGCCTGCTGCTCGGGGAGTCGGCGGCGTCGGAGGCACTGACCAGGATCGAGGCGGCACTGGTCGGCATCCCCGGTGTGGACCGGGTCATCCACATGAAGACCCTCCACCTGGGCCCGGAGGAGCTTCTGGTCGCCGCCAAGATCGGGGTCGTCGCGTCGGCGACCGCGGCCGAGGTGGCCGAAGCGATCGACGCGGCCGAGATCGCCGTCCGCGCGGCGGAGCCGATGGCCAGCTCGATCTATCTGGAGCCCGACCTCTTCCGCGAGGACTACGTGCCCGCGGAGCGTCCGAAGCCCCCGCCGCCCGCCGGCCACTGACCAGTAGATGGGGCCGTTGTCGGGTGGACGTCGACCCCTGGTGGGAGCTGGCGGGATCGCGACTCCGTGGTGACGGTCGTGTGCCTGAGCCCGGTCCATAGGCCGGTGGGGGCACACGACCCGACGCAGACGTGGGCGAGAGGAGGGCGCGAGGATTCCTTTTTCGAAGTCCGGTCGTTCTAATCTCGGAACACCCTCACGAACACCTCAGGAGCACTCCACATGGACTTCAAGGTCGCCGACCTCTCCCTGGCCGACTTCGGCCGCACCGAGATCCAGCTCGCCGAGCACGAGATGCCCGGCCTCATGGCGATGCGGGAGCGCTACGGCGACTCCAAGCCGCTCGCGGGGGCCCGGATCGCCGGCTCGTTGCACATGACCATCCAGACCGCCGTCCTGATCGAGACGCTGACCGCGCTCGGTGCAGAGGTGCGCTGGGCGTCCTGCAACATCTTCTCCACCCAGGACCACGCCGCCGCCGCGGTCGCGGTCGGCCCCAACGGCACGGTCGACAACCCCGCCGGGGTGCCGGTCTTCGCCTGGAAGGGCGAGTCGCTGGAGGAGTACTGGTGGTGCACCCAGCAGATCCTGATGTGGCCCGAGGGCAAGTTCGCCAACATGATCCTCGACGACGGTGGCGACGCGACCATGCTCGTGCACCTCGGTGTCGAGATGGAGAAGACCGGCGTCGCGCCCGACCCGGCCTCGGCCAAGAGCCACGAGCAGAAGGTCGTCTTCGACGTCCTCAACGCCTCGCTCGCCGAGACCAAGGACCGCTGGACGCCGATCGCCGGTGAGATCAAGGGCGTCACCGAGGAGACCACCACCGGTGTGCTGCGCCTCTACGACATGATGAAGGAAGGCTCGCTCCTCTTCCCGGCCATCAACGTCAACGACTCGGTGACCAAGTCGAAGTTCGACAACAAGTACGGCTGCCGCCACTCCCTCATCGACGGGATCAACCGCGCCACCGACGTGCTCATCGGCGGCAAGGTCGCGGTCGTGTGCGGCTACGGCGACGTCGGCAAGGGCTGCGCGGAGTCGCTGCGCGGCCAGGGCGCCCGGGTCATCGTCACCGAGATCGACCCGATCTGCGCGCTGCAGGCGGCGATGGACGGCTACCAGGTCTCCACCCTCGACGACGTCCTCGACGTCGCCGACATCATCATCACCGCGACCGGCAACAAGGACGTCGTGACGGTCGACCAGATGAAGCGGATGAAGCACAACGCGATCCTGGGCAACATCGGCCACTTCGACAACGAGATCGACATGGCCGGCCTCGAGGCGCCGGGCGTCGCGGAGCGCAAGAACGTCAAGCCCCAGGTCGACGTGTGGACCTTCCCCGGCGGCAACGCGATCATCGTGCTGTCCGAGGGTCGCCTGATGAACCTCGGCAACGCCACCGGTCACCCGTCGTTCGTGATGTCGAACTCCTTCACCAACCAGGTGCTCGCGCAGATCGAGATCTTCACCAAGCCCGAGGAGTACCCGGTCGGCGTCTACGTGCTGCCCAAGCACCTCGACGAGGAGGTGGCCCGCCTGCACCTCGACGCACTCGGCGTCCGGCTGACCACCCTCACCGACGACCAGGCCGCCTACCTCGGTCTCTCGGTCAACGGT
>JALZCZ010000275.1 GCA_030862825.1 Actinomycetota bacterium | reverse complement strand
TGACGAGCTCGGCACCGATCTTCTCGTACGGGTCCTCGAGCTCGATCTCCTTGGCGATGCTCACACCATCGTTGGTGATGGTGGGCGCGCCCCACTTCTTCTCGAGTACGACGTTGCGGCCCTTGGGCCCGAGCGTGACCTTGACGGCGTCCGCGAGCGTGTTCATGCCACGCTCGAGGCCGCGCCGGGCCTCCTCGTTGAAAGCAATCAGCTTCGGCATAACTCCAGCGATTCCTTCGCATTCAGAGCTTGGACGGACCGGTTCGTTGCCCGCGACGGACGGCCAGGCCGAACCGGCGAACCCTTCTCGCCGACGCTGCTGACCTCAACTCCCCGGACCGGGGATTGGTGGCACTCTCACGTCGAGAGTGCCAGCAACATGTTTAGCACTCGACCCGGGCGAGTGCAAACAGTGGGTCAGCCGTCCGGCGCGACAGTCCGGCACGCAGGACCGGTCCAGGCGCGGATCTGCCGGTACGTGGCGGACCACCGCGACCTCGGGCTCAGGCGCGCAACGCCTCCGTGGGTGACAGCCGGGCGGCCCGGGTGGCCGGGTAGACGCCGGCGAGGACGCCGATCACGACCGCGGCGCCGAGCCCATAGCCGACCGCGGAGAGCGGCACGACGTACGACGCGTCCTTGACCACGGCGTAGCCCAGGGTGACCACTGCCCCGATGCCGATCCCGACGAGTCCTCCCGCGAGCGAGAGCATCAGTGACTCCACGATGAACTGGGTGCGCACGTGGCCCTTGGTGGCCCCGAGCGCCCGGCGCAGCCCGATCTCGCCGCGACGCTCCAGCACCGACATCACCATCACGTTGGCGGTGCCGACCGCGCCGACCAGCAGTGCCACCGCGCCGAGCCCGAGGAACAGCGAGGTGAAGGCGTCACCGGCCGCCGCCTTCGCGGCCAGCGCGTCGGAGGGCCGGGAGACCTCGACGTTCTCGGGCTCGGCGGGATTGGCCTGCGCGGGGAGCACGTCGGCCACCGCGTCGACGGTGTCCGGGTCGGCGCGCACGTAGAGGCCCGAGGGCGCGAGGTCGTCCGCGAGGTAGGTCGCCGCGGCGTCGTAGCCCAGCAGCACCGAGCGGTCGATGTCCGGCGCCAGGGGCAGCTCGTCGAGGATGCCGACCACCTGCCAGTTGCGGCCGTCGAGGTACACCGCGGTCCGGCCGTCGACCTCCTCGATGCCGAGCCGCTCAGCGGCCACCGCCCCGAGGACCACGACGGGGTAGTCGTCGATCGCCTCGTCGAGGAACCTACCGTCGGCCATCGAGCCCGCGAGGGTGTCGAGCAGCGACGTGTCGGCCGCCCGGACGGTGAGCCCACCGGTCACGACAGGGTCGGACAGCGCGTTGCGCAGCACCGGTCCGGTCAGCGTGGTCACCGTGGCGACGTCGTCGACCGGGTCGATGTTGCGTACCTGGGTCGCCGCGGTGTCGGGCAGGTCGGTGCTGCCGCCGAAGCCGAGCCCTCCCCCCGCCTGCACCTGGAGCAGGTTGGTGCCCAGGGCGTCCAGCTGGTCGAGCAGGTCCGCCTGCGAGCTGCGCGAGATGCCGAGCACGCTGACCACCGTGGCCACGCCGATCGCCACACCCAACGCGGACAGGAGCGTCCGCACCCGGCGGGAGGACAGACCGACCGCACCCGTGCGCAGCTGATCGCGCACGCTCACCTTCGACGGCATCATGCGGGCACCCGCCGCGAGTCGCGGGTGACGAGTCCGTCGCGGATCTCGACCTGCCGGCGCATCGCGCCCGCCACCTCGTGCTCGTGGGTGATCACCACGATCGTGGTGCCGTCGACCTCGTTGAGCTCGTGCAGCAGCCCCAGCACCTCGTCGCCGCTGTGGGTGTCGAGGTTGCCGGTCGGCTCGTCGGCGAAGACGATCGCCGGCCGGTTGAGCAGGGCCCGGGCGATCGCCACCCGCTGCCGCTCGCCGCCGCTGAGCATCCGCGGCGGGTGGGCGGCCCGGTTCTCGAGGCCGACCTTCACCAGCATCTCGCGGGCCCGCTGCTGACGGTCCGAGCGGTGCACGCCGCCGTAGAGCAGTCCCTGCGCGACGTTGTCGAGCGCGGTCAGACCGTCGAGCAGGTGGAAGGACTGGAACACGAAGCCGATCCGGTGCGCCCGCAGGCCCGCCAGCTCGGCCTCCGACATGGACGCCGTGTCGTGGCCGTCGATGACCACGGTGCCCGAGCTACCACGGTCCAGGGTGCCCATGATGTGCAGCAGCGTGGACTTGCCGGACCCGGACGGGCCGATGACGGCCACCAGCTCGCCCGGGTCCACGGCAAGGTCGATCCCGTGCAGCACCTCGAGGTCGCCGTAGCTCTTGCGGAGCTCGCGCACCTCGAGCACGGAGGTCATTCGGGAACCTCGATCCGGTCGCCGACCTCGAGGCCAGCGGTGATCTCGACGTAGCCGGCGGCGAACAGGCCGGTCTCGACGGCCACCAGCTCGCCACTCTCACGGCGGATGCCGAAGCCACCCTCGGCCAAAGCCACCAGCGCGGTCACCGGCACGGCCTCGACCTGCTTGCGGGTGTCGCGGGTCAGGTCGACGGTCACCGGCGCCGCACTGAGCCCGGCGACCTTCTTCGGGTCGTCGAGGGTGAGGGTCACCGGGATCGTCGCCTCCGCGGACGGGTCCTCCGACTCGGTGTCGGTGGGAGTGGCGACGGTGCCGACACCGTCGACGGTCGCCTTGACCGTCGACCCGTCGGGCAGCGTCACCGTGGCCTTCGAGCCGATCTCCGCGAGCGCCTCGTCGGACGTGTCGAGGTCGATGGTGACCGCGCGGGCGGTGCTGGTGGCGTCGTAGAGCGTCGTGGCGGCAGCGGCGGTGAGCTGCGTCCCGAGGGTCGCCTGCGGGGCGCCGACCCTGATCTCGTCGGGCAGCACCAGGAACTGGGCCGCGGTCACCTCGCCGGTCTCCTCGACACCGAGGTCCTCCTGCAGGTCCTCGACCGCATCCTGGGTGTACGCCGTGAACTCCTTGTTGACGGTGCCGGGGTCGTAGCCGAGCCGCTCCAGGTTGCGCTCCAGCTGGCGGACGTCGGCTCCGTCGTCGACGCCATAGGTGAGGTCGCGGTAGAGCGGGAGCCTGCCGATGAGCAGGACGACCGGCTCATCGTCGACGTCGTAGACCGCCTCGCCCCGGTGCACCGTGGATCCCTCCTCCGGGAGGTCGGTGAGCACGCCCTCTGCCGGCCCGGCCGCGATCGTCTGCTCGTCGGCGTACCCGAGCTCACCCGAGAGCCGCTCGGCGTCCTTGAGGGTCCGTAGCTCGACCGGCACCACCGTCGCCGCGGTCGCGGTCGTGTCCTCGGAGCGGGCCTCGGTGTCGTCGCGCAGGAAACCCACCGCCGCCACCGATCCGGCCGCGACCAGCACGACCGCGGCGCCGGCCACCACCACGCGTGCCCTCATCCCTCGTCTCCGGGACGACCGGGGAGCTTGTCCTCGCAGGCCGCCTGGGCCTTCACGAACGCCGGGTCGTCGGGCTCGCCCTGCAGGCGGAACATGCCGCCACCGTCGCTGAAGTCGGGGTCGGGCATGTCGTAACCGTTGTCGCGCATGCACTGCGCGTAGTCCAAGAAGGCGTCCTGCATCTCCTGCCGCTCCTCGGGGTCGAAGTTCCCCCCACCTCGCGGAGCGAGCTCCTCGCACGCCTCCATCGCCTTCTCGGCGGCCTCGGGATCGATCTGATCGCCGCCACCGGGGCCACCCATCGTGATCCGGCCCCCGTCGACCTGCGGGTCCGGGAAGTCCGGTACGCCGTTCTCCCGCATGCACTGTGCGAACTCGAGTGCCTGCTCCTCCAGGTCGTCCTCGCTGCCGGCGGTGTCGGTGCCGTCGTCGCTGCCGTCGCCATCTCCGGACTCGTCGAGCGTGGCCACACCGGGGCTGTCGTCGTCACCGCTCGCGCCGCACGCGGCGACGAACGGGGTGAGCAGCAGGGCGAGCAGCAGCAGCACGATCCCGGGGTGGCGGGTGAGCCGTCGTCGTCTCATGGGTTCCTCCTCGTCAGGCGCGCTTCTCGTCGCGCGGTGTCGAGGACGCTAGGAACCTCAGGTATGGGTCTCGCGTGGCTGGACTGAGAGTTTTGTGAGGGCCGGGATGGTGAAGCCGACCCGGCTCCCGCCGCCCGGCGCGTCGGTGAAGAACACGGTGCCGCCGTGCTGCCCGACCGAGTCGGCCACGATCGCCAGGCCGAGGCCCGAGCCGGGCAGCTCGCGGGCTGCCGGGGCGCGCCAGAACCGTTCGAAGGCGTTGCCCTGGTCCGCCCCGGAGAGTCCTGCGCCGGTGTCGTAGACGGCGACGTGACCGCCCCGCAGGCTGACCGCGATCGGGCCGTCGGAGAACTTCAGCGCGTTGTCGAGCAGGTTCAGCACGGCCCGCTCGAGGGCGGCCGGGTCACCGCGCACGGGCCACGGCTCGATCCTCAGGTCGAAGCGGCGGGACGGGTCGCGGCGCTGGGCTCGGTCCACGGCGCGCAGCACCACCTGGTCGAGCTCGACGGCGACGTGGTCGCGGACCCGTTCGTCGCGGGCCAGCGCCCCGAGCTCACCGATCAGGGCGCTGAGCTCGTCGACCTGCCCGAGCACGGCCTGCTCGACCTGGCGCCGCTGCTTGGCGCCGAGCGGCCGGCCGCGGTCGTCGGCCCGCATCAGCCACTCGATGTTGGTGCGCAGGCTGGTGAGCGGCGTACGCAGCTCGTGGCTCGAGTCCGCGATCAGCTGGCGCTGACGCCGCCGGGAGCCGGCCAGCCGCTCGATCATCGAGTTGAACGCCGTCGACAGGCGGGCCACCTCGTCGCGGCCGCGCACCTCGATCGGTACGTCGAGGTCCTCGGTGTCGGCCACGTGCTCAGCGGCGGCGGTGAGCCGGTCCACCGGGCGGACCACGATCCGGGCCACCGCGAGTCCGGCACCGCCTGCGACGAGCACGCCGAGCGCGGCGACCAGACCGAGGATCATCGTCAGCTCGCGCATGGTGGCGTCGACCTCCTCCAGCGACCGGCTCACCCGCACGGCGTAGCCGTCGCCGAGCGCCGTCGTCTGCGTGCGCACGTGCTCGCCACCGAGGGTCGTCGCATCGCGGAGCAACGAGGCACGCTCTCCCCTTGCGACCTGCAGCTCGGCCGTGGTCGGGTCGATGAGCTCGTCCTCGGGGATGCCGGCGCAACCACTGCCGTCCGCGCGGAGCAGCTGCATCATCGGGACCGGCACGTCGCTGTCCCCCGGTGGTCGGGGCGCCTCGCAGAGGGTCTCGGCGGGGATCGGCACCGTCGTCTCGAAGCCGTCGATCCGCACGGCGCGGACGATCCCCTGGCCGAGCGACGCGTCGATCTGGTCGCGCATCGCGCTCCGGGTCGACACCCAACCCAGGACGCTCGCGGCCACGATCGCGGCGGCCGTGGTGGCCGCGCAGAGCAACGCGATGCTGGCGCGCAGCGGGAGCCGCTTCACGAGGACTCGCGCAGGACGTAACCCACGCCGCGCACGTTGTGGAGCAGCCGCGGCCGGCCGCCCAGCTCGGTCTTGCGCCGCAGGTAGCCCACGAAGACGTCCATCGTGTTCGAGCCGGGATCGAAGTCGAGGCCCCAGACCTCGCGGAGGATCACCTCACGCGTCAGCACCTGGCGGGGATGCAGCAGGAACAGCTCGAGCAGGTCGTGCTCCGTGCGGGTCAGCTCCAGGGGTACGCCGTCGCGGGTCACCTCACGGGTGGCGCAGTCCATGCTCAGGTCGCCGAACCCGAGGCGGCCGTCCTGAGGCCGACCGTGGGCGCGGCGCAGCAGCGCCCGCAACCGGGCCAGCAGCTCCTCGAGCGCGAACGGCTTGACGAGGTAGTCGTCCGCGCCGGCGTCCAGCCCATCGACCCGGTCGTCGGTGGTGTCGCGGGCGGTCAGCAGCAGCACGGGGACGTCGTACCCCTTGGCGCGGATGCGGCGGCACACCTCCAGCCCGTCGACCAACGGCATCATCACGTCGAGCACCACCACGTCCGGCAGCGACTCTGCGAGCAGCCCGAGCGCCCGGCCACCGTCGCCTGCCGTCGTGACGTCGTAGCCCTCGAAGGTCAGTCCGCCTTCGAGGCTGCGCCTCACGTCGGGTTCGTCGTCGACGACCAGCACGGTGGGCACCGCAGCACCTTGGCCCCCGAACCTGAGAGATCACGCAAAGGAGCCCGTGAGAAGCCGGGGACTGTGCCGCCGCATGCAACTCAGTGTTCAGCCATCCACCCAGGTGTCAGAACACTGTGGTGGTTGATCAAACACTGAGTTACAAGTGCGCGCGCGCTCAGGTGGCGGATCAGACCAACGAGGCGACGAGCTCCGCGAAGCGCTCGGCGTTGTGGGGGACGAGATCGAGGTAGAGACCCGGCTCGATCAGCTCGAGCTCGGAGACCGCCCACCGGCCGTCCCAGACCATCATGTCGACGCGCGCGTAGGCGAGGTCGGCGCCGAGGCGCTTCTCGGCCGCGCGTACGGCGTCCTCGGCCAAGGCCGCCTGCTCGGCGCCGATGTCGGCCACCCGGCTCTGGCCACCGTGGTACTCGTGCACGCGGATCTCGGCGCCCATGGCGAGCTTGTCGACCTGGGAGACGGCCCGGCCACCGAAGGCACCGCCGAAGACGTAGACCGAGGTCTCGCCCGTGGTGCGCACCGACTCCACCAGCGGCTGCACGATCCAGGGAGCCGCGCTGAGACCGACGAGACGAGCGTCGCGGACGCTCTCGGCGACCACGACACCGACGCCACCGGCTCCCGTGCGCGGCTTGATCACCGCGGTGCCCCAGCGGTCGGTTGCGGCCTGGAGCCCGGAGACCAGGGTGGCGTTGTCGAGCAGCTCGGTCGGCACCACGTCGACGTCGTCGGTCAGCTCGGTCAGGTAGGCCTTGTCGGCGTTCCAGGCGAACACCTCGGCACCGTTGAGCAGTCGGGTGACCTGCTCGGTGGCGCGGGCCCACGCCAGGAACTCCGGGCACCGGCGCTGGTAGTCCCATGTGGAGCGGACGGCGACCAGGTCGGCTGCGGCCCAGTCGATGCTCGGGTCGTCCCACAGCACCCAGCGCGCGTCGATGCCGCGCGCGGCCAGGGCCTCGGGCACGAGGAGCTCGCCGCCGATCTCGCCGTCCGGCATCAGTGCGAACGTGGCGAGCAGTACACGCTTCATCGGCGACCCAGGCGCCGCAGCCGTGCGGGCACCGCCACGACGGCGCGGCCCACCTTCCATGTGGCGCTCGCCCGGACCGCGGCCAGCTCCTGCTCGGCCCGCTGGGCGCGGCGCCTCGCCGTCGCGGCCTCGGCTTTGGCCCGGTCGACGCGCTGCCTCAGCTTGTCGGCGCGGTTCTGTGCCCTGCGCAGCTCGCGCTCCGTCGTCCGCAGCTCCTTGGCCAGCAGGGCGTGCATCTGCTTGACGGCCAGGGCGCCGTTGCGACGGGCGAAGGCCAGCTCGCGCTCGAGCTTGGCGACGCCCTGCTCGTAGCCGGTCGCGGTGGACGGCTCGGTCACGACTTCCTCCAGAACTGACCGGCCCAGTCGATCTCGTGCAACGGATCGGTGATTCCGCGCGCGTCGCGGAAGTCGTGGATGGCCTTGGCACAGGCCGGCACAGCGCCGTAGTCGTCGACGATCACGTAGCCGCCGGGTGAGACCCGGTCGTAGAGCGCCTCGAGCGCGTCGATGGTCGAGGAGTACATATCGCCGTCGAGCCGCAGCACGGCCAGCTTGTCGATGGGGGCGGTCGGCAGGGTGTCGGAGAACCAGCCGACCAGGAACTCCACCCTGTCGTCGAGCAGGTCGTAGCGCTGGAAGTTCTCCTTGACCTGGTCGACCGAGACCGCCAGGTCGGAACGGGTGTGGTGCTGGTCGCCGGTGTCGGCGGAGTGCTTCTTCGCGTCCGGCTCTGGCAGGCCCTCGAAGGAGTCGGCCACCCAGACCTTGCGCGTGGTGTCGCCTTGCGCCTTGAGGATCGCGCGCATGAAGATGGTGGAGCCGCCGCGCCAGGCGCCGGTCTCGATCAGGTCGCCCGGCACGCCGTCGGCGAGCACGCTCTCCACGCACTGACGGATGTTGTGCATCCGCTTCATGCCGATCATCGACTCCGCGTCGGCCGGCCAGTCCTTGCCGTCCTCGCGGGTGGCCGCGTCGAACTCGCCGGGCTCGACCATCCGGATGTCGCGGTCCTTGAGCACGCCGCGCAGGAGCTCCCAGAGGTAGGACTCGTAGGAGCGGCCACCGAGGTGCACGGTGACGTTGCGTCCTTCGAAGCCGTACCTGGTCAGCACCTTGGCCATCAGGTCGAGGTACAGGTCGGCGGCTGGGTTGGGGGTCACGCGGGCTCCTCAAGGGCGATCGGGATCTCCGCGCAGACTACCGGCGGCCGACGTGGTGATTTCGAGCCCCTGGGCCGAGCTCGCGAGGCCCGGAAGTGGGCGAGAGACACAGCAGGGGTCGGCGCCGGATCGAGCGGAGTGAGATCGGGCGCGACCCGTGTCGAAATCCCTCCACCTCGCCCGTCATCACCCTGAGAGACTGACCACCACCGAAAGGATTCCGACATGACTTCCTACATCGTCCTGCTGCCGGGTGACGAGTCCGTCTGGGAGAAGGCCAGCGAGGAGGAGCGGAACGCCGTCTTCGCCAGGCACAACCAGTTCTCCGAGGCCCTGGCGGGCCGCGGCCACAAGATCACCGGCGGCGCCGAGCTCGCCCACTCCCGGGCCGCACGCGTGGTCCGCCGGGGGGCGGACGGGCTGACCATCACCGAAGGCCCGTACGCCGAGACCGTGGAGCAGCTGAGCGGCTTCTACCTGGTCGAGACCGACGACCTGGACGACCTGCTCGACTGCACCGGCATCCTCGCCGAGTCCGACGCGGGCATCGAGGTCCGGGAGATGCTGCTCGGCTCAGACTGAGGCATGACCGAGGTCGAACGCGTCCTGCGCAACGAGTGGGCCCGGCTGGTGGCCCTGCTCGTCGCGCAGTACCGCCGTCTCGACCTGGCCGAGGACGGGCTGGGCGACGCGTTCGAGGCGGCCGCCCGCACCTGGCCGCGGGACGGCGTACCGGACAACCCGACAGCCTGGCTGCTGACTGCGGCCCGACGCCGGATCATCGACCGGCTCCGGGCCGAGGCCGTGGCCGGCCGGAAGCTGCCGCTGCTTGCGGTGGAGGCACACCTGACCGAGGAGGCCCAGCGCGTGATGGCCGACGCCGGAGAGCCCCTGGTCGACGAGCGGCTGCGGCTGGTGCTGCTGTGCGCGCATCCCTCGCTGGCGCCCGAGAGCGCGGCGGCGCTGACCCTGCGTCTGGTCCTCGGCGTGAGCACGGCCGACATCGCCCGGCTGTTCCTGGTGCCGCAGGCGACCATGGCGGCCCGGCTGACCCGGGCCCGCAAGCGGATGGCGGGTGAGTCGTTCGCGGTGCCGTCGGGGGCCGAGCTCGAGGCGCGGGTGGCGATCGTGGCCGACATCGCCTACCTGGCGTTCACAGCCGGCTACTCCCCAGGCTCGGGTTCCGATGTGCTGCGCCCGGAGCAGGCCGCCGAGGCGCTGCGGCTGGTGCGGGTGCTGCGGTCGGTGCTGCCCGAGGAACACGCCGACCGAGACCTCGACGCGCTCCTGGCGCTGATGCTGCTCCAGCACTCGCGGCGCGACGCCCGGGTCGTGGACGGACGGCTGGTGCTGCTGCCGGACCAGGACCGGTCGCGCTGGCACCACGAGGAGATCGCCGAGGCGCTGGGCCTGCTCACGCCCCTGCTCGACGAGCCTTCCACGGCGTACCTTCTGCAGGCGCTGATCGCCGCCGAGCATGCCGTGGCGCCGACCGCGGCCGCGACCGACTGGCCCCGGATCGCCGGCTGGTACGCCGAGCTCGAGGCGCTCACCGGGTCCCCCGTCGTCCGCCTCAACCGCGCGGTGGCGATCGCCGAGACCGATGGACCGCACGCCGGGCTGCGGCTGCTCGAGGGTCTCGAGCTCCCTGGTCACCGGCTGCCGGCCGCGCGGGCCGAGCTCCAGGCCCGGGCCGGCCTGACCGAACAGGCCCGGAGCTCCTACGACGAGGCGATCGCGCTCTGCGACAACGAGGCCGAGCTAGCCCACCTGCGCGAGCGCCGTGGTGGTGACCCGTCAGAAGCCCTCTGACGGATCAACGTGAGATCGGCGGGTGGTGGCCGACCGGCACCTCGTCGCTCACGCCCAGCGCCGCGAGCACGGACGGGAGCATCGCCTTCGCGGTCCGCTTGTAGCCCATCGCGGACGGGTGGAAGCGGTCCAGGCTGAACATCTCGTCGGGGTTGGAGATGAAGAACGGCCCGACCACGGTGGCCAGGTCGACGACGTACGCGCCGAGCGGCAGCACCGCGCCGCGCTGGGCGACGGCCAGCTGCCGTGAGG
>JALZCZ010000264.1 GCA_030862825.1 Actinomycetota bacterium | reverse complement strand
GACCAACCTCGACCTCTGGAAGTCGATGGACGAGGGACACGACCCGACCGCCTGAGCGCCCGCACTGCCCGAATAGACTTCGGTCCGAGCCTCGGACGACACCTCACCACCCTCAGGAGCACGCATGTCTGACAACCACGGCAACACCCCGGCAGCCTGGACCGCCGTCGTGGTCGCGCTGGTGGGCTTCGTGGTCGGCGCGATCGGGCTGATGCTCAACCCCGTCAGCATGACCATCTTCTACGTCGGCGTGGCGATCGTGGTCGTCTCCGGCGTGCTCTTCGCCGTGATGGCGAAGCTGGGCTTCCACCAGTCCTGAGACCACCGGGCCGGGCTTCGGCTCCGTGAAACACTCGACTGAGCGACCACCCCCGCCTCCACGCATCCAGCACATCTCTGAAAGGCCCGCCGTGTCCGTGCTCGACGACATCGTCGACGGCGTCCGGCGCGACCTCGCCGAGCGCGAGGCCGCGGTGCCGCTCTCCGATCTTCGGGCCGCGCTCGCCGACGTCGACCCGCCGCGCGACCCGATGCCCCACTTCCGCGCGCCCGGGTCCAGCGTGATCGCCGAGGTGAAGCGGCGCAGCCCCAGCAAGGGCGACCTCGCCGACATCCCCGATCCCGCCGCGCTCGCCGCGGAGTACGCCGCGGGTGGTGCGGCCGCGATCAGCGTGCTCACCGAGCAGCGCCGGTTCGGGGGCAGCCTCGCCGACCTCCGCGCCGTGCGCGGCGCCGTGGACGTGCCCGTGCTGCGCAAGGACTTCATCGTCACCACCTACCAGCTGGTGGAGGGGCGGGCCGCCGGCGCCGACCTGGTATTGCTGATCGTGGCCGCGCTCGACGACGACACCCTGCGCCGGCTCCACGACGAGGCCCGCGAGCTGGGCCTGACCGTCCTGGTGGAGGTGCACGACGAGGCCGAGACCGAGCGGGCGGTCGCCCTCGGTGCGGAGCTGGTCGGCGTCAACGCCCGCAACCTGAAGACGCTCGAGGTCGACGACACCACGTTCGGCCGGCTGGCGCCGCTGGTGCCCGGCGACCGGGTGCTCGTGGCCGAGTCGGGCATCTCGGGGGCCACCGATGTCAAGCGCTTCGTGGTTGAGGGCGCGCGCGCGGTGCTCGTGGGCGAGGCGCTGGTCAAGGACGGTACTCCGCGGCAGACAGTCGCCGCGATGACAGGAGTCGAAGCATGACCACGTACGACGCCGACGACCTCGGGTGGTTCGGAGAGTTCGGTGGCCGGTTCATGCCGGAGGCGCTGGTCGCCGCTCTCGAGGAGCTCACCGTGGCCTGGCAGGAGGCGATGGCGGACCCGACCTTCGTCGAGGAGTTCGACGCGATCCTGCGCGACTACGCCAACGTCCCGAGTCCCCTCTACTACGCGCAGCGGCTGTCGGAGCAGGTCGGCGCCCGCATCCTGCTGAAGCGCGAGGACCTCAACCACACCGGCGCCCACAAGGTGCGCAACGTGCTCGGCCAGGCGCTGCTCACCCGGCGGATGGGCAAGAAGCGCGTGATCGCCGAGACCGGCGCCGGTCAGCACGGAGTCGCGAGCGCCACCGCCGCGGCGTACTTCGGCCTCGACTGCACGGTCTACATGGGCGCGGTGGACGTGAAGCGCCAGGCGCTCAACGTGGCCCGGATGCAGCTGCTCGGCGCCAAGGTGATCTCGGTCGACTCCGGCAGCGCCACCCTCAAGGACGCGATCAACGAGGCGTTGCGCGACTGGGTGGCCAGCGTCGACCACACGGCGTACCTGTTCGGCACCGCTGCCGGCCCGCACCCCTTCCCGAGCATGGTCCGCGACTTCGCCCGCGGCATCGGCGACGAGGCGCGCGCCCAGTGCCTCGAGCAGTACGGCGTGCTGCCCGACGCGATCGCGGCGTGCGTGGGCGGCGGCTCCAACGCGATCGGTCTCTTCCAGGCGTTCCTCGACGACGAGTCGGTGGCGATGCACGGTTTCGAGCCGGGCGGGGAGGGCGTGGAGACCGGCCGCCACGCCGCAACCATCTACGCCGGCGACAGCGGGGTGCTGCACGGCGCCCGCACCTACGTGCTCCAGGACGAGAACGGCCAGACCATCGAGTCCCACTCGATCTCGGCCGGACTCGACTACCCCGGAGTCGGACCGCAGCACGCCCATCTCGCGAAGACCGGCCGCGCGACGTACACGCCGGTCACCGATGCCGAGGCGATGGACGCGATGGCGCTGCTGAGCCGTACCGAGGGGATCATCCCGGCGATCGAGTCCGCGCACGCCCTGGCCGGGGCACTCGAGGTCGCCAGGAAGCTGGCCGCTGAGAAGGGGCCCGAGGCGACGGTGCTGGTCAACCTCAGCGGCCGCGGCGACAAGGACATGGAGACCGCCCTCGAGTGGTTCCACCTCGGCGAGGAGAAGACCGAATGACGGTGTCGGTGGCCTTCGAGAAGGCCAAGGCGGACGGCCGCGCGGCCCTGATCGGCTACCTCCCGGCCGGCTTCCCCGACATCGAGGGCGGCATCGACGCCCTCCGGGCGATGGTCGAGGCGGGCTGCGACGTGATCGAGGTCGGTCTGCCCTACAGCGACCCGGTGATGGACGGCCCGACCATCCAGGCTGCGGCCCAGC
>JALZCZ010000253.1 GCA_030862825.1 Actinomycetota bacterium | reverse complement strand
TTGATGAAGAGGTTCTCGAACGGCGTCGCGCCGATGATCGGGGAGGCGTCCGGCGAGACGTCGACGATGCCGCCCCAGGTGCGCAGCAGGTGCGCACGCCCGAAGATGGGGAACAGCTCCAGCGCTGCCGCCATCTGGTGCTCGATCACGTGGAAAGAGCCGCGCTGGCCGTAGCCGTTGTAGGCGTCCACACCGGCGCCCATCACGAGCTCGCCCTTGTGTGCCTGGGAGACGTAGACGTGGACGTGGTTGGACATGACCACCGTGGGGTGGACCGGCTCGTAGAGCTCCGAGACCAAGGCCTGCAGGGGGTGCGACTGCACCGGCAGCCGGAAACCCGCCTTCTCGGCCAGCAGGCTGCTGTGCCCCGCCGCGACCAGGCCCACGGTCCCCGCGTGGATGCGGCCGCGCGTCGTCTCGACCCCGACCACGCGGCTGCCGTGCTTGACGAAATCGGTCACCTCGCAGTTCTGGATGATGTCGACGCCCATCGCGTCGCAGGCCCGGGCGAAGGCCCACGCCACGTGGTCGTGCTTGGCGATGCCCGCGCGCGGCTGGAACGTTCCGCCGAGGACCGGGTAGCGCACGTCGGGTGAGACGTTGATGATCGGGCAGACCTTGGCCACCTCGTCGGGCTCCAGCCACTCGGCATCGACCCGGTTGAGCCGGTTGGCGTTGATCCGCCGGGTGGCCTCGCGTACGTCCTGGAGCGTGTGCGCGAGGTTGAGGACCCCGCGCTGGCTGAACAGGAAGTCGTAGTCGAGCTCGGCCGGCAGCTGCTCCCACTGCTTGAGGGAGAACTCGTAGATCGCCGCGCTCTCGTCCCAGAGGTAGTTCGACCGGATGATGGTCGTGTTGCGGGCCATGTTGCCGCCCGCGAGCCACCCCTTCTCCAGCACGGCGATGTTGGTCATGCCGTGGTTCTTGGCCAGGTAGTAGGCGGTGGCGAGGCCGTGACCGCCGCCACCGACCACGACGGCGTCGTACGACGACTTCGGGTCGGGATCCCGCCACAGCCAGGCAGGGTGCTCCGGGAGCAGCTTGGCCATCAGTCCTCCAGGGTCGGGTAGAGGGGGAGCTTCTGCGCGAGTGACTCGACCCGGCCGCGAAGCGCAGCCAGCTCGTCCTCGTCGCCGGACCCGGCGAGCGCGGCCGCGATGATGTCCGCGACCTCCTCGAACGCCACGGCGTCGAAGCCGCGGGTGGCCAGCGCAGGCGTGCCGATCCGCAGGCCCGACGAGACCATCGGCGGCCGGGGGTCGAACGGCACGGCGTTGCGGTTCACCGTGATCCCGACCGCGTGCAGGCGGTCCTCGCCCTGCTGACCGTCGAGCTCGGAGTGCCGCAGGTCCACCAGCACCAGGTGCACGTCGGTGCCACCGGAGAGCACAGAGATGCCCGCCTCGGCGACGTCCGGCTGCGAGAGCCGCTCGGCGATGATCCGCGCACCCTCGAGCGTGCGCTGCTGACGGTCCTTGAACGCCGGCTCCGCGGCCATCTTGAACGCGACCGCCTTGGCGGCGATCACATGCTCCAGCGGTCCCCCCTGCTGACCGGGGAAGACCGCGCTGTTGATCTTCTTCGCCAACTCCGCCTTGCTCAGGATGACGCCGCCGCGCGGACCGCCGAGCGTCTTGTGCGTCGTGGTCGTGGTGACGTCGGCGTAGGGCACCGGGCTCGGGTGCAGGCCGGTGGCCACCAGGCCGGCGAAGTGGGCCATGTCGACCATCAGGTAGGCGCCGACCAGGTCGGCGATCCGGCGGAACTCCGCGAAGTCCAGCTGGCGCGGGTACGCCGACCAGCCGGCGATGATCAGCTTCGGCTTGTGCTCGACGGCGAGGCGCTCGACCTCGGCCATGTCGATCCGGAAGTCGTCCGGCGAGACCTGGTAGGCCACGACGTCGTAGAGCTTGCCGGAGAAGTTGATCCGCATGCCGTGGGTCAGGTGACCGCCGTGCGCCAGGTCCAGCCCGAGGATGGTGTCGCCCGGGTCGAGCAGCGCGAACATCGCCGCAGCGTTCGCCTGCGCACCGGAGTGCGGCTGCACGTTCGCGGCCTCGGCCCCGAAC
>JALZCZ010000241.1 GCA_030862825.1 Actinomycetota bacterium | reverse complement strand
GGCTCTTCTGGATTTCGGCCCACTTGCGCTCGACGTCGTCGAGGCCGCCACACATGAAGAACGCCTGCTCGGCCACGTGGTCGTAGTCACCGTCGGCGATCTTGTTGAACGCCTCGATGGTGTCGGCGACCGGGACGGTCGAGCCCTCGAGGCCGGTGAACTGCTTGGCGACGTAGGTGTTCTGCGACAGGAAGCGCTGGATGCGGCGGGCCCGGGACACGATGATCTTGTCCTCTTCGGAGAGCTCGTCGACACCGAGGATCGCGATGATGTCCTGGAGCTCCTTGTTGCGCTGCAGGATCTGCTTGATCCGGATCGCGCAGTCGTAGTGCGCCTGCCCGATGTACTGGGCGTCCAGGATCCGCGAGGTCGAGGTCAGCGGGTCCACCGCGGGGTAGATACCGAGCGACGCGATCTCGCGCGACAGCTCAGTGGTGGCGTCGAGGTGCGCGAACGTGGTCGCCGGCGCCGGGTCGGTGTAGTCGTCGGCCGGCACATAGATCGCCTGCAGCGAGGTGATCGAGTGACCGCGGGTCGACGTGATCCGCTCCTGCAGGGTGCCCATCTCGTCGGCGAGGTTGGGCTGGTAGCCCACCGCGGACGGCATCCGGCCGAGCAGGGTCGAGACCTCCGACCCGGCCTGGGTGAACCGGAAGATGTTGTCGATGAAGAGCAGCACGTCCTGCTTCTGGACGTCGCGGAAGTACTCCGCCATCGTCAGCGCGGACAGGGCGACCCGGAGGCGGGTGCCCGGCGGCTCGTCCATCTGACCGAACACGAGGGCGGTCTGGCCGATGACGCCGGCCTCCTCCATCTCCGTGATCAGGTCGTTGCCCTCACGGGTGCGCTCACCGACACCGGCGAACACCGACACACCACCGTGGTCCTTGGCGACGCGCGCGATCATCTCCTGGATCAGCACGGTCTTGCCCACGCCTGCACCGCCGAACAGGCCGATCTTGCCGCCCTGCACGTACGGCGTCAGGAGGTCGATGACCTTGATGCCGGTCTCGAACATCTGGGTCTTCGACTCGAGCTGGTCGAACGCCGGTGCCTTGCGGTGGATGCCCCACCGCTCCTTGACCTCGTACTCCTCACCCTCCTGGAGGTTGAGGACGTCGCCGAGCATGTTGAACACGTGGCCCTTGGTCACGTCGCCGACCGGGACCGTGATCGGCCCGCCGGTGTCGGTCACCTGGGAGCCGCGGACCAGGCCGTCGGTCGGCTGCAGCGAGATCGCGCGGACCATGCCGTCGCCGATGTGCTGAGCGACCTCGAGCGAGAGCACCCGCGTCTCACCGGCGAGCTCCAGCTCGACCTCGAGCTTGTTGTAGATCTCCGGCATCGCGTCGATGGGGAACTCGATGTCGACGACCGGGCCGATGACGCGGGCGACGCGCCCGAGCGAGCCGGTGGTCTTGGTGTTGTCTTCAAGCGTTGCAGTCATGTCTCTCACTCTTCACTCGCTGGCGGCGTTGGCGTCGGCGAGCGCGTTGACGCCTCCGACGATCTCGCTGATTTCCTGGGTGATGCCGGCCTGGCGGGCCTGGTTGGCGACTCTCGTGTACTTCTTGATCAGCTCGTCGGCGTTGTCCGTGGCGGACTTCATCGCCTTCTGCCGGGCGGCCAGCTCGGAAGCGGCCGACTGCAGCATGGCGAAGAAGATCCTGCTCTGGACGTACTGCGGCAGCAGTCCGTCGAGCACGGCCTCGGCCGAGGGCTCGAACTCGTAGAGGGGCAGCAGGTCGGCCTTCTCCGGTTCCGCCTGTCCCTCCTCGGCCTCGATGATCTCCAGCGGCAGGACGCGCACGGCCGTCGGCTCCTGGGTCAACATCGACCGGAACCGCGTGTAGACCACGTGCACCTCGTCGACGTCACCCTCCTCACCTGGGTCCTTGAGGAACGAGTCGATCAGCGCCTTGCCCGCTTCGGCCGCCATGTCGTACGCCGGCTGGTCGGAGAACCCGGTCCACGAGCGCACGATCGGGCGCTGGCGGAACTTGAAGTACGCCTCGCCCTTGCGGCCGCAGATGTACCAGTCGATCTCCTTGCCCTCCTCGCGGAGCGCCGTCGCGAGGCGCTCCGCCTCCTTCAGCACGCTGGAGGAGTAGGCGCCTGCGAGACCGCGGTCGCTGGTGACGATGAGGACGGCGGCCCGTTTGGGGTCCTCCTCCTCCTTCGTCAGGGGGTGGTCGACGTTGGAGTACGTCGCGACGGCCGAGACCGCCCGGGTCAGCTCGCGGGCGTACGGCGCTGCCGCCTGCGCCCGCTGCTGCGCCTTGATGATGCGGGACGCAGCGATGAGCTCCATGGCACGCGTGATCTTCTTCATCGACTCCGTCGACTTGATCCGCGCGCGATACTCACGCAGCGATACAGCCATGTCAGCCCCGCTTCTGCTTGACGATCCGCTCCTGGTCCTCGTCCTCGAGCGCCTCGGCCTCGGGCTCGTGGCCGACCTTGACCGACCCGCCTTCCGAGGTCTCGAACTGGTCGAGGAAGGAGTCGTAGGCGTCGGACACGGAGGATGCGGTGTCGTCCTCGAACTTCAGTGTCTCGCGGATCGTGGACAGGATGCCCTCGTGCGAGCGGCGCAGGTAGTCGAGGAACTCGTTCTCGAACCGGAGCACGTCCTCCGTGGGCACCCTGTCGAGTCGGCCGCTGGTGCCGAGCCACAGGGAGACGGTCATCTCCTCGAGCGGGTACGGCGAGTAGGCCGGCTGCTTGAGCAGGGCCATCAGCCGCTGCCCGCGGTCGAGCTGCTGGCGCGAGGCCGCGTCGAGGTCGGAGGCGAACATCGCGAAGGCCTCCATGGCGCGGAACTGCGCCAGGTCGACCTTGAGCGAGCCGGTCACCGACTTCATCGCCTTCGTCATCGCCGAGCCACCCACGCGCGACACCGACACACCGACGTCGATCGCCGGGCGCTGGTTGGCCGCGAACAGGTCGGACTGCAGGAAGATCTGGCCGTCGGTGATCGAGATGACGTTGGTCGGGATGTACGCCGACACGTCGTTGGCCTTGGTCTCGATGATCGGCAGCCCGGTCATCGAGCCGGCGCCCATGTCGTCGGACAGCTTCGCGCAGCGCTCGAGCAGCCGGCTGTGCAGGTAGAAGACGTCACCGGGGTACGCCTCGCGGCCCGGCGGGCGGCGCAGCAGCAGCGACACCGCGCGGTAGGCCTCGGCCTGCTTGGTGAGGTCGTCGAAGATGATCAGGACGTGCTTGCCGTCGTACATCCACTGCTGGCCGATGGCCGAGCCGGTGTAGGGGGCGAGGTACTTGAAGCCCGCGCTGTCGGACGCCGGCGAGGCCACGATCGTCGTGTACTCGAGCGCTCCGGCCTCCTCGAGGGCGCCGCGCACCGAGGCGATGGTCGAGCCCTTCTGACCGATCCCGACGTAGATGCAGCGCACCTGCTTCGTCGGGTCGCCGGACTCCCAGTACTGCTTCTGGTTGATGATCGTGTCGATCGCGATCGTGGTCTTGCCGGTCGCCCGGTCGCCGATGATCAGCTGGCGCTGTCCTCGGCCGATCGGGGTCATCGAGTCGATCGCCTTGATGCCGGTCGCGAGCGGCTCGTGCACCGACTTGCGCTGCATCACGGTCGGCGCCTGGATCTCCAGGGCGCGACGGCCGTCGGCCTCGATCTCGCCCAGCCCGTCGATGGGCGTGCCGAGCGGGTCGATGACGCGACCCATGAAGTTGTCACCGACCGGGACGGACAGGATCTCGCCGGTGCGGCGGACGCTCTGTCCTTCCTCGATGCCGGCGAAGTCACCCAGGATGACGACACCGATCTCGCGGGTCTCGAGGTTCAGGGCGATGCCCAGCGTGCCGTCCTCGAACTCGAGCAGCTCGTTGGCCATGGCCGAGGGCAGACCGCTCACGCGCGCGATGCCGTCACCGGCGGAGGCAACGGTGCCGACCTCTTCCTTGCTGGCGGCCGCGGGCTCGTAGTCCGCGACGTACTTCTGGAGCGCGTCGCGGATCTCTTCCGGACGAATCGAAAGCTCCGTCATGTTCCCTGCCTCTTCCTGGATCCTTGGGTCTGTCTGTGGTGGTGCCGCGTTGGTGCAGTGGTGATGCGGTGTCAGTTCCGTGACGCTGAGCCGGCGAGCCTGCGCCGTGCGTCGTCGAGCCTGCTGACCACCGTGCCGTCGATGACGTCGTCGGCGATCTCGACACGGATGCCGCCCATCACCTCGGGGTCGATGATCTCGTTCAGGTGGATCTCGCGGCCGTACTGCTTGGCCAGGGCGCTGCGGAGGCGCTCCCGGTCGTCGTCGTCCATCGGCTGGACGACCCGGACCGTCGCCACCGCTTCGCCGCGCACCGAGGCGGCGACCTCACGGTAGGTCTCGAGCGCCGTGGCCACGGTGCCGTAGGTGCCGGCCAGTGCCTGCTTGGTCAGTGCGACCGTCGCCGGCGACACCCTCCCGCCGAAGAGGGTCTCGACGAGCCCTGCCCGATCTTCGATCGTGCGCGCGGGGTTGGAGAGGGCGTCCCGCACCTCGGGGTTGCCCGAGACGGTCTGGGCGACCCAGAACAGCTCGTCGGCGAGCTTCTCCGACGCCGCCCCGACCGACTTGACCAAAGCGACCTCGCTGAGGCGCTCCAGTGCGTTCGGGAGGTCGGTCGACCGCGTCCAGCGACGGTCGACGGCCTCCACGACGATCGACAGGGCGCCGTCGTCGATCTTGCCCTCGAGCAGCCGGCGGACCAGTCCCTGCTTCTGCTCCCCGGCGAGCGACGCGTCGGTCGCGACCCGGCGCAGCGACGGGTCGGCGCGCAGGAGGCCGGCGACCGCGAACAGGTGGTCGCCCACCGTGGCGGTCTCGGCCAGGGTCCCGCCGGAGCCGACCTTGTCGGCCAGCTCGGCGAGCGCGTCCGCTGAGGCACCTCGCAACATCAGATGACCCCGCTCTGCCCCGCGGACTCGGAGGCTTCCAGCGTCTCGAGGTCGGCCAGGAAGCGGTCGACCACGCGTCCGCTGCGCTCGTCGTCCTCGAGGCTCTCGCCCACGATCCGGCCGGCCAGCGTCGTGGCCAGCGCGCCAACCTCGGCGCGCAGCGTGGTGGCGGCCTGCTGCCGCTCCGCCGAGATCTGCGCGTGCGCGTGCTCGACGATGCGGCTCGCCTCCACCTGCGCCTGCTCCCTCAGCTCGGCGATGATCGCGGCACCCTGCTCACGAGCCTCCTCGCGGATGCGGGCGGCCTCGTGCCGGGCGTCGGCGATCTGCGACTTGTACTCCTCCTCGGCCGCCTGGGCTCCGGTCTTCGCCTTGTCGAGCTCCGCGAACTCCTTGCGGATCGCCTCCTGGCGGGCCGTCATCGCGCGGTTGATCGGCGGGATGACCCACTTGCCCAGGATGAAGACCATCAGGGCGAACGCGAACAGCTCGGCGAAGAACGTGCCGTTCGGGACGAGGAAGTTGCTCTCCATGGGGACGAGCACCTGCGCAGCCATATCTGTCACCCGAGGACGAAGACGAACATCGCCATGAATGCGAGGTTGATTAAGAACATCGCCTCGACCAGACCGACCGTCAGGAAGAAGATGGTCTGGAGGCGACCCTGCGCTTCGGGCTGGCGTGCGACGCCCTGGATGTAGGACGCGCCGGCCAGGCCGTCGCCGACGCCGGCGCCGATGGCGCCACCCGCCAGGGCGATGCCGCCGCCGACGAACGCACCAGCCAGTGTCACGGCCTCATCAGTTACTGCCATTGATCTGCCTCTCCTTGGTTCCGCGTCGGTGATGACGCGTCGTAGTTACCTCTTGTGCGCCTGAGTGATCAGTGCGCGAGTGCGGGGGTGTCCTGCTCGGCCTTCTCCTCGGCCTTCTCGTCGGCCTGGTCGCCGACCTTCTCTTCGTGCTTGTCGTGGTCCTCGTCGTGACCGGCCCCGGCCATGCCGAAGTAGAGCACGGTCAGCAGCGCGAAGATGAATGCCTGGATGCCGCCGATGAACATGTCGAAGAGCTTCCAGAGCAGGTTGGGCGCCCAGAGGGCGTAGACCGGGATCAGGGTGATCAGCGAGAGCATGATGCCGCCGGCGAAGATGTTGCCGAACAGTCGCAGCGCCAGGGTGATCGGCTTGGTCAGCTCTTCGAGGATGTTCAGCGGCAGCAGCACCGGGAACGGCTCGAGGAAGTGCTTGAAGTAGCCCTTCACGCCCTTCTCCTTGATGCCGTAGATCCACACGCCGACCATGGCCATGATCGCCATCGCGTAGGTCAGGTTGGTGTCGGCCGTGGGCGCCGGCAGCAGGTGGAGGTCGTGGTTGATCTCGGTCGGCAGCAGCTCGAGCCAGTTGGCGAACAGGATGAAGAAGAACAGCGCCACCGCGAGCGGCACGACGAACGGGTGGATCCGACCGAGGTTGTCCTCGACCTGCCTGTTGACCTGGCCGACGACCGCCTCCCAGATCAGCTGGATCTTGGTGGGCACGTGGTCCTCGGTGTTGTTGGTCAGCGCCCGGCGGGCCCAGAACCCGAGGAGCAGCACCAGGCCACCGGCCACCACGGTGGAGATGATGGTGTCGATGTTGAACGTCATCCCGAGGAACTCACGCTCGACGTGGTGGCCGATCGTGATGTCGGTTTCGAGGGGCAGCAGCGTCATGGCGTGTTCGCATCCTTCTTCAGCTCGCGAAGCAACGGAGTAATGGTCATCACCAGGGCGATGAGCCGGAAGATCGCCAGGCCCAGCAGGAGACCGATGCCGTCCGGCCAGAACATCACGGCGATGCCGACGGCAACGACGGTGAGGATGAGCAGCCGGACGAAGGTCGCGGCCGCAAGCTTGTTGCGGGTGACCTCCTCACCGGCGGAGATGGTCTTCAGCAGCCAGTGCTCGGTAGCCAGGTGGTTGGCCAGGCCCAGTGCGATGCCACCGGCGATGCAGCCCGCCAGGCGCCACTCGCCGAGCTGGCCGGCGACCCAGAACGCGGCGACGCCGAGCCCGAGGGCGACCAGGATCGCCTTCTTCTGGTCGCGGATCACCATGGTCATGCCGGGTCGCTTGCCCGCGGGGGCCAGGTCGTCAGGAAGGGGAGTGGTCACGGTCATCGCGCCTCACCCTCGGAGCGCGGACCGGACGCGGAGCCAGAAGCCCAGCACACCGACGACGATGCCGATGCCGACACCGAGCAGCGTGAACGTCGGACCGCTGTCCGCCGCCTCGTCGATGACCAGGCCGAGCACCGTGAACGCGATGACGGAGCCGGCGAGCAGACCTCCGAGACCCACGAGGTCGCGGCCTCGCAGTTCAGCATCGGAGCCATCATCGGCCATCCACCCAGGTCGCTTTCATTGGCATGAGGGAGAACGTCGGGAGCGGTCACGTACAGCAAGATCCACCGCGCGCAGCCCGACGACGGCGCGAAACTACCACAGCGGCAAGGGCCTCCGAACGCCGGGACCACCTGGCCGACAATGGGCCGGGGACTGGTCCTGCGGGGTGCGGTCGTCATGTGCGGCGGCCGTTCTCTCGGGAGCGTCAGCGGGTGCTCGTGAAAACTATCACAAAGTCTCCGGAGGTTCCGAATCGGCCACTTCGAGAGGCCGGTGGAACCTCGGTAGCACAAAGGTGAGAGCCAGTGTGACGACCACCATCACCCCTACCGCGGTCCACATCCGCGGCCCGGCGTAGAGGCTGGCCACCACGGTGCCGAACGCGATCAGGGCTGCCCACAGCCACATGATCGCCACCGCCCTGCGGTGCGAGTGACCGATCTCCAGCAGCCGGTGGTGCAGGTGCTGCTTGTCCGGCGCCATCGGAGATCGGCCGGCTCGGGTGCGGCGGACGACGGCCAGCACCAGGTCGGTGAGTGGCACGATCAGGATCAGGATCGGCAGCGCCAGCGGGAGCAGCATCGGCAGCAGGCTGGCGCGGGCGCCGTCGGCGCCTTGGCTCAGGTCGCTCTCGGCGAAACCCGTGGTCACCGTGATCGCGGTGCCCGACATCACCACACCGATCAGCATCGAGCCGCTGTCGCCCATGAAGACCCGCGCCGGGTGGAAGTTGTGGGCAAGGAAGCCGGCGCAGGCGCCCGCCAGGGCGGCGGAGAGCAGGGCGCCCGTGGTCGCGAGCGAGATCTTGTTGAGGTTGGCGAGCTGGTAGCTGAAGAGGAAGAAGGCCAACGCGCCGATGCAGACCACGCCGGCGGCGAGACCGTCGAGCCCGTCGACGAAGTTCACCGCGTTGACCGTGGCCACCACCAGGACGGCGGTCAGCAGCGCGCCCTGGGCGGGGTCGAGCGAGAACGCGGTGCCGTCGGGCTGGTAGAACCAGCGGAACTGGATGCCGGAGTAGATGAGCAGGCCGACCGCGATCACCTGGCCGCCGAGCTTGGTCAGCGCGTCCAGGTCGAAGATGTCGTCGATGATCCCGACGCCACAGACCAGGGCGCCGGCGAAGAGGACCGTGCGGGCGTCCTCGAAGACGAACGGACTGCTGGTGGACAGGAACGGCAGCTCCCTGGCCACCAGGTACGCCGCCGCGAGGCCCCCCAGCATCGCCAGTCCGCCCAGGTAGGGGATCGGCTCGGCGTGCACGTCGCGGTCGCGGACCTTGGCCACCGCACCGGTGCGGATCGCGATGTCGCGGACGACGACGGTGAGGAGGTAGGTGACCGCTCCGGCGACCAGGAAGACGAGGAGGTACTCGCGCACTCTGCTGTCAGTCCTCGTCCGTGAGCTGGAGGCCGAGGGGCCCGAGGACGGCGTTCAGGCGGTCGAGCGGCAGGGCGCCGCGTCGCAGGATCCGGCCCTGCTCCCCCGTCGCGTCGACGATCGTGGAGGCCTCGCCGCCCGCTGCTGGCCCGTCGTCGACGATCACCTCGACCATCTCGCCCAGCATCGCCTCGGCCTGGTCGGCGTCGATGGCGGCCGGCGCCCCCGTGGTGTTGGCGGAGCTCACCGCCAGCGGTCCGGTGCGCTCGAGGATCTCGCGCGCGAGCGCGTGGTCGGGCATCCGGACCGCGACGGTGCCGCGGGTGTCGCCGAGGTCCCACTGCAGAGAGCGCTGCTGCTGCAGCACCAGCGTGAGGGGGCCGGGCCAGAACTCCTCGATCAGGGTGCGCGCGTAGGCGGGGATGGCGGTGGCCAGGGCGTCGACCGTGGTCGCGGCGCTGACCAGCACCGGTGGTGGCATCTCGCGGCCGCGGCCCTTGGCGGCCAGCAGCTCGGAGACCGCCTCGGGGTCGAACGCGTCGGCGGCGATGCCGTAGACGGTGTCCGTGGGGATCACGATGATCTGGCCGCGCTGCACGGCGAGGCTGGCCGCCTCGATGGCCGCGTCGCGCTCTTCGTCGGTGGTGGTGCCCATTCGCTGTGTCATCGCAGCCATCATCGTGCCAGCCGAGCGGTCACGAAACGCGGACGGCCCGCCAGGTCGTGATGGTCGCGGATCTCCGTCCAGCGGCCGGTCGCGGCGAAGACCGCCGGCGCGGACCGGCCCTGCACGTCGGCGTGCTCGAACCCCACCACTCCCCCCGCCTTCAGCAACACCGCCGACCGCTGCTCGAGCAGGCGGATCGCGTCGAGCCCGTCCGGGCCGGAGAAGAGCGCCAGGTGGGGGTCGTGGTCGCGCACCTCGGGGGCGACCGACTCCCAGGCCTCCAGCGGGATGTACGGCGGGTTGCAGGTGATGACGTCGACCAGACCGAGCAGCTCGTCGTACGCCGTCACCAGGTCGCCGAGGCGCAGCTCGACGCCGGTGCCCTCGAGGTTGCGGCGGGCCCACTCGTGGGCGGCGGGGTCCAGCTCGACCGCGTGCACCGAGGCGGCCGGCACCTCGTCGGCGATGGCCTTGGCGATGGCGCCCGACCCGGTGGCGAGGTCGACCACCGTCGGGGCGTCGAGCGCCGCCGCCTGCTCGATGGCCCAGCCGGCGAGCAGCTCGGTCTCGGGTCGGGGCACGAAGACACCCGGCCCGACGGCCAGCTCGACGTGGCGGAACCACGCCCTTCCGGTCAGGTGCTGCAGCGGCTCGCGGGCGGCGCGGCGGCGGACCAGGGCGGCGTACTCCTCCGCGGCCTCGGGCGACACCCCGTCGACGAGCACCAGCTGACCCCGCGTGGTGCCGAGCACGTGCGCGAGCAGCTCGGCCGCGTCGTGGTCCGGGCTCGCGACTCCGGCCTCGGTCAGTTCCCACACGGCCGCGCTCAGCAGCGAGCGCCGGTCGGTCACGCTCAGTCCTCGAGGAGGGCGAGCCGGGCCTGCAGGTCGGTGTCGACATTGGTGTCGAGCACCGGCTGGAGGTCGCCGTCGAGCACCTGGTCGAGGTTGTAGGCCTTGTAGCCGGTGCGATGGTCGGAGATCCGGTTCTCCGCATAGTTGTAGGTGCGGATCCGCTCGGAGCGGTCGACGGTGCGCACCTGGCTGCGCCGGGCCACGCTCGCCTCGGCGTCGGCGGTCTCCTGGGCGGCGGCCAGCAGCCGGGCCCGCAGGATGCGCATTGCCTGCTCCTTGTTCTGGAGCTGGCTCTTCTCGTTCTGGCAGCTGACCACGATGCCGGTCGGCACGTGGGTGATCCGGACCGCGGAGTCGGTCGTGTTGACGCTCTGGCCGCCGGGGCCACTGCTGCGGAAGACGTCGATCCGCAGGTCGTTGTCGTTGATCGTCACGTCGACCGGCTCGGCCTCCGGCAGCACCAGTACGCCGGCGGCGCTGGTGTGCACGCGTCCCTGCGACTCGGTCACCGGGACCCGCTGGACGCGGTGCACCCCGCCCTCGAACTTCAGCAGGCCGAAGGGGCCCTGGCCCGGCTCCACCGTGCCCTTGGCCTTCACGGCGACGGTCACCGACTTGTAGCCGCCGAGGTCGGACTCGTTGGCGTCGAGCAGCTCCACGGTCCAGCCACGGCGCTCGGCGTAGCGGGAGTACATGCGCAGCAGGTCGCCGGCGAACAGCGCCGACTCCTCGCCGCCCTCGCCGGACTTGACCTCGAGCAGCGCGTCCTTGTCGTCGGCCGGATCGCGTGGCACGAGCAGCCGGCGCAGGTGCTCCTCGGTCTCGGCCCGGCGCGCGGTCAACGCCTCCGCCTCGGCGGCGAACGAGGGGTCCTCGGCGGCCAGCTCGCGAGCGGCGGCGATGTCGTCGTCGTACGACTTGAGCTCCTGCCAGACCCCGATGACCCGGCTCAGCTCGGCGTAGCGCTGGTTGAGGCGCTTGGCCAGGCGGGCATCGGCGTGGGTCTCGGGCGCGGCCAGCCGCCCCTCGAGCTCCCGGTGCTCGACGAGCATCCCTTCCACGGCCTCGAACACGTGTCCTCCTCTCACCGAACGCTGACCCTTGAACAGCCCCCGTTGGTCGAGTAGCGGGAGCGAGGAACGAGCGACCCGCGTATCGAGACCACGGGGACTCGATCTCGCGGTCTCGATACGCCGCCTCGTTCCTCGGCGGCTACTCGACCAACGAGAAGACGCCGGCCCCGCACGAGTGCGGGCGCCGGCGTCTGGGAAGTAGCTACTTGGAGTCTGCGGTCTCCGAGGCGGCCTTGTCGGCCGCGGCCTTCTTGGCGTAGCGGGCCTCGA
>JALZCZ010000198.1 GCA_030862825.1 Actinomycetota bacterium | reverse complement strand
CTACACGAGCGGCTACAGCCGCAAGGCCCTCGACGGCTGGGCCGAGAAGTGCCGGCGCTGGGCCGACGACGGTGACGTCTTCGTCTACTTCGACAACGACGCGAAGGGCCACGCGCCGCACGACGCGGTCGAGCTGCTGACACGCGTCGATCCACCGTACGCCGCCGACGAGAGCTGACCGTCCGGTGGCCGGACCGGCTCAGTTGGAGGGCTCGGGCACCTCGTCGCACTTGATCTTCGGGTTCACGCCGACGTAGTTCAGCGGCCCGGCGATGATGGTGAGCACGGTGTCGCCGGCCCTCTTGCAGCTCACGTCGCGGTCGTCGCTGAAGTAGCCTCGCTGTGCGGCGGCGATCGCGCCGATGACCAGCCAGACGATGACCAGGACTCCGATCAGGCTCCTAACCATGAGACCTCCCCTTTAAAGAGGTATCCGGTTCCCCGAAACCGTTCCCATCACACGCAGCGGTCGACGAGCGGCTCAGTCGAGCGTCAGGTCCTCGGCGATGAGGTAGCCGCCGTCTTCGCCCTGCACCAGCTGCAGCTCCACCGTGTCGGTCTGCACCCCGCTGGCCGCTAGGTCGTAGGTGTACGTGTACGTCACCGTCAAGGCCGCGACGTCGGCCTGGATGTCGTCGATCCGTACGTTGCTGACCCTGCCCCAGAATCCCTCGTATCCGGGCAGCCCCCCACTCTCGGCCTGGAACTCCGGGGTCAGCATCCTGTAGCCGGCCTGCGGGTCGGCGGCGGCCGTGGTCAGGTAGTCGGTCGCGAACTTCTCGATCGACTCCGCGTCCGGCCGCGCCGGTCGGGTGGTCTGCGAGGGCGCGGGAGAGGCCGATCGACCGTCCGCCGTGCCGGCGCTGGGATCGTCGTCGTTGAGGAGCAGCAGCCCGATCATGACCGCCAGGACGAGTGCGCTGGCACCCACCACGAGCGGCAGCACCGGCCGTCGACGTGACCGGCGGTCAGTGCCGCCAGGGGGCGGCGGGGAGGGCTCGTAGTCCTGGGCAGGCACCGTCGACAGCAGCTGGGTCGAATGCTCGTCGCCCTCGCTCGAGTACGCCGGCACGGGCGGCAGCAGTGAAGGACCGGGATCCCGGCCCTCGGCTCGGAGGAAGGCGGACACGTCGTTCATCGACCAGCGCCGCGCGGGGTCACGGGTCATCGCGGCGTTCACGAACGATGCGAGCCACCCACCGTCCTCCAGCCGCGGCGGCTCCTCGTGCACGATCCGGTAGAGCGTGCCGAGCACGTTGTCGCTCACCTCGTACGGCGGTCTGCCGGACAGGGCATGGAACGCGGTGGCGCCCAGCGACCAGACGTCGCTGGCGCCGGTCGCGGTCCGTCCGGACGCGACCTCGGGGGCGATGTAGGCGGGGGAGCCGGTGACCAGGCCGGTGGCCGTCAGCGAGGCGTCCGCCTCGGCCCGCGCGATCCCGAAGTCGGACAGCTTCACCTGTCCCTCGGGCGAGACCAGGATGTTGGAGGGCTTCACGTCACGGTGCACGACCCCGGCATCGTGCGCGGCGCTCAACGCCTCGGCGGCCTGGGCCAGGATCGGTGCCGCCTCCGCGGGCGTCAGCGGACCCGTCGCCTGGATCTGCTCCGCGAGGGTCCTGCCCTCGACGTACTCCATCACCAGCCAGTTCTGGCCGTCCTCGCGCACGAGGTCGAAGATCGCCACCACATGCGGGTGGTTGACCCGGGCCGCGATCCGCGCCTCGCGCTCGGCGCGCACCAGGTCCGGGCTGGTGCCGCCCGGCACCGCCCCGACCCGCTTGATCGCCACGGCGCGCCCCAGCACCTCGTCGCGGCCGAGCCACACCGCGCCCATGCCGCCCCGGCCGATCTCCCGGCCGAGCGAGTACCTGCCGCCGATCACGTACGCCCCCATTCTGCTGTCATCGAGAGCCTAGGCGGGTCCCGTGCAGCGGGCGGGCCGACAACCCGGTGGGCGCCCTCATGGCCGATGCGGCAGGCTGGACCTACCCGTTGACCTGAAAGGTGCCCCGTGTCCGTCGACCCCACACTTCTGGACGATCTCGAGTGGCGCGGCCTGATCGCGCACTCGACCGACCTCGACGCCCTGCGCGAGGCTCTGGGATCGGGCAGCGTGCGCTACTACGTAGGGTTCGACCCCACCGCGCCGAGCCTCCACATGGGCAACCTGGTGCAGATCCTCACGGCGAAGCGGCTGCAGGAGGCCGGGCACACGCCGTACGCCCTGGTCGGCGGGGCGACCGGGATGATCGGTGACCCGCGCGACTCCGGGGAGCGCACGCTCAACTCACCCGACACGGTCCGGCAGTGGGTGGAGCGCGTACGCAGCCAGATCGAGCCGTTCCTGTCCTTCGAGGGTGCCAACGCCGCCACGATGGTCAACAACTACGACTGGACCGAGAAGCTCTCGACCATCGACTTCCTCCGCGACATCGGCAAGCACTTCCCGGTGAACCGGATGCTGGCGCGCGACGTCGTGAGGACCCGACTCGAGGCGGGCATCAGCTACACTGAGTTCAGCTACATCCTGCTGCAGTCGATGGACTTCCTCGAGCTCTTCCGGCAGCACGACGTCACCCTCCAGTTCGGCGGCTCCGACCAGTGGGGCAACCTCACCGGGGGCGTCGAGCTGATCCGGCGGGCGGCCGGGGGGAGGGCGCACGCCTTCGCGACGCCGCTGATCACCAAGGCCGACGGCGCCAAGTACGGCAAGACCGAGGGCGGTGCCCTGTGGCTCGACCCCGACATGATGTCGCCGTACGCCTTCCACCAGTTCTGGCTCAACGCCGAGGACGAGAAGGTGGGCGAGCTGCTGCGCATCTTCACGTTCCTGCCCCGCGAGGAGATCGAGGCACTGGAGGCGCGGCATGCCGAGAAGCCGTTCCTCCGTGAGGGACAGCGGACGCTGGCCGATCACGTCACGACGCTCGTGCACGGCGCGGAGGAGACCGAGCAGGCAAAAGCGGCCGCGGCGGCCCTGTTCGGTGGGGGCGACCTCGCCACGCTGGCGCCGTCGACGCTGGCCGCTGCGCTGCGGGAGGCCGGCGCTGTCCAGATCTCGCGTGCCGACGGTCTCCCCAGCGTGCTGGATCTGCTGGTCGAGACCGGGCTCGCGAAGAGCAGGGGAGAGGCGCGCCGCACCGTCAGCGAGGGCGGCGCCTACCTCAACAACGAGCGGGTCGAGGATCCCGAGGCGAGGGTGGCCGAGACCGACCTGATCGGCGACGGCTGGCTCGTCCTGCGCCGCGGCAAGAAGAGCTTCGCGGGTGTCGAGATCCGCTGATCCGCGCCTGTGGTCCGGGTCACGGCAACTCGATTTGGACTTCCGCAGCAGTTCCTCTAATGTTCTCCGAGTCGCCAGGGTGCGGCGGGAAGCAAGGCCCTCGGGTCGGGCTTCCGGCCCCGAGGTGACCACCTCTTCCACACACCTCCACGGGTGGTCGAGATCGCGCCTCACGGCCGAGCTCGAACTCTCCGGGGTTCCGGTGTGTGCGGTGGTGCCAGTAGTCCCAGCTGAGCCGGAGACGGCGAGGCAGGTGTGCGTCTGATTTTTGAGAACTCAACAGTGTGTCAATAGTCGATGAATTAGTTTGTATGCCCATGTCATTTTTTGGTTTGGGTTTGTTTTTTCGGCAATGATTCTGACAATGGTTTGATTGTTGG
>JALZCZ010000196.1 GCA_030862825.1 Actinomycetota bacterium | reverse complement strand
GGCCATGGGTGGGTGCCGTGGCGCGACCCTTCGCGGACTGGGCTGTGCGCGCGCCCTAGAACTCACCCATCCAGTTCTCTTGCGTGGTCTCCAACATCTCGTCCACGGACTGGTCGCCCTCGAGCATCCGCTGGAGCTCCTCGTCGAAGGAGCGCATCAGCTCCTCGGCCACCGGCAGGCCGGTGAACTCGTTGGCCGGGTAGCCGCTCTGGTAGATGTCGAAGGCCGTCTTGAACAGGGCGTCGTCCTGAACGAAGTCCGGCACCGACTCCGTGTTGCCCGGGAAGGCGAAGGCGATCGAGGCCAGCTTGGCGTTGGTGTCCTTGCTCATCAGGAACTCCACCAGCTGCCACGCGGTCTCCTTGTCCTCGCAGCTGTCCGCGATGCCGATTCCCCAGGAGGCGTAGGGGATGCCGCGTTCGCCGGTGTAGCCGTCCTCGGCGGGGATCGCGGAGATGCTGAACTTGAGGTCGGGGTTGTTCTCGCGGATCAGGTTCACGTGCGCCAACGAGTCGATCATCATGCCGACCCGTCCGTTGGTGAACTCCTCGACCTTGTCCTGCTCCTGCATGGTGAAGGAGCCGGGTGCGATCACCCCGTCGTCCCACAGGCCCTTGATGTACTCCACCGCCGAGGTCACGTCCTCGTTGGTCACGTCGGGTTCGCCGTCGTCGGTGAGCATCGAGCCTCCCGACGACCAGACCCAGGACATGACGTCGTTCTGGATGCCGTTCGGCGACTCGAGCGACAACGGCAGGATCCATCCGCTCGCGTCGTCGCCGAGGTCGCTGACCTTCTGCGCCGCCTCGGCGAACTCCGTGCGGTTCGTGGGAGCCGCACCAACCCCTGCCTCCTTGAGCAGGGCGTCGTTGCTGAACATCGGGTACACGAAGTTGACGACCGGGATCATGTACGTCGCACCATCGACCTGGATCTGGCTGGCGAGCTCGCTGTCGTCGTACCCCTCGTCGGACATCAGGGCGGAGAGGTCGGTGATGGCTCCCTGCGCGGCGAGGTCGTTGACCCAGGCGCCGTCGAGGCCGACGACACAGGGGATGGTGCCGGCGGCGGCACCGGCGACGACCTGCTCCTTGGTGGAGTCGTAGGGGCCGCTGAGGAGCTTCACCTCCGCACCGGACTCCGCCTCGAACTCGTCCATGAGCTTGCGAAACTGCCCTTCCGGCAGCTCGGGCTCCCACCACTGGGCGAACTCCAGCGCGCCGCCATCGCTGCCAGCACCATCGGAATCGCCGCCGCAGCCCGCAAGGGCGACAGCCGCCACCAGCGTGCCCAGGAGCGTCACCGCTCCTCGTCGAGCATGAGCGTCTCTGCGCATGATTCTCCTCAGGTTGTTTGCGGTTCCGCGCCGATCTGTGCGGCTTCTTGCGGGTTTTCGCAGCCTAAGGTGAGCCAACACATGCCGTCAAGCAAAGTTCGTGACGCCCGTCACCGCAGGCGGGAAGTCGCGCGCGTCAGTCTCGCGACGCGGACTCTCCCGCCAGGACGACCTTCACCTCTGCGGTCGACAGGGCCTCGGCCATGCGCTCCTCGAGGGGCGAGTCCGTCACCAGGATGTCGGCGACGTCGAGGTCAGCGACCTGGGCGAACGTGCTGCGGCCGAACTTCGAGTGGTCGGCGAGGACGACGACCTGGCGCGACGACTGCATCATCTCGTACATCATCCGAGCTTCTTGCAGGTTGGAGGTCGAGTAGCCCAGGCCGGAGGCGATCCCGCCGACGCTGATCAGGGCGATGTCTGCATGGATGCGGTGGGAGCGGCTGCCGCTGGTGCCTGCGAACTCGACCGGCCCGACCGTCACCTGCGAGGTCAGGCGCACGGTTCCGCCGAGCAGGTACACATCACGAGCGCACTCCGGCGGGACCTTTCCCGGTGCCCAGAGGTTGTTCGTCACCAGCGTGAGGTTGCGCCGCCGGGCCAGATGTGGCAGCACCGCCAAGGCGGTGGTTCCCCCGTTGAGAAGGATCGTCTGGCCGTCCTCGATCAGCCGCGCCGCCGCTTCGCCGATGGCGTTCTTCGCGGCGTCCTGGACACCCATCCGCTCGGTGAACGACGTCTCCATCCGCGACAGCGGGCTGCTCCGCACGGCTCCCCCGTGGGTCCGCTTGACGCGGCCGTCGACAGCCAGCTCGTCCAGGTCGCGACGCACCGTGTCGACCGAGACGCCGAAGTGCTCGGCGAGGTCGTTGACGGTCACCTCACCCACCTCCGCGACGTACGCGGCCAGCTCGTCCTTGCGTCGCGCGGGAAGGCGCGTAGCCCGGGTCGCCATGACGCCCCTTTCGTCCGTCGTGGACCGCTGTGGCCCGATTCGGCGCCAGCATACGGGTGATGTGCGGTTTTATGCGGCATCTTTCCTTGACGTGCCGGTTCTCCGTCGTTAGAGTCCCAGCATAACCCTGCAGAGTCATGCAGAAACCTGCACGTCTCCCTGCGTCTCCGGCAATCCCGGTGGCGCAGGGGGCATCTCGGCTCGCGACCCCACCCCAAGGAGTTGTCCCCACATGACGAATTCGTCCCCTCTTCCGCAGGCCCCCGCGGCCACGGGCTCGCTGGACATCGGAAAGCAGCGCTCCCTCCAGCGCGTCCTGTCGGATGACGGACTGTTCCATGTGCTGGCCATCGACCACCTGTCCGACTTCGCCGAGCTGCTCTCCCCCGACCCGTCGACCGTCACGTTCGCCGACGTGGTGCGCGCCAAGGACACGGTGATCCGGACCGCCGCCGACTCGGTGTCTGCGGTCCTTCTGGATTCGCTCTACGGCGGCCACCTCATCCACTCCGGCACGCTCTCCCGGTCCACGGGCCTGATGTTCAGCCTCGAGGACGAGGACTACTCCATCCCGCCGGGTCCGCGGCGTACCCGCCTCCGGGAGGGCTGGACCGCCCGACAGGCGAAGCTCGCCGGTGTCGATGTGGCCAAGCTCCTCTGGTTCTTCCGGCCGGACGCCGAGACCGCCGACGACCAGCTCAAGCTCCTCGACGAGCTCGTCGGCACCAGTGCCGAGCTGTCGTTGCCGCTCCTCGTCGAGCCCATCTGGTATCCGCTGCCAGGTGAAGACCCCACCACGGCTGAATGGAAGGCCAGTCGGGTGCGCGGGATCATCGAGTCGGCAGTCACCGCCGACGACTACGGCGTCGACGTGCTCAAGGTGGAGTTCCCTGGCTATGTCGACACCCCGGACGGCCGCGCCGCCTCGGTCGACGCGGTCGCCGAGCTCGACGCCCGCACGTCGGCACCCTGGGTGGTCCTCTCCGCCGGTGTCGGCTACGAGGACTTCGCCACCCAGATCGAGATCGCCAGCGCCGCCGGCTCGTCGGGCTATGTCGCCGGCCGGTCCATCTGGCGCGACGCGCTCCTCACCCACGACGCCACCAAGCAGGAAGCGGCCATTCAGGAGATCAAGAAGCGCTTCGACCACCTCAACGAGCTCACCCGGCAGGGTGGGACGCCGGTGCCGAAGAGCCAGCCGCTGGACGGCCTGTTCCGCGACCTCCCCGAGGACTGGTACCACCACTGGCACGCCTCGAGCGTGTGAACCTGTGTAGCCGGTCTCAGCTCTTCTCGACCGGGATCGCGGACGTCGTCGTCGTCGGATGCGACTGCAGGCTCCGCCGTTCGAACTTCTGACCGGTGGCGATGCCGCCCAGGTAGAAGGCGATGAAGGCGATCATGATGCCCGCGACGTCGTCCGCGATGTAGTGCCAGCCGAAGTAGAGGGTGGCCACCACGGTGATGCCGAAGTTGACCCAGAAGATCCACTTCAGGACCTTCGACTGGAGCGTGAACTGCACCATCAGCGCGATCAGCAGCGTGATCGCGCAGTGCAGGCTGGCGAAGCCGGCGACGGTCTGCATGGAGCCGTCGACGTCGAACCACAGCACGGTCGCGCGATCGGACTGGAGATTGCTCATCAGGGCAGCGGTCGGCGTGTCCGGGAGGTCGGAGTACTTGGAGGCGTACTCGAAGCCCGGCCCCAGCGTGGGCAGCGAGTAGTAGGACGCGGTGCCGAGGGTCCAGGCGATGCACTGCGAGGTCACGAACCAGTAGCCGTAGGACAGGTTGCGCGACCAGACCACCCAGGCGGTGACGGCGAGCGGCACCAGAGGCAGGAACCAGAGGTAGATGTAGGAGAGGAACCAGGCCGTGACGCCGGTGCCGAGGATCGCGTGCAGGATGTCGGAGGGGTCGTTGCCGAACATCAGGGCCCGGTCGAGCAGGTGCAGCTCGCGGTCGTACTCCGTCGCGATGATCGATGGCAGGAACGACTTCAGGTTGCGGTAGCTGACGTAGACCACGTAGAAGCTCGCGATGCCGAGCGCCACCAGTGTGAGCCGCTCCTTCGTCCAGTGGGTGCGCAACCGCTCGCGCACGATCTGGCGGATCGACTTCGGCCGGCCCTTGGAGTACCAGATGACCCGGGGCAGCATGTCGAGCAGGAGGGCGCCGGTCAGCAGCAACGGGAGCCGCAGCCAGGACGGCCCTAGGAAGCTGCCCTCAGGGTCTGCGAGTCGTTTGTCGAGCGCGATCGCAGCGATGATCGCGCAGCTGCCCATGAGGAGGGCATTGCCCACGAGCAGGGCGTAGGCACGGCGATACACCTGCCCAGTGTAATGAGCGTAAGAGGAGGTGGTTCACCGGATTACCGCCATCCGGCCCGGATCCAGAGCCAGGGTCACCCGCTCGCCCGGCAGCGGGAGACGGTCGGAGGCGCCGACCGCGTCCACCTGGCCGACGCCTGCGACGTCGACCACGAGACGCACCTGGTCGGGCGTCGCCTGTTCGGTGATGACCACGCCGGAGAGGCTGCCGTCGTCGCTGACCACGAGGGCCGACCGCCGCATGGCCACCGCGGGCGCCTCGGCCAGGTGCGCGGCGGCGAGCACCGTGGCTGCGGCCGGGCCCACGAGCACCCGTGCGTAGCCGAGGAAGAGCGCCGTGTCGGGATCGACCGGGTGGGCCCAGACGTCGGCGATCTCACCTTCCTGCACCACGCGCCCGGCCCGCATCACCACGAGGCGATCGGCGACGGCGTACGCCTCGTCGTGGTCGTGGGTGACCATCAGAGCGGTGGTACCGGCCCTGCGCAGGATGGCGCCGAGGTCGGCCGCGAGCCGTTCGCGGAGCCCGGCGTCGAGGGCTGAGAGGGGTTCGTCGAGCAGCAGGAGGCGGGGCTCGGCGGCCAGCGACCGGGCCAGGGCGACCCGTTGTCGCTCGCCGCCGGAGAGGGTGGACGGCAGCCGATCGTCGTACCCCTCGAGGCCGACCAGCTCGAGCAGCTGCCGGACGCGGGTCTCGAGATGGCGGGAGCGGCGCAGCCGGAGGGCGTAGCCGACGTTGCGGGCGACGGTCAGGTGGTTGAAGAGCTGGCCGTCCTGGAACATGAGCGCGAACCCACGTTTGTGGGTCGGGGTGCCGCGGAGGTCGAGGCCGTCCCAGCAGACCCGGCCCGCGCCCACGGGCTCGAGGCCGGCGATGGCCCGCAGCAGACTGGACTTGCCACACCCCGACGGACCGAGCACGGCGAGTACCGATCCGTCGGGCACGGTGAGGTCGGCGTCGACGACGGCAGGGACGCCGTCATAGCTGACCGACACTCCTCGGATCTCCAGCATCACCAGGCTCCCAGCGCGGGAACCCGCAGTCGCTCGACCGCCAGCATCACGACAGCGGTCACGCTGGCCAGCAGCACGGCCGCGGCAAGGGCCATGCCGTAGTTGAGCTCGCCCGGGTGGCCGATCAGGCGGAAGATCACGATCGGCATCGTCGGGAAGTCGTCACGGGCCAGGAACGACGTCGCGCCGAACTCGCCGAGCGACACCGCGAACGCGAAGCCGGCCGCCGCGAGCAACGGCTTCCAGACGACCGGGAGGTCGACGGAGAGCATCGCCCTGAGTGGTCCGGCGCCCAGCGACGCCGCCGCCTGGCGCTGGCGGTCGTCGATGCCGGCGAGCACCGGCACCAGGGTGCGGACCACGAGTGGAAGAGCCACCAGGGCCTGGGCGATCGGCACCAGCAGGGCGGAGTCGCGCAGGTCGAGCGGCGGCCGATCGAGGGTGATCAGGAAGCCGAACCCCAGGGTCACCGCCGAGACACCGAGCGGCAGCATGAAGAGACCGTCGAGGGCGCCGCGGACCCGCCGCTCGGCGCGCGAGCGCGACCGCCGGGTCACCACCGTGGCGACCAGGACGCCGAGCAGCAGCGACATCCAGGTGGCGTCGACTGCGGTGCGCAGCGAGTTGAGCAATGCTTCAGTGACGGGGACCAGCAGCGCCTCGTTGTCGCCGACCGTGGAGAGCGCGCGGTAGTTGGCCAGGGTCCAGCCGGTCTCGTCGCGGAGCGAGCCGACCACCAGTGTCAGCACCGGCGTCGCGATGGCGACGAGCAGCAACAGCGTCAGGGTCACCTGCGGCAGGTCGCCTCGGCGTACGCGGTTGGCACGCGTGACGACGCGCGCCACACTCCCGTCCGGCGTGGCTCGTGCCCTGCCGGCGACGGCGAGCAGGACAACGACCACGACCAGCTGCACCAGCGAGAGCGCTGCTGCCGCCGAGAGATCGAGCATGTCGGTGGTGAGCAGGTAGATCTCGGTCTCGATCGAGGCGTAACGGGTGCCGCCGAGGGTCAGGATGACGCCGAACGCCGTCGCGCAGAAGAGGAACACCACGCTCGCGGCCGAGACGATCGCCGGCCGCAGCGCCGGCAGGGTCACCGTACGGAAGACCTGGCCGGGGCTCGCCCCGAGGGCGGCCGCGGCCTCGCCCGGTCGACGGTCGAGCGACTCCCAGGTAGCGCCGACGGTGCGGATCACCACCGCGACGTTGAAGAAGACCAGGCCGGCCACGATGGCGACGGGCGTGCCATCGAGCTGCAGGAACCCCAGGGGACCGTCGTCGCGCAGCAGCTGGCGGAACGCGACGCCGACCACCACCGTCGGCAGCACGAACGGCACCAGCAGCAGTCCCCGCACGACCGACCGGCCCGGGAAGTCCAGCCGGTGCAGGGCGTACGCCGCAGGGAGACCGAGCACCAGGCTCAGTGCCGTGGCCGCGCTCGCGGTCCAGACCGTGAACCACAGCACCCGGTGCACGCGAGGCCGGGTGAGCACCTCGGCGACCGCGCCCGGGTCGAACGCACCGTCCGGCCAGAACCCGCGGCCCACCATGCCCGCCACCGGCAGCACGAAGAAGACGGCGAGCACCCCGACCGGCAGCAGCGCCAGTCCGACCAGGGTGAGGATCCTGCGGCCGCTCACCTGGTAGTGATCTCGCCCCACTCGCGCAGCCATTCGTCGCGGTTGGCGTCCACGTCGGCCGGGTCGACGGTGTGCGGGTCGGTCGGCCGCTGCGCGTGCTGGGCCCACTCGGTCGGCAGCTCGATGCCGTCGGCGACCGGGAAGACGTACATGTTCTCCGGCAGCGCGGCCTGCACCTCGGGGCTGACGAGCCACTCGACGACGGCCTGCGCGCCCTCGGGGTTGTCCGCGCCGGCCAGCACGCCGGCGTACTCGACCTGGAGGAAACAGGTGTCGAGCAGGGCGCTCGTGGTGGACTCGCCGTTGGCCACGGTGAACGCCGGCGACGAGTCGTAGGACAGCACGATCGGCCTGTCGCCGTTGCCGCCGCCCTGGGTGAAGTCGACGGTGTAGGCGTCGGTCCAGCCGCTGGTGATCTGGGTGTCGTTGGTCATCAGCCGCTCCCAGTAGTCCGGCCACTCGTCGCCGTACTCGGCGATGGTGGTCAGCAGGAACGCCATGCCGGGCGAGCTGGTGGTGGCAGCGGGGGTCACGAACAGCCCCCTGTACGCCGGCTCGGTCAGGTCTTCGAGCGTCTCGGGCGGCGCGATCTCCTCGCGCTCGAACCAGGTGTCGTCGATGTTGACGCAGACGTTGCCGTTGTCAACCGGGGTCAGCGCATGGTCGTCGTCGCCGGCCAGCGCGTACTGCCCGACGCCGGCCGGCCACTCGACGTCGGACGCCTCGAAGACTCCCTCGTCCAGCGCGCGGGTGGCGAACGTGTTGTCGACGCCGAACGCCACGTCGCCGGTGGGGTTGTCCTTGGTCAGCACCAGCTTGTTGGTGAGCTCGCCGGCGTCGCCGGTGCCGCGGATCTCCAGCTGGTAGCCGGACTCCTTCTCGAACAGCCCGATCAGCTTCTTGGGCAGCTGGAACGACTCGTGGGTGACCAGGACGACCTCGGCCGAGCCGCCCTTGGTCTCCTCTCCCTCGTCATCACCGCCTCCGCTGAGGCTGCACGAGGTGGTTGCGGTCGCCAGGGCGGCGACGGCCAGCGCCGCCCACCGTGGGCTCGGTCGGGTCAATGGACGGGACTGCATTCGGACTCCCTTCGCCGGTGCTAACCGGAGCAGGTTCGAGGGTCTGCGGCTGTTCCGCACTCTCAGCACGCGCCCGGGTCCTGGTGGACCGGGTGTGCTCCCCTGTCATGTGTCGTCCACCTTACGCAGGTGGCGACGTCCCGCGGCCGTCGGGTCGTGTGCCTGAGACCGGTCCGGAGACCGTCGTCAGGCACACGACCCGTTCAGCG
>JALZCZ010000137.1 GCA_030862825.1 Actinomycetota bacterium | reverse complement strand
CCTCCGCCCCGGTGTCGAACGCGACCACCACGGCGGGCAGCCCGGCCGACCTGGCCAGGCTCAGCCACCGACCGCGACGTCCGGCGTCGAAGCCGAGCGTGTCCACGACCGTGGTGAGACCGCGACGGACCCGTGCCGCTACCACCTGCTCGAGGATCGCGAAGGCGTCGTCGGAGGCGTCCAGGTCGTGAGGTCCGCTGCCCACGACACCGCGCAATGCGTCCGAGGAGACGATCTCCTCGCGTCGGTAGCGGGTCTCGGCCCAGGTGGACTTGCCCGAGCCGGACGGCCCGACCAGCACCACCAGCGCCGGGTCGGGCAGTGTCACGACGTCAGGCGGAGTCGGGCTTGTCGGCGGTCCGTCTGACCGGCAGCTTCGCGCCCGGTGCGGCCTTCTTTGCCGGTTTCCGCTTCGCCGCCGGCTTCGCTGCGGCCGGCTTGGGGGCGATGTTCTTGGCCACCACGGCCGGAGTGGGTGCCGCTGGGGCCTCCTTCGCCTCGGGGGCGGGGGCCGGGGCCGCCTCGGGCTCATCCACGCGGGTCGGTGGCGGGGGAGGCTCCGGCGGGGGCGGGCTCGCGCGTCGCTGCTCGAGCTGCGACCTGACCTGCCGTGCCGCCTGCCTGATCACGGGTGCCGCGGTGTCACGCACCTGCAGACTCGCCGACCGGGCGACGCGTGCCGCCCCGATGAGGGTGTGCTTCAGCTTCTCGTTGACGGCCATGCCGCGATTGAAGCACGCGCGCGATACGCCGAGCCGACTGCCGGCCGACCCTCTCACCCCTTGTCGGGATCGGCGCCCTTCTGCAGCGTCTCGGCCTCGCTCGCCACCGCCTTGACGGTGGCGGGGTCGACCAGCGGCTCGGTGCCAGGCTGCTCCAGGCCGGTGTCGGTGGTGTCGGGGTTGGTCCCTACGTCTGCTGCGGTGGTGCCGGCCGGCGTGGTCACGTCCGCCCCTTCGGCGGCGGCAACCTCCGCCGCCGTCAAGGGGGCCTCGGCGGTCGTGCTCCGGGAGGTGCCAGCGGTCTTCTCGGCGGGGCGCTTCTTCCGCGTGCCCTTCTGTGCTGGAGCCTTCTTGGTCGCGGTCTTCTTTGCCGCAGCAGGCTTCCGGGTCGGCGTCTTCGGGGCCACCGGATCGCCGTGCACCTTGCGCTCCGCGGCCCGCTTCTCCGCCGGCTGGCGGACGGACTCCGAGGTGTCCGGCTTGCGGCCGGGCAGCAGGCCGGACACCCCGTGCGCCACGCCCTGCGCCGCCCCACGGGCCGTGCCGACGGCGACACCCACGGCCTTCTGCGTCGTGCCCAGGGGATGCTTGATCGTGTCCAGGGCAGTGTCCTTGATCTTTCCGAGCGGCTTCATCGCGGCCACGGTTCCGCTCCCTTCCGGCTGTTGGGTCGTCTCCGGCACGGTGCCCGAACCGACGACCCCGCACACCTCACGCCGGTCCGGCCGGCCGCGAAGGCGGGGCGAGCAGGTGCTGCGGCGGACCGAAGCCCGCGGCAGCGAAGGCCTCGTCGATCGCCTCGGCCACCTCCTCCACCTTAGTGCTAGGGACCAGGGCCACCGTGGAACCGCCGAAGCCGCCGCCGGTCATCCGGGCGCCCAGGGCCCCGGCACCCATCGCAGCCTCCACCGCCGTGTCCAGCTCGGCGCACGACACCTCGAAGTCGTCGCGCAGCGACTCGTGCGACGCCAGCAGCAGCCGGCCCAGGGCCGGGCGGTCGTCGCCCTCGACGGCCAGCACGGCGCGCTCCACCCGTTCGATCTCGGTGATCACGTGGTGGGCGCGCCGGCGCCGGACCGGGTCCGTGACCCGGCGCAGGTCGTCGAGGTCCGCCCGGCGCAGCGTCGGCACCCCGAGCTGGCGGGCTGCCTCCTCGCAGTCCGCCCGGCGGGAGCCGTAGCCGCCGTCGGTCAGCTCGTGGGAGACGCGGGTGTCCGTCACCAGCAGCACGTGGTCGGCGAGATCGAGACGCACCGGCACGGCGGAGTCGTCGCCGAAGTCCACGAGCAGCGCGGCGCCGGGCTCGGCGAGCATCGCGACCATCTGGTCCATCCCACCCGTCGGCGCCCCGGCGACCTCGCCCTCGGCCCGGATGCAGGCCAGGGCGAGCGCACGGCGTACGTCGCGGGACAGGTCGAGCCCGAGCAGGCCCGCCAGTGCGACCGCGGTGGCGCACTCGATCGCCGCCGAGCTGGACAGGCCCGCACCCAGCGGCACCGTGCTGTCCACGACGATGTCGATCCCGGGCAGCCGGTGCCCGTCCTGGCGCATCGCCCACACCACCCCGGCGACGTACGCCGCCCACCCGTCGACCTGTCCCGGTCCGGTCTCGTCGAGGGTGCCGGACCAGCCGGCCTCGGCCTGCCGGCTCGCGACCCGGACGCCGTCGTCCGCGCGTCGTGCGACCGCGACGTACGTCGAGTGCGGCAGGGCCACCGGCAGGCACGGGCCGCCGTTGTAGTCGGTGTGCTCGCCGATCAGGTTCACCCGTCCCGGTGCCCGACCGACGGTGTCGGCCTCGGCGTCGAAGCGGTCGGCGAGTGCTGCCCGCACTGCGGCGGCGAGCTGGTCAGGATCTCCCGGGTGGACGAAGGTCATCCGCCAACCCTAGGAGTAGCGAAGGATGCGGTCGCTCGCTGTAGCGTCAACCCACGTGCAGTTCCTCCACGAGACAGCCCCCGGGCACGACCTGACCTACGACGACGTCTTCATGGTGCCGCGCCGGTCGTCCGTCGCCAGCCGCTACGACGTCGACCTGGCCACCGCCGACGGCACCGGGGCGACGCTGCCGCTGGTCGTGTCCAACATGACCGCCATCGCCGGCAAGCGGATGGCCGAGACCGTCGCCCGCCGCGGGGGACTCGTGGTGATCCCGCAGGACATCCCGGCCGCCGTCGTGGCCCAGGTCGTGAGCTACGTGAAGTCGCGTCACCTGGTCTTCGACACCCCCATCGAGCTGAGGCCGGACCAGACGGTCGCGGAGGCGCTGTCGCTGATCCCGAAGCGCTCGCACCGCGCGGCGGTGGTGGTGGCCGACGGGCGACCGGTCGGGGTCGTCTCCGAGGCGGACTGTGCAGAGGTCGACCGCTTCGCCCAGGTGGGCCAGATCATGTCGCCGGCCGCCGTCGTGATGCCGGCCGACACCGACCCCCGTGACGCCTTCGACGCGATCGACCGGGCCAAGACCCCGCTCGCGGTGGCGGTGAGCCCGGACGGCTCCCTCGTCGGCGTGATCACCCGCGCCGGCGCCCTGCGCGCGACGCTCTACCAGCCCGCCGTCGACGCCACGGGCGGCCTGCGGATCGCAGCGGCCGTGGGCGTCAACGGCGACGTGGCGGCCAACGCCGGCGAGCTGCTCGACGCGGGCGTCGACTGCCTCGTCGTCGACACCGCGCACGGCCACCAGGACCGGATGATCGAGGCGTTGACCGCGGTCCGCGGGCTGTCACCCTCGGCGCCGGTCGTGGCCGGCAACGTCGTCTCCGCGGAGGGCGCCCGCGCGCTGATCGAGGCCGGCGCCGACATCGTCAAGGTCGGCGTCGGGCCGGGCGCGATGTGCACCACGCGGATGATGACCGGTGTCGGCCGACCGCAGATCTCCGCGGTGCTGGAGTGCGCGGCCACCGCCCGCGAGCTCGGGAAGCACGTGTGGGCCGACGGCGGCGTACGCCATCCGCGTGACGTCGCGCTCGCGCTCGCGGCCGGCGCGTCCTCGGTGATGATCGGCTCCTGGTTCGCCGGCACCCACGAGTCGCCGGGCGACCTGATGGAGGACTCGGACGGCCGGGCCTACAAGGTGTCGTTCGGGATGGCCTCGGCCCGCGCGGTCGCCAGCCGCACGTCGACCGAGTCCGCCTACGACCGGGCCAAGAAGGGCCTCTACGAGGAGGGCATCTCCTCCTCGCGGATGTACCTCGACCCGCTCCGGCCCGGCGTGGAAGACCTGATCGACGAGATCTGCTCGGGGGTCCGCTCCGCCTGCACGTACGCCGGAGCGTCGACGCTGGAGGAGTTCCACGAGCGGGCCCTGGTCGGCGTCCAGTCCGCCGCCGGGTTCCACGAGGGCCGGCCGCTCGACACCAGCTGGTAGGGCGGATCTGGCAAATGCTGTCCGTCGCGCAGCAGCACATGATCTGCCAGACGCCCCTGCCGCTAGACCTTCTTCGGGTCCCCGTTGTCCCGAGTGGGCTCGACCGAGATCACGAAGTCGTCGCCGTGCTCGGTGACACCGGTGATCACGGCCTGCTCCACCGCCTCGGCGGCGTACTGCCCGCGCACCATCAGGGGGTCCTCCCGCAGGTCCTTCACCAGCGAGACCGCGAGCCCCACCATCACGACCACGAACGGCAGGGCGGCCACGATCGTGATCGTCTTCAGGCCGTTGAGCGCATCCTCCCCGCCGACGAGCAGCATCACCGCGGCCACCGCCCCGGTGGCGACACCCCAGAAGATGACCGTCGGGCGGCGCGGGTCGGTCGTGCCCCGCTCCGAGAGCGTGCCCATCACGATCGAGGCGGCGTCGGCGCCGGACACGAAGAAGATCGCGACCAGCACCATCACCACCACGCTGGCCAGGGTTGCCAGCGGAAGCTGCTCCAGCGTCGTGAACAGCTGAGACTCCTGGCTGCCCGCGCCGTAGACGTCGGTGCCGCCCTTCTGTAGGTGGATCGAGGTGCCACCGAAGACCGCGAACCAGAACAGGCTGACCACGCTCGGCACCAGCAGCACGCCCGCGACGAACTGGCGGATCGTGCGTCCGCGGGAGATGCGCGCGATGAACATGCCCACGAACGGCGTCCACGAGATCCACCAGGCCCAGTAGAAGACCGTCCAGAGCTGGAGCCACTCGTCGGTCGCCGCACCCTCGGCACCGGTCCGTGCCGACATCATCGACAGGTCGCCCGCGTAGCTGCCGAGCGCGGTCGGCAGCATGTTGAGGATGAAGATCGTGGGGCCGACCACGAACACGAACAGCGCGAGCCCGACGGCCAGCACCATGTTGATGTTCGACAGCCACTGGATGCCCTTGGCCACACCGGACACCGCGGAGAGCACGAACGCAGCCGTCAGCACGGCGATGACGCCCACCAGGAGGGCGTTGCCGACCTCGCCGATCCCACCCACGATCTCCAGCCCGCTGCGGATCTGCAGCGCGCCGAGGCCGAGCGAGGCGGCCGACCCGAAGAGCGTGGCGAAGATGGCCAGCATGTCGATGACCCGACCGCCGGTTCCGTGGGCGTGGCGTCCCAGGATCGGCTCGAACGCCGCCGAGATGAGCTGGCGACGGCCCTTGCGGTAGACGCCGTAGGCGATCGCCAGGCCGACGACGGCGTAGATCGCCCACGGGTGGAGCGTCCAGTGGAAGAGCGTGGTGGCCATCGCGTTCTGCGCGGCTTCCGGGTTGCCCTGCGCACCGGTACCGGGAGGCGGGTTGACGAAGAACTCGAGCGGCTCGCTGACGCCGTAGAACATCAGGCCGATGCCCATCCCGGCGCTGAACATCATCGCGCACCACGACACCGTGCGGAACTCCGGCTCCTCGTCGTCGCGGCCGAGCGGGATCCGCCCGTAGCGGCTCAGGGCCAGCCAGACCGTGAACACGACGAAGCCGCTGGCCGTCGTGACGAACAGCCAGCCCATCTTGTCCATGACCCACGTCAGCGCCTCGGTCGAGGCGGTGGCGAGCGAGTCGGTGCTCACGAAGCCCCAGACGATGAAGGCGATCGCGAGGACGGCGGGGATACCGAAAACGAGGGGGTCCAGGCCCAGCGGGCCCGGTCGCCTCTCCTCCTCGAGTCGCGCGTCCAGCGCGGGGTGCGGGACGACGTCGAGGGTCCGGCGGCGCTGGTTGGTCGGGGAGCTGTCCTCTCGAGTGGTCACCATCCACCAGTACCCGAAAGGCCGGGCCGGAACAACTTGGCCGAGGTCAGCCGCGCGTCGACCGCTCCGTGCGTCCGCGGACGATGCCGATGAAGACCTGTACCCGCTCGTCATGGTTGTCTATCAACCAGACCAGCCCGACCTTCGTGGGCGGGAGATCCGCGACCGGCCGCTGAACGACGTCCTTGCGGGCGTAGAGGCGGGCGACCGACATCGGCACGATCACCACGCCGGTCCCGCCGGCCACGGTCTCGATCGCGTCCTTCTCGGTCATCGGCGGCCACGAGAGCTGTTCGGCGCGAGGTGTCCAGCCCGAGGCGTGCGGGCGGACCAGCTGCTCGTCGGCCAGGTCGTCGAGCACGACCTCGTGGTCGGCCGCCGCCACCAAGTGCTCCGCACCCGCCACGACGACCGGCAGCTCGTCGTACAAGGGGATGCAGTGGAGGTTCTCGCGGTCGACGGGCAGCCGCACCAGGGCCATGTCGAGCGTGCCCTCGCGCACCCCCACCTCTTGGGTGGCCTCGTCGACCGGCACCAGCTCGAGCGGGTCGCGGCGGCGCTCCCGCCAGGTCCGGGCCCACTTGTCGGGGGTCGCGCCGGTCACGAAGCCGAGGCGGAACGGTGCGCTCACCCGCCCAGCATGGCGGACCCGCGCTCGACGCCGTGACGGCGGGCTCAGTCCACCAGGCCCACGTCGTAGGCGAAGATCACCAGCTGCACCCGGTCGCGCACCTCGAGCTTGTGCAGCAGCTGACCGACGTGGGTCTTGATGGTGCTCTGGCTGAGGTGCAGGCCCTCGGCGAGCTCGGTGTTGCTGGCGCCGCGGGCGATCAGCCGGAGCACCTCGACCTCACGCTCGGTGAGCCGGCCGAGCGCCGCCGCCCGACCCGGGTCACGGCGGACGCCGAGCTGGCGCTCGACCAGCCGTCGGGTGATCGCGGGCGAGAGCTCGAGGTCGCCGGCGTGCACCGCGTGGATGGCCTCGACGAGCCGGCGACGAGGAACATCCTTGAGCAGGAACCCGCTTGCGCCGGCCCGCAGGGCGTCGAGCACCAGGGCGTCGTCGTCGAACGTGGTCAGCACGAGCACCCGGGTCGGCGGATGCTCGGTGCCGACCAGCAGCTGCCGGGTCGCCTGGAGACCGTCCGTGCGCGGCATCCGGATGTCCATCAGGGTGACGTCGGGCCGGAGCTCACGGACCAGACGCACGGCCTCCTCGCCGTCGGTCGCGGCGCCGACGACCTCCAGGTCCGGCTGGGCGGCCAGGATCGTCGCCAGACCCTCGCGGATCAGGTCCTGGTCGTCGGCGACCAGCAGCCGGACGGTCACCGGCCCGCCAGGTCCCGAGCAGGAGCGGTGAAGGTCTCGGGCACGCGAACGAGGACGGCGAACCCGTCACCCCTGGCTCCCGCCTCGACGGTGCCGGCGTACGCCGTCAGACGCTCGGCCATGCCAGGGATGCCGTGGCCGCCGGTGCCGGTGTTGCCGAGGCCGGGTCCGGGGTCGCGGACCTCGAGGCGCACCTCCCCGCGACCGCAGGAGACCTGCACCGTGGCCATGCTCGCGGCGCTGTGCTTGACGATGTTCGTCAACGCTTCCTGGACGATCCGGAACAGCTGCGCGCCGAGGTCGCGATCGAGGTGGTCGAGATCGTCGTCGCGATGGACCCGCACATCGAGACCGGCCTCGCCCAGCACCGCGGCAAGGGTGTCGAGGTCAGCGATCCCGGGCGCGGCAGGTCCTCGTCACCGCTGCGGAGCACGCGGACCATGCTCCGGAGATCCCCGAGCCCCTCGCGGCCGGTGCTCTGGATGCGTCGAAGCGCCCGCCGTGCCGCCTCCGGGTCCTGATCGAGGGAGGCCTCCCCGGCCTCGGCCTGCACGACCATCACCGTGAGCAGGTGCGCGACCACGTCGTGCAGCTCTCGGGCCAGACGGATCCGTTCGGTGGCGACGGACAGGCGCTCCGCAGTGTCACGCTCCCGAGCCAGGGCGGCGTTGGCAGCGCGGAGGTCCTCGGCCTGGCTGGCGAACCGGCGGACGAGGCGGCCGGAGGCGACCGCCGCGGCGACGTAGAACACCGGGAAGAAGATCTCGTCGGGCTGGTCGATCGTGCTGCGGACGTTGGCCCCCAGCGCGCCGGCCAGGAGCACGGCTCCGCCGAGCACGGACACCGGCCACCGCTCGGGGTGGCGGCCGGTCGCGTGGGCGGCGACCAGGACGGCCACGAACGAGCCGAAGTGCAGGCTGCCGCCGAGCGCCATCTGGGTCACCAGCGCCACGACGACCAGGACGTCGGTGCCGAGCGGATGTCGGCGGCGCAGGGCCAGGGGGAGGCTCAGCAGGAGCGAGGTTGCCGCCAGGTCCAGGTCCGAACCGGTCCAGGGCTGCTCGAGCCCGATGGCGGCCTGCGCGACGACGGCCACGGCCACGACGGGGAGCCAGTCGATCGCCACCCGCCACTCGCCACCTCGGACGTCTCTCACGAGGGGAGCGTAGAGCCCGGCGCGGCCCGATGGCGTCGTACCGCGGTACCGCGTGGTCGGTACTCCGGTGCCCCGCAGTCCGGCCCCTTCTCCGACGCGGCGACCGCCCGCCCGAGCCGATGCTCGTCTGGCCGGGGTGACCACCGCCGGCGACCACACGAACGAAGGAGCAGGACATGTCGGAGCAGATGACCGATCAGATGACGGAGCAGGTCGGCCGGAACGCCGCGCTCGTGGGCGGGGTACTGGCGCTGGGCTCGCTGGTCGCGGTCCTGGGGGGCGAGATCACCCAGGGCGAGGACTTCATGGGCAGCACGACCGCGGTCGTGGCGGGTTGGGCCGGGTTCGCGGCGGCGGGCGTGCTGGTGCTCGGCCTGGTGGGGGTGGTGGTTCGTCACGCCGGGCTGCTGGGCCGGGGCGGCCGGGCCGCGCTGTGGGTGCTGCTCCTCGCCAGCACCGTGATGGTCGGAGCGTCGTCGACGCTGGCGGTGGTGGTGCCGGCCCTGGTCGAGCGTGCCCCGGACATCGCGGACAACCCACCGGCCGCGGTGCCGGCGACCTTCATCCTCAGCGGCGTGGTGATGGGGGTCAGCGGGGTAGTCCTGGCAGTCGCCCTGCGCCGCATCGAGGCTGCGCCCAGCTGGGTCACGACGCTCCTCATCGTGGCGTCGGTGGTCACCATCGTCCCCCTGCCCTCGCGGTTCTTCCTGCTCGCGTTCGCGGTGGCGGCGCTGCTCACCGTGCCGGCACCGGCGTCGGCGAGTCGCCACGGTGACGTCGTACCGGTCGGTCGCTGACGCCAGCAGATGGGGGCTGGAAAATGAAGAAAAGGCCCTGTGGAGCCAGGGCCTTTCCAGTGTCCGAGGGGGGACTTGAACCCCCACGCCCTAATACGGGCACTAGCACCTCAAGCTAGCGCGTCTGCCAATTCCGCCACCCGGACGAGTGCGCCGAAACGATAGCAAAGGAAGAGCGTTTCCCCGGCATCGGGGACGCCGCCACCGGCGGTGCTTGGATGGGGGGATGAGCACCGATGTCAGCACCGATGTCGAGGGCCCGTCGTACGACCCCGCCGGTGAGGTCGTGGACCTGTGCCGCGAGCTGATCCGGATCGACACCACCAACTACGGCGACGACGACGGACCGGGGGAGCGGAAGGCCGCCGAGTACGTCGCCGGGCTGCTGGACGAGGTCGGGATCGAGTCGCGGCTCTACGAGACGGAGCCGGGCCGGACCTCGGTCGTGGCGCGCTGGGGCGGCAGCGAGGGCGACTCGCTGTTGCTGCACGGCCACCTCGACGTCGTACCCGCTGCTGCGGAGGACTGGCAGGTCGACCCGTTCAGCGGCGAGATCCACGACGGCTATGTCTGGGGGCGCGGGGCGGTCGACATGAAGGACTTCGACGCGATGCTGCTCTCCATCGTGCGGGCGCGGACCCGCGCGGGCGCGGTGCCGGAGCGCCCGATCGTGCTCTGCTTCACGGCCGACGAGGAGGCGGGCGGGCACAAAGGGGCGGAGGTGATCGTCAACGAGCACCGCGAGGAGCTCGAGGGCTGCACCGAGGCCGTGGGCGAGGTCGGTGGGTTCAGCTCGACGGTGCGCGGCCGCCGGGTCTACCTCATCGAGGCGGCCGAAAAGGGCATGGCGTGGATGCGGCTGACGGCGCGGGGAACGGCCGGGCACGGCTCCATGCTCAACCGCGACAACTCGGTGACCCGGCTGACCGCGGCCGTGGCGCGGATCGGCGCCCACGAGTGGCCGGTGCGGCTGACGCCGGCGATGAAGACGCTGCTGGCCTCGGTGGCCGAGCTCGCGGGCACCGAGGTGACCCCGGACAACGCCGAGGCGCTCGTCGACGAGTTCGGCACGGCGACCCGGATGCTCGGCGCCGTCATCCGCAACACTGCCAACCCGACCATGCTCGGCGCCGGTTACAAGGTCAACGTGATCCCGACCGAGGCGACCGCTCACGTGGACGGTCGGTTCCTGCCGGGCTACGAGGACGAGTTCTTCGCCACCATCGCCGAGCTCTGCGGCGAGGGGATCGACATCGACTTCGTCTCCAACCAGCGACCGTGGGAGACGGCGTACGAAGGCGACCTGGTCGACGCGATGACCCGCTCGATCCTGGCCGAGGACGCCGAGGCCGTGGTGGCGCCCTACCTCATGAGCGGGGGCACCGACGCCAAACACTTCACCAAGCTCGGCATGCGCACCTACGGCTTCGCCCCGCTCCGCCTGCCCGCGGACCTCGACTTCACCGCTCTGTTCCATGGCATCGACGAGCGGGTCCCCGTCGACGCGCTCGAGTTCGGTGCCCGCGTGTTCGACCGGTTCCTCGACGACTGCTGAGCGGGTTCGGCGCCGGCCGGGGGTTCAGGGGGGCTGTCGTTTGGTCACCAACCACAGATTTCCGGCCGCAGAACCTGTGGTTGGTGACCAAACCGCAACCCTTCAGGCCGTGCGGACCGCCCGGATGATCTTGCGCCGGAGCACGACGCGACGGGTGCCGTCGGGGGTGATCCGGACCCGGTCGAGCTCCCAGCCGCCGTACTCGGCGCGCTCGACGAGCACTCGCGTCACCACGTTGCGGGAGAACTCGCGCGAGAAGGTCAGCCGGTCGAACTCCCACTCGACCACACGCTCCGACCCGCGCCGACCGAACCTGTTCACGACTCCTCCGAGACGTCCTCGAGGGCCTCGCAGATCTCGGCCGGGAGCGCCTTGTCCTCGATGTCGAGCGCGCCGCGGAGCTGGGCGGCGGTGCGGGCACCAACGATCGGCGCGGTCACCCCCGGCCGGTCCCGCACCCAGACCAGGGCCACCTCCAGCGGCGTCCAGCCCAGTCCATCGGCGGCCCGGGCCACCGCCTCGACGATGCCGTGGGAGCGGTCGTCGAGGTAGGCACCGACGAAGTTCGAGAACACGGGTGAGGCGCCGCGAGAGTCCGTCGGCGTGCCCGTGCGGTACTTCCCGGTCAGCACGCCGCGTCCGAGCGGCGACCACGGGAGGACGCCGAGCCCGAGGGCGGAGCAGGCCGGCAGCACCTCGGTTTCGACCGCGCGGTTGAGCAGCGAGTACTCCACCTGGGTGGACGCCAGGACGGCCCTTCCGGGCACGGCTCGCTGCCAGGTCGCGGCCTGGGCCGTCTGCCAACCGGAGTAGTTGGAGACCCCGACGTACGCCGCCCTGCCGGAGGTCACGGCGTGGTCGAGCGCGGTCAGCGTCTCCTCGATAGGGGCCTCGTCGCTCCAGATGTGCACCTGCCAGAGGTCGACATGGTCGACGCCGAGGCGCCGCAGCGAGCCATCGAGGGTGCGGAGCAGGTTGCCGCGGGAGGTGTCGGTGACGCGCTCACCGGTGCGTCGTGAGACGCCGGCCTTGGTGGCCAGGACGATCTCGTCGCGGGCGACGACGTCGCCGATCAGGGCGCCGATCAGCGACTCGGAGTCGCCGTCGGTGTAGCCGGCAGCGGTGTCGACCAGCGTCCCGCCGGTCTCCGCGAAGGCGATCAGCTGGTCGCGCGCCTCGTGCTCGTCGGTGTCGCGGCCCCAGGTCATGGTGCCGAGACCGAGGCGGGAGACCTTCAGGCCGGTGCGGCCGAGCGACCTGAGCTGCATGGCAGAAAGGTAGCCGTCGCGAGGCCGTGGGCGAGGCAACGGCTCGCCCGGCGGGCGTCTTACGTAGGATGCCGCCCCGTGTGGGATCTCCTGAAGGCCGTCGTCCTCGGCACCCTCCAGGGGCTCACGGA
>JALZCZ010000069.1 GCA_030862825.1 Actinomycetota bacterium | reverse complement strand
CGTCCGAACCGCGTTCGGACGGGGTCTGCTGGTTGTGCGTGGGGCCGAGAGGTCAGGCGCTGAGGCGCTCGCCGGACGCGGTGTCGAAGACGTGCACGTGTGCCGGGTCGGTGGTGACGTAGATCGTCTCGCCCTTCTGGTGGTCGCGACGGGCCTCGACCCGGACCACGATGTTGTCGGGCGTGCCGCCGACGTCGCTGGTGCCGTAGAGGAAGCCGTCGGCGCCGAGCTCCTCGACGACGGTGACCTTGACGGGCAGCCCGCCGTCCTCGGCGGAGACGATCCGCCAGTTCTCGGGGCGTACGCCGACGGTCACCTCGCTGCCGGACATCCGGCCCGCGACCTCGCGCGGGATCGGCACGGCGTAGCCGCCGATCGAGGCCTGGCCCTCCTTGGCGGTCGCCTTCATCAAATTCATGCCCGGCGACCCGATGAAGCCCGCAACGAACAGGTTCGCGGGCTTGTCGTAGAGGGCCAGGGGTATGTCGACCTGCTGGAGCAGGCCGTCCTTCATCACGGCGACCCGGTCGCCCATGGTCATCGCCTCGACCTGGTCGTGGGTGACGTAGACGGTGGTGACGCCCAGCCGCTGCTGGAGGGCGGCGATCTGGGTGCGGGTCGAGACCCGCAGCTTGGCGTCGAGGTTCGACAGCGGCTCGTCCATGCAGAACACCTGGGGCTGGCGCACGATCGCCCGGCCCATCGCCACCCGCTGCCGCTGGCCACCGGAGAGGGCCTTCGGCTTGCGGTCGAGGAAGTCGGCGAGGTCGAGAAGGCGGGCGGCCTCCTCGACCCGGGTACGCCGCTCCTCCTTGCCGATGCCGGCCATCTTCAGCGAGAACGCCATGTTCTCGGCGACCGTCATGTGCGGGTAGAGCGCGTAGTTCTGGAAGACCATCGCGATGTCGCGGTCCTTGGGCGGCAGGTGGGTGATGTCGCGGTCGCCGATGTGGATGGCGCCGGAGGTCACCTCCTCCAGGCCCGCGAGCATCCGCAGGGAGGTCGACTTGCCGCAACCGGAAGGTCCCACCAGGACCATGAACTCTCCGTCGCCGATCTCGAGCTCGAGGTTGTCGACGGCGGGCTTGTCGGCGCCGGGGTAGACCCGCTGCGCCTTGTCGTAGGTGACAGTTGCCATGACGATCAGTTCTCCTTCACCGGCAGGAACGTGCCGGACGATCCGTTGTAAAGGGTGGGTGTGGGGCTCAGCTGGTGGTGGGTGCGGCGCCTCCTCCGGTAGGGCGATGGATCGTGCCGTCGCGTGACAGCCCTGTCGATCCTAGGTCATTGTGATCGAGGTCACGCGCCCGACCAGAGACAGAGACAACGGTCAAGACGCCTCCTCGTCGCTCGTCAGGGGTGGCTGGGCCAGCAGGTGAGCGGCGATCGCGGCGTCGCACACCAAGGTGTGCACCGTGCCGCTGCGCGCGACGGCTCGCACCGCCTGGCTGCGGCCCTCGCCGTACGCGATGGCGACGACGTGCGGGACCGACCGGAGCTGCTCGAGAGTCATGCCGACCACGCGATCGTCGACCGGTCCCCGCACAGCGTTGCCGTCCTCATCGAAGCAGCGGCCACCGATCTCTCCGATCGCCCCCGCGGCCGCGGTCTGCTTCCTCTCCTCGACCGAGACGGCGTCCCAGACGGTGGAGTAGCCGGCCCGCCAGGCGCCGATCGCGACGACGGCAACGGTGACGTCGCCGACCCGGTCGAGCGTGGCGCGGATGCCGGGCTGCCTCGCCAGCGACGCCGCCGTCTCGGCGTCCTGCACCACCAGCGGTGCGTAGATCGGGTGAGCGATGCCGCCGCCGACCTGGGCGGCGCGGCGCACGCTCTCGACGCTGCCGACGTCGTGCCCCATCCCGGCGAGGGTCCCGCTCAGCTGGAGGACGTCGCACGGCGCCAGCCGTTGCAGCGCCTCGGTGGTGGCGGTGACCGTGCGGCTGCAGGTCAGACCCAGCACGTCGTCGGGCGAGACGATCTCGGTGAGCAGCCCGGCCACCAGCACGCCCAGCTCGGCGCGGGTGGTCGCGTCGTCGGCCTCACCCGCGAGCACCAGCGACCGTTCGATGCCGAGGTGTCGGGCCAGCCGCACCGAGAGGTCGGTGTCGATCGCGGCCGGGAACCTCATGGTCACCTCGACCAGCCCGCGCTCGCGCGCCTCGTCGAGGATCCGGGCCACCTTGAACCGCGACAGCCGGAGCTGATCGGCGATCTGCACCTTGGACTGACCCTCGAAGTAGAAGAGCCGGGCGATCTCCGCTGCCTGCACCATCCAGGCGGGCCCGCCCGCTGGGGTCTCCGGGGTCCGGGGCACAGCACCTCCTTGACATTTCGTTGTGACGTGGGACATATTGCTCATACGAAGTTAATCATGCTCATCTGAGCGCGTCGATACCTCGGGCGGGAAATTCGTGAAAGCAGTACAGATCATCGAGCCGGGTCGGATCGAGGTCGGAGAGCGACCAGATCCGAAGCCCGGCCCAGGCGAGGTGCTCGTCGCGGTCGCGGCATGCGGGGTCTGCGGCACCGACCTCCACATCGCCGACGGCCACTTCGCGCCGACGCCGTACCCGATCATCCCCGGCCACGAGTTCGCCGGCACCGTGGTCGGGCTCGGCTCCGACGTCGATACCGGCCTCGCCGAGGGCGTGCGGGTGGCGGTCGACCCGTCCCTCTTCTGCGGCCACTGCGCGGCCTGCCGACGCGGCCGCGGCAACCTCTGCGCCAACTGGGGCGCGACCGGCGACACCGTCGACGGCGCGTTCGCCGAGCTCGTGGCCGTCCCCGCCCGGCAGGCCTACGCCCTGCCCGACGAGGTGAGCTTCGAGCAGGCGGCCCTGGTCGAGCCGGTCTCCTGCGCGGTGCACGGCCTGCGTCGGCTGGGCACCGAAGCGGGCGAGTCGGCGCTCGTCGTGGGTGTCGGCACGATGGGTCTGCTGCTGACTCAGCTCCTCGAGCGTTCGGGTGTGTCGGTGACCGCGGTCGACCGGGTGCCCGACAAGCTCCGCCTCGCCGCGGAGATGGGCGCGGCGCACACCGCGGGCTCGATCGCGGAGCTCGACGGCCGGCAGTACGACGCGGTGGTCGACGTGACCGGCGTGGCTCCCGTGATCGAGCAGGCGCTCGACGCGGTGGTGCGCGGCGGCCGCTTCCTGGTGTTCGGGGTCGCGCCCGAGGAGGCGCGGGTCGCACTCTCGCCGTTCCGCGTCTACAACGACGAGATCACGGTGGTCGGCTCGATGGCCGTCCTGCACAGCTTCGGTGCCGCCCTCGACCTGGTCAGCGGCGGCACCGTCGACACCACGGGCCTGGTGACCCACCGCTTCCCGTTGGAGCAGTACGCCGACGCGCTCGACGTCGTCCGCCGCGGCACCGGGGTCAAGGTCCAGGTGCTGCCCTCCCTTTCGACCCAGCCATCCACCACGGAGGTCTGAGCATGCGGATCCGCAAGGCATACGCCGTGAGCGCCGCGCTGGCGCTCGTCACGGCCACCGGTTGCGCCGGCGCCGGCACGATCGGGGCGCCGAAGGACCAGCTGGTGATCGCGATCGTCTCGAACCCGCAGATGGAGGACGCGATCGATCTGTCGGAGAAGTTCGAGGAGGAGAACCCCGACATCGACATCAAGTTCGTCTCCCTGCCCGAGAACGAGGCGCGGGCCAAGATCACCGCGTCGGTCGCCACCGGCGGCGGCGAGTTCGATGCGGTGATGATCAGCAACTTCGAGACGCCCCAGTGGGCCGACAACGGGTGGCTGGTCAACCTGCAGCCCTACATCGACGAGACCGAGGGCTACGACCCCGACGACTTCATCCCGTCGATCCGCGAGGCGCTGTCCTACGAGGGTGACATGTACTCCGTGCCGTTCTACGGGGAGTCCTCGTTCCTGGTCTACCGCAAGGATCTCTTCGACCAGGCGGGCCTGACCATGCCCGACCGTCCCACGTGGCAGGAGGTCCGCGACCTGGCCGCCGAGCTGCACGACCCCGACAACGGCATGACCGGGATCTGCCTGCGCGGCCTTCCCGGCTGGGGCGAGAACCTCGCGCCGATGGACACCGTCGTCAACACGTTCGGCGGCCACTGGTTCGACGAGGAGTGGAACGCCGGTCTCGAGGACCCGGAGTTCCGTGAGGCCACGAAGTTCTACGTCGACCTGGTGCGCGACTACGGCATCTCCGGCGCCGCCACCGCGGGCTACGGCGAGTGCATCACCCGCTACAGCCAGGGTCAGGCCGCGATGTGGTACGACGCCACGGCGATGGTGAGCACGGTGGAGTCGCCGTCGGACAGCCAGGTGGTCGGCAAGAACGGCTACGCCCAGGCCCCGGTCGTCGACACCGAGTCGTCGGGCTGGCTCTACTCCTGGTCGCTAGCGATCCCGGAGAGCTCCGACAACCCCGACGCCGCGTGGAAGTTCCTGTCCTGGGTGACCGACAAGGACTACATCGAGCTGGTCGGAAACGAGCTCGGTTGGGAACGGGTGCCGCCGGGCAGCAGGCAGTCGACGTACGAGCATCCGGAGTACGCCGAGGTCGCCGAGGCCTACGCCGAGCCCACGCTGACTGCCCTGAGCGACGCCAACCAGGAGAACACCATGGTCGAGCCGGTGCCCTATCCCGGCATCCAGTTCGTGGGGATCCCGGAGTTCCAGGACCTCGGCACCCGGGTCAGTCAACAGATCTCCGCCGCCATTGCGGGCCAGATCAGCGTCGACGAGGCGCTCGAGCAGTCCCAGAAGTACGCCGAGACCGTCGCGGAGTCCTACCAGGAGGAGAACTGATGGCCACCGTCACCGCTCCGGTGCGCGCGTCCGCGCCGCCGGCCGTCCGGAGGTCGACCCGGAAGGAGGGCTGGTCCAGGCGGGCGCCGCTGATGCCGGCGCTGATCTTCGCGATCGTCGTCACCCAGCTGCCGTTCCTCCTGACTCTCTGGTACAGCCTTCAGTCCTGGAACCTGGTGCGGCCGGGTTCGGAGAAGTTCGTCGGATTCCAGAACTACATCGACGTCTTCTCGGACAGCACGTTCCGCAGTGCCGCGCTGCACACCATCGTGATCACCGGGGGTTGCGTGGTGATCTCGCTGCTGCTCGGCCTCGGGCTGGCGATCCTCCTGGACCGCAAGTTCGTCGGCCGCGGCATCGTCCGCACGCTGCTCATCACGCCGTTCCTGTTGATGCCGGTGGCTGGCGCGCTGCTGTGGAAGTACATGATGCTCGACCCGGTCTACGGCCTGATCAACTTCGTGCTCGGGCCGTTGGGCGCGGGAGAGACCGACTGGGTCACCCGCTACCCGATGGCCTCGGTCATCCTGACCCTCGTCTGGCAGTGGACTCCGTTCATGATGCTGCTGCTCCTGGCCGGCCTGCAGGCGCAACCCAAGGACGTGCTCGAGGCGGCGTCGGTCGACGGCGCCAACCGGTGGCGCACCTTCGTGCACATCACGCTTCCGCACATGCGTCGCTACATCGAGCTCTCGACACTGCTGGGCGCGATCTACGTCGTCAACACGTTCGACCAGATCTACATGCTGACCCAGGGCGGGCCGGGCACGGCCAGCACCAACCTGCCCTTCTACATCTACCAGCGGGCCTTCCTCGGCTTCGACGTCGGCCAGTCCGCGGCCATGGGTGTGGTCGTCGTGATCGGCACGATCATCGTGGCCACGGTGGCGCTGCGGACGATCTTCAAGAGCTTCGACCTGGAGGAGAGCCGATGAGCCACGCATCCGCCACCGCTACCGCTGCCGCCGACGTGCGGAGCGGCAACCGCGCCGCCCTCGGCGGCAAGGTCGCCACCGGCGCGACCTGGCTGATCGGCCTGGTGTTCTTCTTCCCCATCGCGTGGATGGTGCTGACCGCCTTCAAGCAGGAGGTCGACGCCTCGACGGACACACCGAAGATCGCGTTCAGCCCGACCCTCGACCAGTTCAAGGGGGTCTTCGACTCCGGCTTCTGGCCCTACGTTGGCAACTCGGCGTTCGCGACCCTGGTCTCGACGCTGCTGGTGCTGATGCTGGCCGTCCCGGCGGCGTACGCACTCTCGATCCGGCCGATCGCGAAGACGTCCGACGTCCTGTTCTTCTTCATCTCCACCAAGATGCTGCCGGTGGTTGCCGTGATCGTGCCGCTCTACGTCATCACCCAGCGCACCGGCCTGCTCGACAACATCTGGACGATGATCATCCTGTTCACCTCGATGAACCTGCCGATCGCGGTGTGGATGCTCCGCTCGTTCATGTTGGAGGTGCCGGGAGAGGTGCTGGAGGCCGCCCAGGTCGATGGCGCCGGGATGCTGTCGTCGTTCCGCGAGGTGCTGCTGCCGATGATCGCCCCCGGCATCGCCGCCACCGCCCTGATCTGCGTGATCTTCGCGTGGAACGAGTTCTTCTTCTCGGTCAACCTCACGGCCGCCCGGGCGGGCACGGTGCCAGTCTTCCTGGTCGGCTTCATCACCAGCGAGGGCCTGTTCTTCGCCCAGCTGTCGGCCGCGGCGACGATGGCCGCGCTGCCGGTCGTGATCGCGGGCTGGGTCGCCCAGAAGCAGCTGGTCCGGGGCCTCTCGATGGGTGCCATCAAGTGACGCTGCCCGGCACGATGCGGGCTGCGGTGCTGGACGGGATCCGCGAGGTCAGGGTCGAGGAGCGGCCGGTGCCGAGACCGGCCGCTGGCGAGGTGCTGGTGCAGATCGGGTCGGTCGGGGTCTGTGGCTCCGATGTCCACTACTACGAGCACGGTCGGATCGGCGGCCACGTCGTCGAGCAACCGCTGGTGCTCGGGCACGAGGCGGGTGGCCGGGTGGTCGCGGTCGGCGACGGCGTACCGGTAGCGCGGGTGGGGGAGCGCGTCTCCGTGGAGCCCGGTATCCCGTGCGGGCGCTGCCGCGAGTGCCGGACGGGTCGCTACAACCTGTGCTCGACCGTCCGGTTCCTCGCGACGCCACCGGTGGACGGCGCGTTCTGCGGCTACCTCGCCGTACCGTCCGACTTCGCCCATGCCGTGCCGGACTCGATCTCCGATGACGCGGCCGGCCTGCTCGAGCCGCTCTCGGTGGCGATCTGGGCCCATCACAAGGCCGGCACCGGCGCGGGTGCGTCGGTCCTGGTCAGCGGCGCGGGCCCGATCGGGCTGCTGGTCGTCGCGGTCGCCCGGGCGATCGGCGCGACGACGGTCGTGGCCACCGACGTCGACCCCGGGCGCCGCGAGCTGGCCCGCCGCCACGGCGCGACCGACGTCCTCGACCCGGTCCCGGCCGGGGCGCTGGACGGCGTGGAGGTCGACGCGTTCGTGGACTGCAGCGGGGTCGAGGCCGCGGTGCTGGCCGGGCTCGAGGTGGTCCGGCCGGCCGGCACGGCGGTCCTGGTCGGCATGGGCGCCGACCGGTTGGCGCTGCCGGTGCCGCTGGTCCAGAACCGCGAGCTCCGGGTGACCGGCACCTTCCGCTACGCCCACACCTGGCCGACAGCGATCGGCCTCGCGGCGTCCGGCGCGGTCGACCTCGACAGCCTCGTGACCGGGGCGGTGGGTCTCGACGACGTCGCCTCGGCGCTCGCACCCGACCCGGCCGACCGGCACGTGAAGATCATGGTGCGGCCGGGCGACTAGCCTGCGCCGGCCGGCACCTCGTTTAGCCTGCGCAGCATGACCGTCACCGCCGAGACCACCGGCCCCGTCACCACAGTCGTGATCGACCGACCCGAGGCGCGCAACGCCGTCGACGGGCCGACCGCTGCCGCGCTGGCCGACGCGTTCCGCGCCTTCGACGCCGACGAGACGCAGTCGGTCGCGGTGCTGACGGGGGCGGGCGGCACGTTCTGCGCCGGCGCGGACCTCAAGGCGTTCGGCACCGCGCGGGGCAACCAGGTGACCACCGACGGTGACGGTCCGATGGGCCCGACCCGGATGCGGCTCTCCAAGCCGGTCATCGCCGCCGTGGAGGGCCACGCTGTCGCCGGCGGTCTCGAGCTGGCGATCTGGTGCGACCTCCGGGTCGTCGCCGCGGACGCGACGTTCGGTGTGTTCTGCCGGCGCTGGGGCGTCCCGCTCATCGATGGCGGCACCGTCCGGCTGCCGCGGCTGGTGGGTGCCGGGCGCGCGATGGACCTGATCCTCACCGGACGCCCGGTCGCGGCCGACGAGGCGCTGCGGATCGGCCTGGCCGACCGCGTCGTACAGCCCGGCACGGCGCGAGCCCGGTCCGAGGCCCTGGCCGCGGAGATCGCCGGACTGCCCCAGGCCTGCCTGCGCAACGACCGTCTCTCGGCGCTCGACCAGGAGGGCCTGGCGGAGGCAGATGCGATGCGGGTCGAGCTCGACCACGGGATGCGCTCGCTGGCCGACGGCGCGCAGGAGGGCGCGGCGCGGTTCGCGTCAGGAGCGGGACGCCACGGCTCCTTCGGCGACTGAGCTCAGGCACACCGCGAGGAGTACGCCGGGCCGTTCGCCCGTGAAGACCGACCAGGCCCGTTCGAAGCCCACGTGCTGGAGCCGGCCGTCGTGCCGGATCAGCGCCGACCGCGGGGTCGCGCTGTCGCCGAACCCGGTGGTCGTGCAGTCGTGCTCGACCATCGCGGCCCGCAGGTCCCGCGCGCCCAGGTCGAGCCGGAGCGCCGCCGGATCCTGGGCGCGGGTCGGGGTCCTCGTCACGAGCCCGGACACCAGCACGAGCAGCACCACGCCGAGCGCGGCGGCCGTGGCCGCGGTCGGCGCGAGCGGCCGGCGGGTGGTGATCACGTCCTGGACAACGATCCGTCGGGCAGCGGGTGACGGCGATGCGCGAGGATGGCCGACATGACGTGGTTCTCCTCGCCCGCGGAGGTGGCGGACCGGCTGAGCGCCGTCGGCTACCTCGCCGACCCGGCCACGGCCACCACCGCCTTCCTGGCCGGCGCGCTGGAGAAGCCGCTCCTGGTCGAGGGTCCGGCCGGTGTCGGCAAGACCGAGCTGGCCAAGGCAGTGGCCCGGGCGACGGACGCCGACCTGGTCCGGCTGCAGTGTTACGAGGGTCTCGACGAGGCTCGCGCGCTCTACGAGTGGAACTACAAGAAGCAGCTGCTGCGCATCCAGTCCACCCACACCGACCAGGCCTGGTCGCAGACCCACGACGACATCTTCACCGAGGAGTTCCTGCTCACCCGGCCACTGCTGACCGCGATCATGCGCGAGCAGCCGACGGTGCTGCTGATCGACGAGGTGGACAAGACCGACGTCGAGGTCGAGGGGCTGCTGCTCGAGGTGCTGTCGGACTTCCAGGTCACCATCCCCGAGCTGGGCACGGTGATCGCGACGCGCCGGCCGTTCGTCGTGCTCACCTCCAACGCGACCCGGGAGCTCTCCGAGGCGGTCAAGCGCCGGTGCCTCTACCTGCACCTCGACTACCCGGACGCCGACCGCGAGCGCGAGATCGTGTCGTCGCAGGTGCCGGGCCTCGACGACCGCGTGGCCGAGCAGCTGGTGGCCACGATCGGCCGGCTGCGCGAGCTCGAGCTGAAGAAGGCCCCCTCGATCGCGGAGTCGGTCGACTGGGCCCGCACCCTGATCGCCCTGGAGATCCGCGACCTCGACGACAAGGTGGTCGACGACACCCTCGGCGTGATCCTCAAGCACGCCTCCGACCACGACCGCGCGGTCAAGGAGCTGAGGTTGCGCGGATGACGTCGGGTCTGGTCGACCGCCACATCGCCTTCCTGGAGGCGCTGCGGGCGGCCGGGCTGTCGGTCTCGCTGGCCGAGGACCTCGACGCGATCGGCGCGCTCACCGCTCTCGACTGGACCGACCGCACCGTCGTGCGCGCGGCGTACGCCGCCACCCTGGTCAAGAAGCAGACCCAGCGCCCGACGTTCGACGCGCTCTTCGAGATCTACTTCCCGCGGCTGGTCGGCAGCGGGGCGTCCGCCGCCGAGGGGGACCGCGCCGACGAGGCCGGCCAGGTGCGCGACAACGCGCAGGCGCTCAGCGACTTCCGCGCCACCCTGCAGGAGGCGCTCGAGCAGGACGACCGGCAGCGGATGGCCGAGCTGGCCGCGGAGATGGTCGGCCGGTTCGGGGCGATGCCGGGCCGCGGGCCGGGGCTGTCGTCGTGGTCGGCGTACACGGCGCTGCAGCGGGTGGCGCCGTCGGAGCTGGTCGACCGGGTCGTGCAGGCGCTACTGGGCGAGGGGCGCACCGATGAGGAGGCGCAGCGCTCGGCCGGGCGCCGGATCGGTGGCTTCACGAAGCTGGTCGAGGACGACGCCCGGCGCCGGATCGCCGAGGAGAAGGGGCCCGACCACGTCGCCAACGTCGCGATCCGGCCGAGCATCGACCGCCTCGACTTCACCTCGGCCAGGAAGGCCGACCTGGAGGAGATGCGCCGCGAGATCTACCCGCTGGCCCGCCGGCTGGCCACCCGACTGACCCAGGAGCACCACGCCAAGCGCCGCGGGCCGCTCGATTTCCGGCGTACCGTCCGCGCCTCGATGTCGACCGGCGGCGTGCCGCTCACCACCCACCACAGGCCCAAGCGGCCGCACCGCACCGAACTGGTCGTGCTGTGCGACGTCAGCGGCTCGGTGGCGAACTTCGCGCAGTTCACGCTCCTGCTGGTCTTCGCGCTGCAGGACCAGTTCCAGAAGGTGCGGGCCTTCACGTTCATCGACCACGTGCACGAGGTCACCCACCACTTCCGGCCCGGGGCCGACGTCGCCGACGTGATGGCCGATTTGGCCGCGAGCACCGCGTACGCGGCACTGTGGGGTCGCACCAACTACGGCCGGGCGTTCGCCAAGTTCGCCGAGGAGCATGGCGACGCCCTCGGCCCGAAGTCGTCGCTGCTGATCCTGGGCGACGCCCGCTCCAACTACAGCGAACTCAACGAGGGCGTGCTGAAGGACCTGGCCGGCACCGCCCGGCACGCCTGGTGGCTCAACCCGGAGCACCGGCGCCACTGGGGCACCGGCGACTCCGCCGCGCCGACGTACGGCGACATCGTGCCGATGGTCGAGTGCCGCAACCTCACCCAGCTGGGCGAGTTCGTGCATGAGCTGGCGGGTTAGTGCAGGTTGACGCGTCAGAAGGCTGGCTCTTCAGCTGTACCCGTGGTGGGCCGTCGTCGGCGAAGGCGCGATGATGCGGCCTCCGCCGTGAGATGAGCGCCTATCGGGACGCCGATCGGCCTGCGGTCGGTCTGGTGGCCACGTCGGCCTGCCTCGGGTGCACGTCATCGTTCAATGGCAGTTTCTGACGGTCAACCAGCCAGGTAGCCCAGACCCTGGATCCGGGCGATCTCGTCCCGGAGCTCCGGATGACCGGCCTCGTCGGCCGCGCGGCCGCCGGCGACGTAGATGCTCTGGCCGTCGGCCTCGGCTCCGTCGAACACGACGGTCACCCGGTTGGCGGCGCCGGCGCTGACCAGCGACCCGAGCAGGGCGACGGGGTCCGATCGGTCCTCGAGCGACAGCACCCGGATCGTCTCCGGGATCCGCGGCACGTGGGCCGACGGGGCACCGGCCGTGACCACCTGGTCGATCACGAAGGCGTCCGACCGGGCCGAGGCCGCCACCTCCGCGGCGGCCACCCCGCCCTGCGCCGAGCCGACCATCATCACGTGTGCGCCGGGGTCGTCGACGACGGCCTGCTGGACGGTGCGGACGACGTGTGCGGCGTACTCGGCCTGGCTGCCGCCGACCAGCCGCAGTCGGCGCCCGTTGCCGCCGTCCGGTCCGGCCAGGTAGGCGATGTAGCGGCCGGTCGTGACCTTCTGCACGGTGACGCTGCTCGAGCACGTCTCGAGCGCGCTCATCAGGTC
>JALZCZ010000095.1 GCA_030862825.1 Actinomycetota bacterium | reverse complement strand
GCTCCGCAACCGGGTCACCGCCATCGCCTACGAGACGGTCGTGGACGAGCGTGGCGACCTGCCGCTCCTCAAGCCGATGAGCGAGGTCGCTGGTCGACTGGCGGCGCACGCCGCGGGTCAGTACCTGATGCACCCGTTCGGCGGGCCGGGGCTGCTCCTCGGCGGATCGCCGGGCGTCGCGCCCGCCAAGGTCACGGTGCTCGGCGGCGGCGTCGTCGGCACCCAGGCGGCATCTCTTGCCGTGGGCATGCGCGCGGAGGTCACGATCGTGGACACCTCGCCGCACCGGGTCCGCGAGCTCGAGGAGCTTTTCGGCTCCTCGGCGCAGGTGCTCCACTCCGAGGGTGGGCCGGCGATCTCGATGCTCGAGGACTCCGACGTCGTCATCGGGGCCGTCCTCGTCCCCGGGGCCGCCGCGCCGCAGCTGCTCACCCGCGACGATCTGCGCCGGCTCAAGCCCGGCGCCCTGCTCATCGACGTCGCCATCGACCAGGGCGGCTGCTTCGAGACGTCACGGCCCACGACCTACGAGGCACCGACGTACGACGTCGACGGCATCACGCACTACTGCGTGGCGAACATGTCGGGCGCCGTGCCGCGGACCTCGACCCGGGCGCTGACCAACGCGACATTCCCCTACCTCCGTCGCCTTGCCGCACTCGGCGTCGACGAAGCGTTCAGCCGCGATCCCGGGCTGCGACAGGGTCTCAACACCAAGGCCGGATCGATCACCCACGCCGCCGTGTCCACGGCGTTCGCCTGATCCGGCCAGCTCGAGCACATCGTCTTCGAAGGAGAGCAGTGATGACCCAGACCCAACTCACCTCGGCCCCTGACCGAACCGCAGGTCTCCCTGCGGTCCTTGCGGACGTCCCTCGGGACCTGTTCCTGGGCGGACGATGGACGCCGGCCGCGGACGACCGTCGAATGCCGGTGGTGAACCCGGCCACCGAGGCGGTCCTGACCGAGGTCGCGGATGCAGACGAACGCGATGCCCGAGCCGCCGTGGAGGCGGCCCGGCGAGCCCAGGACCCCTGGTCGCGGACGCCGGCCCGTGCGCGCTCGGAGATCCTCTACCGCGCGCACCAGCTGATGGTGGACCGCACCGAGGAGCTGGCGCTCCTGATGACGTTGGAGATGGGCAAGCCTCTGCCGGAGGCCCGCGGTGAGGTTGCGTACGCCGCGGAGTTCTTCCGTTGGTTCGCCGAGGAGGCGGTCCGCATCGACGGCGGTTACGCCCACCGCCCCGACGGGGTTGCGCGCAACCTGCAGGTCAAGCAGCCGGTCGGTCCCTCGCTGCTGATCATCCCGTGGAACTTTCCGCTGGCCATGGGGGCCCGCAAGCTCGGTCCGGCGATCGCGGCGGGCTGCGTCAGCATCCTCAAGCCGGCTCCGCAGACCCCGCTCTGCTCGCTGGCGCTCGCCCAGATCCTGGCCGAGGCCGGCCTGCCAGAGGGGGTCCTCAGCGTCCTGACGACGAGCCGAACCGCGGAGCTCGTCCCGCTGATGCTCGGCAGCGGGGTGATCCGCAAGCTGTCCTTCACCGGTTCCACCGAGGTGGGCAAGCTCCTCCTGGCACAAGCTGCTCCTGGAGTCCTCCGCACGTCGATGGAGCTCGGTGGCAACGCACCCTTCCTGGTGCTGGAAGACGCGGACCTCGACCGCGCCGTGGACTCCGCCTTCCAGGCGAAGATGCGGAACATGGGGGAGGCTTGCACGGCCGCCAACCGCTTCTTCGTCCACGCCGGCGTCGCCGACGAGTTCGCCTCGCGGCTCGGTGAGCGGATGGGCGCGTTGACCGTCGGAGACGGCACGGAGCCTGGCGTCGACGTGGGCCCGCTGATCGACGAGCCCAGCCGCCAGAAGGTGCGCTCGCTGCTCGACGATGCCGTGGAGCGGGGCGCGACGGTGCTGGCGGGCGGCGGCTCACCCGAGCGGCCGGGATACTTCGTGGAGCCCACGGTGTTGACCAACACCGATCCGCAGAGCGCCTTGACCGCCACCGAGATCTTCGGACCGGTGGCCGCGATCCAGACGTTCACCGATCTCGACGACGCGGTCAGCCGGGCGAACGCCACCGACTGGGGCCTGGTGGGCTACGTCGCCACCCAGGACATCGACAGCGCACTGAACGTGGCCGAGCGGCTCGACGTGGGCATGGTCGGCATCAACACCGGCGTGGTCTCGACTCCGTCGGCGCCGTTCGGTGGCGTGAAGCAGTCCGGCCTGGGCCGAGAAGGCGGACGGATCGGGATCGAGGAGTTCCTCGAGACCAAGTACATCTCGATCCCGGTCCGGTCATGACGAGCTCCGAGTACGTCGTCGACGTGATCGCCGGCGACGGCATCGGTCACGAGGTGGTGCCGGCGGCAGTGGCGTGCGTGGACGCGATCGCTCCGGCCCTGGGCTTTGCCGTGAGCTGGCGGACTCGCGAGTGGGGTTCGGATTATTACCGCACGCACGGCCGGATGATGCCGGTGGACGGCATCGAGCTCCTCAGCTCGGGTGATGCCACCCTGCTGGGCGCGGTCGGCGCGCCCGACATCCCCGACGACGTGACGCTCTGGGGGCTGCTGATCCCGATCCGCAGGGAGTTCCACCAGTACGTGAACCTGCGCCCGGTGCGGATCCTGCCCGGCGTGGTCTCACCGCTCGCCGGCGTGGACAAGCTCGACATCGTCGTCGTCCGGGAGAACGTCGAAGGGGAGTACTCCGAAGTCGGCGGCAGGCTCTACCGCGGCCGGCCGGAGGAGATGGCGGTCCAGGAGGCGGTCTTCACCCGGGCCGGGATCGAGCGAGTGGCGACGTACGCCGTGGAGCTCGCCGAGCAACGCCAGGGGCGCCTCGTCTCCGCCACGAAGTCCAACGGCATCATCCACACGATGCCCTTCTGGGACGAGGTCGTCGGGGAGTGCGTTGCTGCCAGTCCCGGGGTGACCGTGGAGAGCGTGCTGATCGACGCCCTGGCGGCCCGCATGGTGCTCCGGCCGGACACGATCGACGTCGTCGTCGCGTCCAACCTCTTCGGCGACATCCTGTCGGACCTGGCGGCGGCCGTCGCCGGATCCATCGGTGTCGCCCCGAGTGCCAACCTGAACCCGCCTCGGAAGCACCCGTCCATGTTCGAGCCGGTCCACGGCTCCGCGCCCGACATCGCCGGTCGAGGCATCGCCAACCCCGTCGGCCAGATCTGGGCGGCAGCACTGATGCTCGAGCACCTCGGCGAGCCGGTCGCCGCCAAAGTCCTGGTCGAAGGCATCGAGGCGGCGCTTGCCGAGGGCATCCGGACGCCGGACCTGGGCGGCACGGCCACGACCGAGGAGGTGACGGCGGCCGTCGTACGCCACTGCCGGCGCGCACTGTCCGACGAGGACACGCATGCCTACCTGCACTGACCCCTGCGCCGAGATGGCGCCGGGCGTTCGACTCGAGCACGACCTTCTCGGCGAGCTTGCCGTGCCCGATGCGGCGCTCTACGGGATCCACACCGCACGGGCGCGGCAGAACTTCACCATCACCGGTGACTCCCTCGAGCGCTATCCGCTGCTCATCGAGGCACTTGCCACCGTCAAGCAGGCAGCCGCCGCAGCGAACCTGCGATGTGGTCGCCTCGACCCCATGAACGCTGCAGCGATCACCGACGCGTGCGAGCAGCTGCGCAGGGGCGAGCACCACGACCAGTTCGTCGTCGACCCCCTTCAAGGCGGGGCCGGCACATCGACGAACATGAACGCCAACGAGGTCATCGCAAACCTCGCGCTCGAGCGGTCGGGGAGACGCCGCGGTGAGTACGACGCGATCCACCCGCTCGAGCACATCAACCTCGGGCAGAGCACCAACGACGTCTACCCGACGGCCGTCAAGCTCGCCCTGCACCGCGCCGCCGGCGATCTTCTCGAATCGCTGCGTTCGCTGAGACTCGCACTCGGCGCCAAGGCGGAGGAGTTCTCGACGTGCGCAAAGCTCGGACGCACGCAGCTCCAGGACGCGGTGCCCATGACGCTGGGACAGGAGTTCCGCGCGTTCGCCGGCACCCTCGCCAAGGACCAAGACGCCCTCGAGGATGCTCGCCGACAGCTGTGCGAGCTTAACCTCGGCGGCACGGCGATCGGGACGTCGCTGAACGCGCACCCCGACTTCCGGACCTACGCGCTGGAGGAGCTGAGGCGCCTCACCGGCATCCAGGATCTGTGCTCGGCTGCCGATCTCGTCGAAGCCACGCAGGACACCGGCGCCTTCGTGCACCTCTCCGGCGTGCTGAGGAGGACGGCGGTCAAGCTCTCGAAGATCTGCAACGACCTGAGGCTGCTGAGTTCCGGCCCGCGGGCTGGGCTCCACGAGATCAACCTCCCCGCCGTCCAGGCCGGTTCGAGCATGATGCCCGGCAAGGTCAACCCGGTCATCCCGGAGGTCGTCAACCAGGTCGCGTTCGAGGTGATCGGCAACGACGTGACCGTGACCCTGGCCGCCGAGGCAGGACAACTTCAACTCAACGCTTTCGAGCCCGTCATCGCGCGAGCCGTGCTCGACAGCGCGGCGCACCTCGACGCGGGGGCGCGTGCCTTGGCCGAGCGTTGCGTCGGGGGCATCACCGCCAACCGCGAGCACCTCGCAAACCTCTTGCGAGAATCCATGGTCACCGTCACGCACCTGAGCCCGGTGTTGGGTTACGCGCGGGCCAGCGAACTCGCCGCCGAAGAGCTCGCGGTCGGCGGGGGAGTCCTCCAACTGGCCCTGAGCAAGGGCCTGCTCGACGAGGCTCAGGTCAGGGAGATCGAGGAAGCCGCCGCCGGCCAGGTGCGAGCGTCGTGGCACGCCGAGCGCTGACCGGATCGGGGGAGGGCACGGAGCGGCGGGTCGCGACGTGGCCGCCGAGTCATCACCGGCGGGCGCGGCGGAGCGTTCGTCCGCCCCGGCGTGTGGTCACCTGACCCCCGGCAGGGTCATGACGCGGATGGACGAGGTCGAGCCGATCCGGATCCAGCCGGACACGAGGCACGCCGGTAGAACCAAGGAACAAGCCAGGAACATGGGGACAAAAAGAGGTCAGAGCTGGCCGATTCTTGTTCCCCGACTGTTCCTCGCCGAAAAGAGTGGTTGTGAAAACCGCCTCTGACCTGCGGTTATGCGGTGGGCGATACTGGGTTTGAACCAGTGACCTCTTCCGTGTCAGGGAAGCGCGCTACCACTGCGCCAATCGCCCGTGCTGTGAAGTTGTGTGTGCTGCGGGGGTGCATGGAGGTGGGTACGGGATTTGAACCCGTGTACACGGATTTGCAGTCCGTTGCCTCGCCTCTCGGCCAACCCACCGCGGAGGTCCGGCCGTGAACAGTGACCTCTCCGAGCGGACGACGAGGCTCGAACTCGCGACCTCAACCTTGGCAAGGTTGCGCTCTACCAACTGAGCTACGTCCGCACGCTCATCCGGTCAACCCGAGGGCTGTCCTGATGTGCGTGAGAACCCTAGCCGATGCAGATTGCCTCGCCAAAACGGGTGGCGAGTGGCGCGTCGCGACCTGCCTAGAGTGTGCCCATGCGAGCCTGGATCGACGGAGACCTGATGCCCGATCCGACCGGGGCGGCGGTCTCCGTTGTCGATCACGGACTGACCGTTGGCGACGGGGTGTTCGAGGCGATCAAGGTCGTGCGCGGCCTGCCGTTCGCGCTGGACCGGCACCTCGAGCGGCTGGCCACGTCGGCCGCCGGCCTGGGCCTGCCCGCGGTCGACCTCGACGCCGTACGCCGCGGAGTGGCGGCGGTGCTCGACGGACAGGACCTGCCGCTCGGCCGGATCCGGATCACCGTGACGGGCGGGCCGGCGCCGCTGGGCTCGGGTCGCGGTGACCACCCGCCGACGATGATCGTGGTGGCCGCGCCGATGGACCCCGCGCCGGAGACGACGCGGGTCGCGACCGTGCCGTGGCCGCGCAACGAGCGGGGGGCGCTGGCCGGGCTCAAGACCACGTCGTACGCCGAGAACGTGGTGGCCCTCGCCGAGGCCGGTCGCCGAGGCGCCGGCGAGGCGGTCTTCGCCAACCTGGCCGGCCACCTGTGCGAGGGCACCGGCACCAACGTGTTCTACGTCGTCGACGGCGAGCTGCGCACGCCTACCCTGGCCAGCGGGTGCCTGGCCGGGGTGACCAGGGCGCTGGTGCTCGAGTGGTACGGCGGACGCGAAATCGACGAGCCGATGGAGGTGCTCGAGCGGGCCAGCGAGGTCTTCCTCGCCTCGACCACCCGCGACGTCCAGGGAGTGAGCCACTGGGACGACCGCGAGCTCACCGCGCCGGGGCCGGTCACCCGGGCGGCGGCCGCCAGATGGCGCGAGCGCGAGCCCGAGCTCCTGGGCCTCTGAGGGCTCAGGACAAGTTGACCGGTTCAGCTGCCATCTGATGCGGTCAACCGTTCAGGGGGCCAGCAGCGACTCGACGAGCCGGTCGAGGTCGACCCGGGCGCTCTCGCTGCCCGCAGGCACGGCGGCCCACGTCCGGGCCAGGAACTCGTGCAGGTCCGCGGTGCGGGCCGAGGTGATCAGCCGGCCCTCGGGGGAGTGGAAATCCATGCGCACGACCGCCCGGCCGTCCTCGTCGATCCCCGGCCACAGCCGGATGTCACCCTCTCCGGCCGGCTCGGTGAGGCCGCGCACGAGCAGCGACCGCGCGACGGCCCAGCACACGTCGCCGGCCGGGATGCGGAAGGTCAGCCAGACGGCGTACGGATCGTCCGGGTGGTAGCCGAAGGACGCCATGAACGCCATCGGTCGCCCGAGCTCGTCGAGGCAGTGAAGGGCGATGTCCTGGGTGAGCGTCGGGGGAGCGGGCCGCTGCGTCAATGGAGGTCCTTGTCCGAGATGGTGCGGGTGCTGAGAGAGGGGCTTATCTCAGGTACTGACGCTGCAAGTCGCGAAAAGGTTGCCTGGATCGCCAGAAAGTGTTGGCGAGTTAGAGTCGTGGTCGAGCATGCGTTAGAGTCTGCGACCGCATCCACCGGATGCTCCGAGGGCGATTGGCGCAGTGGTAGCGCGCTTCGTTCACACCGAAGAGGTCACTGGTTCGAACCCAGTATCGCCCACCCTCACGCCAGGCAGGACCGTCCAGATCGGGATCAGGGATCCACGGTCTCGCGCCGGTCGTTCCCGGTGCCGTAGGTCGGGTCGCCGCCCCGCACGTGCACCTGGTGCCGCGTCGCGCGAGCCAGGTAGAGACGCAGATCTCCGTCGCCGCTCAGCTCCTCCGGGGCGAACGCCCTGGTCCCGGGCCCCACGGTCGCGAAGGCGCGCGCGCAGTGGTCCTCCAGCTCGGCCTCGGGCACCTGCGCGGCGGTGGCGTCGACGTACACGGCGTGGTTGTTCTGGGTGGGCAGAAGAGTGGAGTTGAAGATCACGAACGACACCTCGCTCCGCACCTCGACGTTGCGGGAGTGGTGCGACTTCGGCGACGAGACCCAGTAGAACTCCCGGTAGCCCACGTGGGTGTAGTAGACCGGAGAGACCCGGGGTCGGCCGTCGTCCTGGGAGGTTCCGAGGACCAGGTAGCGGTTCGAGTCGATGACGTCACGGGCCATCTGTGCGAGTTCTTCCATGCACAGATGGACTCGACCGGGTCGCCGTACTCATCGGGAAACCGGCGCGCACCGGCGCGTGGGCGATGACTACCATCGAGGATCCGCCACACCACTACGAAGGAGCTCTCGTGTCCGACATCAAGGTCGTCCGCATCCACGCCGGTGAGCGTGAGAGTCGCGGTACGACGACGGGCACCAAGGCCTGGGAGCTGTTCGCTGACGACGCCGAGGTGATCGCGGCCAGGGTCAACGGCGAGCTGAAGGATCTCTCCTACGAGCTCGCGGACGGCGACGAGGTCGAGGGTGTGGCGATCGACAGCGCCGACGGCCACGACATCCTGCGCCACTCCACCGCCCACGTGATGGCCCAGGCGGTGCAGGAGATCTTCCCCGACGCCAAGCTCGGCATCGGTCCGCCGATCGACAACGGCTTCTACTACGACTTCGACGTCGCGACCCCGTTCGTGCCCGAGGACCTCGAGAAGATCGAGACCCGGATGCGCAAGATCATCAAGGAGGGTCAGCGGTTCTCCCGCCGGGTCACCACCGACGGCGACGCCCTCAACGAGCTCAAGGACGAG
>JALZCZ010000055.1 GCA_030862825.1 Actinomycetota bacterium | reverse complement strand
GCCCGGATCCCGGTGCGCCACGTGCCGGCCCTGGCCGACCTGCTGCGGATCGAGACCACTGCACTGCTGGGCCTGCTGGACCAGTGGCCGGCCGAGACCCAGCCCCCACCAGCCGTGTCGGAGCTGCGAAGGCTGCGCCGTCGCACCGGCCTCTCGCAGTCGCGTGTGGCCGCGCGGATCGGCGTCTCGCGGCACAGCCTGGGCGCCTGGGAGCGGGGTGGGCGTCCACCGCTGTCCGTGCTGCGCCCGCTGGCCGGCGTCTACGGCGTGCCGGTGGCGACCGTCGCCCGGGCAGCGGGTGTGCGGGCGCCGAGCCTGCTCGACCGGCGGCGCTGGGCCGCCGGCGACCTGGCCGACGTGCTGGTCACCCTGCGCCAGTGGGCCGGCATCGGCCAGCGCGAGCTGGCCGAGCGGTGCCGGCGCAGCGTGTCGACCGTTCGCGGCTGGGAGCACGGACGCGGCACGCCCCGGCCCTCGTCGCGGCGTCGGCTGGAGCGGCTCTACGGTCTGCCGGAGGGCGCGCTGCTCATCGCCTATCCGGCACAGGCGTGAGCTCCCACTCCATCGCCGCCGCATAGGTTTCCCCGGGCAGCAACAGGGCCGAGGGCCACTCGGGGTGGTTGGGCGAGTCGGGGAAGACCTGAGGCTCGAGCGCGATCCCGTCGCCCTGCCGGTAGAGCCCGCCATCGGTGGAACGACGGCTCCCGTCGAGGAAGTTGCCGGTGTAGACCTGCAGTCCGGGCTGGTCGGTGTGCAGCGTGAGCCGGGTCGCGGTGCGCCGCGACTCGAGAGCGGCGACCGGCCGCCAGCCGGCACCGTCGAGCACCAGGTTGTGGTCGATGCCGCGGGCCCAGGCGACCTGCTCGTGGTCGCGCCGGACGGCGTGGCCGATCGCGGTCGGCCGACGGAAGTCGAACGGCGTACCGGCGACGGGTGCGTGATCGCCCAGCGGGATCCCCGTGCGGTCGACGGGGGTGTACGCCGTCCCGTGGACGGTCAGCTCGTGGTCGTCGATGCTGCCCGCGCCCTCGCCGTCGAGGTTGAAGTAGGCATGGCTGGTGAGGTTGACGACGGTCGCCGCGTCGGTGGTGGCCCGGACGTCGATCCGGACCCCGCTCGGAGTCACCTCGAACCGGACGTCGGCCACCAGCGCGCCCGGGAACCCCTGGTCGCCGTCCGGACTGTCGAGCCTGAGCAGGGCGTGGTCCGGACCGCGCTCGACCACCTCCCACAGCCGGCGGTCGAAGCCGTCCGGTCCGCCGTGGAGGTGGTTGCCGCGGTCGTGGGTCGCGAGCTGCACCTTGGCGCCACCGAGCGGGAAGCTCCCGGCAGCGATCCGGTTGGCGTAGCGCCCGATGGTGCCGCCGATGTAGTCGGTGGAGGCGAGGTAGTCGGCGGGCGTCGGGTGACCGAGCACGATGTTGCGGCGCCGACCGTCGCCACAGGTGACCTCGAGCCGGTGCACGGTGGCGCCGAGGGTCAGCAGGTGGAGCACCGGGCCCGGGGCACGGCCCAGCTCGAGCCGGTGCACCGGACGCCCGTCGTCGGTCGTGCCGAACTCGTCTCCGCTCACGATGTGAACGTTAACGTCGCGCCTCTCAGCCGCGTCCGGGGGGCGCGGTCGAGGCCCGCACCACGAGCTCTGGCTGCACCAGGTCGGCGGAGGCGCCCTCGTCGCCCGCGAGGGCCTGCAGGGTCAGCTCCACCGCACACTGCCCCAGCTCCGAGAAGGCCTGGCTGACGGTGGTCAGGGCCGGCCAGTAGAACTCCGCCTCGGGCACGTCGTCGAAGCCCACGACGCTGATGTCGTCGGGGATCCTGCGCCCGCGTTCGTGCAGGGCCCGCAGCAGGCCGAGGGCCATGGCGTCGTTGGCCACCACCACCGCGGTCACCTCCGGGTCGTCGGCCACCTGGAGCCCGCGCTCGTAGCCGCTGCGAGCCGACCAGTCTCCGGCCAGCTCGCGACCTGGCGCGAGCCCTCGGCTCTCGTGGGCGCGCAGCCAGCCGGCCCGACGCTGCCCGGCCTCCACCCAGTCGAGCGGGCCGGTCACGTGCGCCACGCTCCGGTGCCCGAGGTCGAGCAGGTGCTCGGTGGCGAGGACACCGCCGGCCTCCTGGTCGATCCCCGCGGCCATCGGTTCGCCGGCCGTGACGCCCTGCACCACCACGACCGGGATCGGCAGCTCCAGCGACCGGGCCAGCTCGAGCGCGTCGCGGTGGGCCACCGCGATCACGAGAGCCTCGACCGCCTGGTCGAGCAGCCGCTCGACCGCACCCCGGAGGGCCTCGGCGGAGAAGTCGGACAGGCCGACCAGCGACACCTCGTAGCCGGCACCGTGCCCCGCCTCCTGCACCGCCACCGCGATGCTGCTCGGGCCGTGCAGCGCCAGGTGGGCGGAGATCATCCCGATCCGCCCGGACCTGTTGGTGGCCAGCATCCGGGCGGCACTGTTGCGGCGATAGCCCAGCTCGTCGATCGCCGCCAGCACCCGGGTCCGGGTGTCCTCCCTGACCAGCGGCGAGTCGTTGAGCACGCGCGACACGGTCTGGTGCGAGACGCCGGCGCGCGCGGCCACGTCGGCCATGCTCGGCGTACGCCGGCCGCCGTTACGCGCCTTCCGCGGCTCCGACATGGCCGTCATGTTAGGGCTCCCATCCCGGGAAAGGTGGGCAGATGGCGGATCGTCCGGACGTATGACACCCGCACACGCGCCCGGGACCTGTCACATGTGCCGGACTCCGCCACCACTGCGGGCGCGCGCTGGCATGACGCAGGCGCTACCCACCCCGCACGGTCACGGTCGCGCTGCCCTGCGACCCGACCAGGGTGGCCGTGTCGACGACGGTCGCCCGGACCGTCCAGGATCCCGGTCGCAGCACCGGCAGCGCCCACGCGGCGCGTCCGTCGTCGGACAGGTCCAGCCAGCGCTCCTCCACCTCGGTGCGGCCGCGCAGCAGGGTCACCCGGACCCGGTCCGGCAGCTGGCCGGCGGGGTTCGTCACGACCTGGACCGTCGCGACCGCATCGCGGCCGGAGGCGTCCGACCGCTCGATCGCGACCTGCGTCGACGAGGTCGCCTTGACCGCAGCGGGCACGACGATCTGGTTGGTCGTCTCGATGTTGCCCGCCTGGTCGACGGCGCGGTAGGCCACCGTCCCTCCCTCGGGCCCGACCGTGATCGGGCCGACGTAGGTGGTCCAGCCCGCGGCGCCGACCCGGGCCTCGACCAGGCTGACCCCCGACGTCGCGTCCGCGGCCCGGATGGTGACCTGGCGCGCGTCGTCGTACGTCGCCCGGCTGACCGGCTCGGTGCCGTCGATCCTGACCGCGAACTCGGTGGCGACCGACCGGTTGCCGGTCGTGTCCGTCGCCTTCGCCGCGACCACGTGCCGCCCGTCGCCGGCGACGATGACGCTCGCCCGGTCTCCCGGCGTGCTCGACCAGGCGCCGCCGTCGAGGGCGGTCTCGACCGAGGCCACCCCGGTGTCGTCGGATGCCCGGACCAGGACGTCGACGGGGTCGCTGACCCACCAGCCGGCCGCCCCGTCGGGCGCGACGTCGACAGCGACGGTCGGGTCGAGCGCGTCGGTCACGGTCACGGTCGCGACCGGGTCGTCGGCCGAACCGCTGGCCACCGTCCCGGACACGGTGAAGGTGCCAGGGGCGCCGTAGGCCGACGGGTCGACGGCGTCCCACTCCACAGCGGCCTGGCCGGTCGAGCCGTCACCGAAGGTGGCCGCAACCGTCGCCGGCAGAGCCGGTGCGGTGCCCTGGCGGGTCGTGACGGCGACGTCGCCGACCGAGGCGACCAGCAGCTCGGGCTGGTACGCCGACCGCATGGCGTCCAGCTCGGCCTGGGTCACCGGGATCACCGTGCCGTGACGCGGGCTGCTGGGCAGCTCCGCGCCGGGCACCGACGTCCAGTTGCCCGACCCGATGTCATCGGTCCGGAAGGCCAGGTAGCCCTGGCCGCCGTGGTAGCTCGGCTGGTCGATGAACATGTACCAGCGGTCGGGGTTCTCGTTGTCGCGGAAGATCGTGGGCCCCTCACCGTTGGTGAAGGAGCCGCCCCACGGGTTCGGCTGGCCGACGCCGACCTTCTCCTTGACCAGCTGCCAGCCGGGGGTCGACGTGGTGGTCGGCAGCGATCCGGTGACGGTCGCGCGCAGGTCCGTGGACCACTCCTGGCGCGGCGTCATCGAGGCCTCGTCCTTGACCACCCGGAAGAACCTGTCGCCGTCCTTGACCACGGTCGCGTCGATCATGCCGCGGCCGGTGCCGCGCCTGACGTCGATCCACGGCTTCGGCTCGCTGAAGGTCACGAAGTCGCGGGTGGTCGCGTACATCATCCGTTGGTAGGAGGTGCCGATGTCGCGGCCGGCCGTGTCGGTGGTGGGGTAGAGCGCGGACGCCCAGTAGACGACGTACTCCCCGGCGGCGTCGTCGTAGAAGGCCTCCGGCGCCCAGGTGTTGCCCGCGAAGTCCGAGGACACCTTCACGTGCCGCTGGTCGGACCAGTGCACGAGGTCGGTGGACTCCCAGATCTCCATGTACTTGCTGCCGGTCTCCTGCGCCTCGCCGAAATCGACGGCCGGGTAAGCCTTGAGGTCGGTGGCCAGCAGGAAGAAGCGGTCGCCCTCGGGGGAGCGGATGATGAACGGGTCGCGCAGCCCCTTCGTGCCGAAGGAGGAGGAGAGCACCGGGTCGCCGTCGTTGAGCTCGTCGTAGTCGAGCGGGTCGTTGCCCGTGCTCGCGCCGAAGTAGATCTTCTCGCCCGCGTCGGTGCTCTCACCGGCGAAGTAGGCGAACGCGTAGGCCTCGTAGTCGGCCTGTTGCGGCAGCGGCCGGACCCGCACCACGATGCTGCGCTGCGCGGTCGCCGCGTTCTTGGTGGCCGTGACGGTCAGGGTGACGTCGACCGGCGCAGCGCCGTACGCCGGCCGGGTCACCTCGCCGGCGGCGCCGACGACGGACGGGTCGCTCGACTCCCAGGCCAGCGCGGCGCCGTGCTCACCGGTGGTGGGCAGGGTGAGGTTGCCGCGGACGTCGTCGGCGTGCACGAGGTCCACCGCCGCCACCGCTGCCTGTGCCTTGCCGGCGTCGTCGAGGTCCTCGGCGAGCACCGTGACCGCGAAGGTCGCGGTACGGCTCACCGCACCCCGGGTCACGGTGGCCGTCAGCGTGGCGGTGCCGTCGGGCTGCCCGCTGGCGGGCCGGTGCACGACGCCGTCGTTGCCGATCACCGCCGGGTTGTCCGACGCCCACGCGATGGTGGTGCCGGTCGGACCGGTCGCGGGAAGAGACAGGTCGGCGACCACGGCGCTGGTGTCACCCAGCGAGAGGGCGGCGGCGTCGGCCTCGGCCGCCGCGGTGTTGGTGTCTTCGGCGCTCCGGGCAGCCTCGGAGGCGGTGAGTGCCCGTGAGTAGATCCGGACGTCGCGCAGCCTGCCCTGGAAGGACCGGTCGCCGGAGTACGCCGAGCGCCCGAGGTAGTTGTGGGTCGTCGTGCCGTCGGGGGTGCCGAGCAGCCCGGGAGACGTCGTGATCGTGGCGCTCGACGCGGCCAGCACTCCGTCGTCGTAGAGCTCGGCGGTGCCGGGCACGGCCGGAGTGCCGCCGGTGATGCTGTAGGTGACGTGCTTCCACACCCCGCGGGTGAGCCCGCCGGCCCGGGAGACGCTCTGCTCGCCGCCGTTGCCGCCGCCGTTCTCGGCGACCGTCGCGCGCAGCCGTCCGCTGGCGTCCCGGTCGGTCACGAACAGGTAGCCGGTGCCGTTGGGCCAGACCGCGGCGTTGCCCAGGTTGAAGATGAAGTTGTTGCCGGTCAGGCCGGGGTCGACCCACACGTCGAAGTCGACCGTGACCTCGTCGAGTCCGGCCAGCAGGTTGTCGGGCAGCTTGATCGCGTTGCCGCCGCCGTTGGCGCCGCCGCCGAACCTGAAGCCGTCACCGGCGTTCCAGGTGGCCGAGCCGACCACTGAGCCGTTGCGGCCGTTGCCGGACGAGTCGGCCGCCACGGCGCCGGTGGACTCGTCGAGCTTCCACCACCCGACCAGGTCGGTGGCGAGGTCGCCCTCGACCGCCTGGCCGGCGCCGCCGGTGGCCACCAGGCCGCCCATCGCCGCCGCGAGCGCCACGGCGCCGGTCGTCCAGGCGCGGACCCGGCCGCGTACCCGTCGCTTGCTCACTGTCGTCCTCCTGGCTGGTGGGGTGGTGGGGGTTGCGGTGCTCATCGGCTCGCCGCGATCACGCGCAGGGTCGACTCCGCCGACGAGGGCGCGAGGCTGGTCGAGCCGAGGTACTCGGCGACGACTCGGTAGCTGCCTGCCGGCAGGCGCGGCACCTCGACCCGGCCGCGGCCATCGACGAGCTCGACGGTGCGGGTCGCGACGACCTGCCCCGCCTCGCTGACCTCCACCCGGACCTCGCCGGTCACGGGGCCCTCGGCCCTGACGCGGACGGCGACCTCGGCCGTCTTGGTCGACCGCACCGGATCGGGTCGGACCGTCAGCGTGGTCGTCGAGGTGCCCCGCTCCGGTCCCGCCGGGGGCACCGCGAGCGAGCCGGCCTCCTCGGTGGTGCCGAGCCGGTCGGTCGACCGGAAGTCCACGGTGGTGGCCGCCGGGCCGACGCTGACCGGGGCGGTGTAGGTCGTCCAGGCGCCGCCGTCGAGGCGGTAGTCGGTGCCCGCGATGCCGGCCCCGGAGTCGGCGGCGGTCAGCGTGACCGTGCGGGTGGACTCGTCGAGAGTGGCCTTGGTGACCGGCGCGGTGGCGTCGATGCCGAACGTGACCGGCCGAACCTCGCCGACGTTGCCGCTGCGGTCGACGGCCCGCACCTCGACGGTGTGGGTCCCGTCGCCGGCGACCTGGATGTCGCCGGAGGCACCCGGCATCTGGGTCCAGGCCCCTCCGTCGACCGAGGTCTCGAGCCGGTCGACGGCACGGTCGTCGGTGGCGGCCACGTGCACGGTCGCCGGGTCGGCGTACCAGCCGCCTGCCTCAGCGCCGGTGACGGCCAGCTCGGAGACCACCGGTGCCACCGCATCACTGGTGTGCATCCGAAGGAAGGTCACCGACGACGCCGGCAGCTCGTAGTCGAACGAGCTCGACAGCCCGTGCACCGCGCGGGTCCTCGGCACCACCGCGTCGGGGTTGCCCTTGGTGTTGCTGGCCGAGGGCGAGCCGGACAGCGTGGTGGCGGTGCCGTCGGGCTCGATGCCGACGTCGGCCACGTTGATCCGGGTGAGCACCGGCGCGTTCGTGGTGTTGACCATCTTGGCGACCAGGTCGCCGGTGGCCACGTCGCGGGTGACGACCTGGAAGACCTTCTCGCTGGCGGTCGCCTCGGAGTGCGTCATCTGCAGCTCACCGTCGAGGTAGAGCGAGATCGACGGACCGTCGACCACCACCTTCACGCGGTAGGTCCGGCCGGTGGTGACGCTCTCGCCCTCGATGGCCTCGACCTCGTTGGCGCTGCCGCCGTTGGCCTTCTGGAGCACCGAGCGGCTGTTGTTCCAGCCGCCGAGGTTCCACCAGTAGAAGTCGTTGGTGCCTCCGGCGCCGAAGCCGATCAGAAAGCCTTCGGCGCCGGAGAGCTTGGTGGCGTCGAGCTCGAGCGTGTAGTTGCTCCAGTCCTTCGCATAGGCACCGGTGACGATGCTGCGCGCATCGTTGACGGTGGTCGAGGACTGCACGTAGCGACCGTCGGTCGCCGCCCAGGTCCCGCTCTGGGCCGACCACTGGCCGGCGTCGGTGAAGCCGTCCTCGAACAGGGTCGCGCCCGTCTCGTTGGACGTGACCTTCACGTTGTCGTAGGCCGCGCTGGTCGACCAGGTGGACAGGAACACTCCTCCGTCGATGTCGGCCGGTGCGTTGACCTCCCCGTCGAAGGTGCTGGGAGCGACCTCGTCGCCCACGTTGTTGCCGAACATCTTCTGCACGTGCCAGCTGGCCGACTCCCACGACTCGTCGTTGTCGAACCAGATCGCGTCGGGTGTCCACTGGACGTGCGACTCGTTGGACAGCAGGGGCGCGTAGGACGCGAGCCGCACGACGTCGGCGTTGCGCTGCAGGCCGGTCATGTACGACGCCTCGGACAGTGCGTTGCCCAGGGTGTTGCCGCGGGAGGCGTACTCGCCGAGGAAGACCTTCGGGCCCGCCCGGTCGTAGCTGTCGTAGCGGTGGTTGTTGGCCAGGAACCAGTCCGGGTCGTTGTAGTAGTGCTCGTCGACCAGGTCGACGTCCTGGGCACGATTGAAGTCCCAGAGGGTGTCGAACCGGGTGCCGGCGTCGTCGGGCCCGGAGTTGGAGATGATCTGGATGTCCGGGTACGCAGCCTCGAGCGCGTCGCGGAACGCCGGGAAGTTGGCCTCGAACGTGGTGGTGTTCTCCTCGTTGCCCAGCCCGATCATGTCCAGGCCGAACGGCTCCGGGTGGCCCAGCGCGGCGCGCCTGGCGCCCCACTCGGTGTCGGTGCCGCCGTTGGCGAACTCGATCAGGTCGACGGTGTCGTCGACCCAGCGCTGGATCATCGCCGGGTCGTGCATCTCGGGGATGGTGCTGCCACAGCCGTTGGCGCCGACGGAGACGACTGGGAGCGGCTCGGCACCGAGGTCCTCGGCGAGCTCGAAGTACTCGAGGTAGCCGATGCCGTAGGTCTGGTTGTAGCCCCAGAAGTTCTTGTTGGTCGGGCGCTCCTCGACCGGCCCGATGGTCTCCTTCCACTGGTACGTACGCCGGCGGTCGGTGTAGCCGCTCTCCTCGTAGCTGCGGAAGGTCCCCACGTTGGTGACGCACCCGCCGGGGAAGCGGACGAAGCTTGGCTTCATCGCGGCGATCTTCTCGGCGAGGTCCTTGCGGAGCACCGACCGCCCGTTGACCGCGCCGACCCAGGTGTCGCGCGGCAGCACCGAGACCATGTCGAGCGCGACCGTCGACGGCGCGCCCGCGAGCACGGCCAGCCGTCCGGCGTCGGTGGTGCCGGTGGCGGTCAGGGTGACGTCGTACTTCTTCCAGGTGTCGGAGCCGTCGACGGCGACGGTGCCGGAGGCCAGCGTCGCGGTGCCCGCGGTGTCCTCGATCCGGACGGTGAGGTCCTGGGCGGTCGTCGACCGGGCCCAGACGGACGCGTCGTAGAACTCGCCGGAGGCGGTGACGATGCCGTTGTTGTAGCCGATGTTGCGCACGCCGTCGCCGGCGGCCGCGGCCATCAGGGAGAGATAGTTGCGGTTCATCGGGTTGAGCCGGCGGGCGTCGTCGACCACGGTGGCGGTGGTGCCGGCGCCGCTGCGGTTGAGCACCTGCCAAGCGGTGAGGCCGGTGAAGCTGCTGTTGTCGGTGCTGTTGAACTCGAACGACCGGTTGCGGACCAGCTCGGCGTAGAGGCCGCCGTCGGCGGCGTAGTTGATGTCCTCGTAGAAGATGCCGAACATCGTGTCGCTGATCGAGGCGCCCTTGCCGTCGCCGTCGATCTCCAGGGTGGCGATGCTGTCGTCGACCTCGGACAGCGCGAACCGGACGGCGTCACCCTCGGCACCGAGCACCAGCCCCCCGTCGGCGGCGAGCGTGAGGTGGGCGGTGTCGTCGGCGGCGTCGCGGACGACCACGTTGCCGCCGCCCGCGTCGGTGATCCGCAGCGGCGTCGGCTGCGCGTCGGCGGCACCGAGGGCGAGCCGCCCGGAGCTGAGCACCAGCGGTGCGGAGTCGGTGCTGATGGCGACCGCGCCGCCGCCGAGATCCGCCGCATGCAGCCGCAGGCTCGAGGTCGGTTGGTCGGCGCTGAGCCCCAGCGCAGAGCCGTCGGCCACGAGGTACGGCGACTCGCCAGTCGCCTGCACGACGAAGGTGCCGGTCGGCACCACGTCGGCGCCCTCGGCGTGCTCGATCGTGAACGAGTCGAACGCCGCGGGCAGCGCCGAGCCGTCCTGGGCGGCCAGCGCGTAGAGGCCCACCTGCGTGGTCTCGAAGGAGACGGTCGCCGAGCCGGCCGGCATCCAGGCCCCGGTGGCGTCGTCGAGATAGCTGGTGGTGATGGTGTCACCCATGCGCTGGAGGCGGATCGTCTCCGCCGACGACGCCGGGCGGTCGGTGAACTTCACCGCGGCGAACGAGCCGCCGGTCTCCGCGTCGTTCTCGATGGCGACGCCCGACGGCGACAGCCCTCCGACGAAGGTGAGACCGGAGCGGACGTAGTTGTCCATGTCCTTCCAGGCGATCAGCCCGGCGCCCTGGTAGACCTTCGCCACGGCGGCCGAGACCTCCGCCGTGGCGGTGAAGTCGCCGGCCGGCACGTCCAGCATCACGATGTTCTTGGCGGTGTTGACCGTCTGGTAGGTGTCGCCCGGCTGACCGTTGATCCGCAGCGCGCCGTCGGCGACGGCGACGTGGGCCGGGTCCTCGTTCACGACCTCCCAACGGGCCGCGAGCTCGGTCCCCCCGAAGTCGTCGCTCCAGGTGACGGTCTCCGCGGCCGCAGCGGGCATGGCCGCGCCGAGGGTCACGACGCTGGCCAGGCCGGACGCCAGCAGGCCGGTGACGGCGGCGAGGGCGGTGGCGGCGCGATGAGTGGAAGGGCGGATCCTCATGGGTGTCCTCGCATGCGGTCGATGGAGTTCGAAGGAGGGTCTGGGCCTGTGACGGCCGACACACGGGACGAATTGTTAGCGCTAACATCCCGTCCGGTCAAGGGGCTTGACGACAGGGTGTGCCCGTGGTCACACTGCGTGTTTGTTAGCGCTAACACACCATCCCGGTCGGCCAGCGCACCCGAGGAGCCACGATGCCCACTGCCCCGCCCCAGACCTTCCTCAAGAGGCTGGTCACCACTCTGGTCCTCACCGTGCTCGGCGGCCCGCTGCTGGCCACGACCACCGCCGCGAGCCCGGCCGCCGCGGCCGCCGCGGACGTCACCGACGGCCTCGTGCTGCGCTACGACCTGACCCAGGTCACGGGCACCACAGTCACCGACTCGTCGGGCAACGGCCGCAACGGCACCCTCCGCGGCGGCGGCACCTGGACGGGGACCACCGGGCTGAGCCTGGACGGCGTCGACGACCACGTGAAGCTGCCCGACAACGTGCTGGCCGGGCTCGACTCGATCACGATCTCGACCGAGGTCTACGTCGAGCCGACCCAGGCGTCGCCCTACTTCATCTGGGGCCTCGGCAACACCGCAACCTCGGCCTCCGGCACGGGCTACCTGTTCGCGAGCGGCAACGCCTTCCGGGCTGGCATCACCACGACCAACTGGTCCGGCGAGAAGGTCACCGCCAAGGCGCCCGCCGGCAACCTCGCGCGCGGTGTCTGGAAGACCGTGACCTACACCCAGACCGGCACCGTCGGCACGCTCTACGAGGACGGCGTACAGGTCGGTCAGAACAACGCCGTCACCGTGCTTCCCAGCGCGATCGGCAACGGCACCACCACCAACAACCTGCTCGGCGAGTCCAACTACGCCAGCGACAACAGCCTCAAGGGCAAGGTCCGCGACTTCCGCATCTACAACCGGGCGCTGAGCGCTGCCGAGGTCTCCGACATCGCGACCGAACCGCCCAGCGGTGACGACCAGGCCAAGGCCGACGCCGCGGCCGCCGCACTCTCAGTGGTGCACGCCGACGACGTGCGCGGCCACCTGACCCTTCAGCGATCCGGGCCGGACGGCGCCACCGTGGCCTGGGCGTCGAGCCACCCGGCCGTCGTCGCCGCCGACGGGATCGTGCACCGCCCGGCGCACGGGTCCGGAGACGCGGCCGTCACCCTGACCGCCACCGTCACGGTCGGGGCCGCCACGACCACCCGCACCTTCCCGCTGACGGTGCGCGAGCTGCCCGCCGCCGCGCCGTACACCGGCTACGCCTTCAGCTACTTCACCGGCAACTCGATCGCCGGCGAGAAGATCTACTTCGCCGCCAGCCGCGGCAACGACGCGCTCACGTGGGACGAGCTCAACGAGGGGCAGCCTCTGCTGGAGTCGACGATGGGCGAGATGGGTCTGCGCGACCCGTTCCTGATCCGGTCCCCCGAGGGCGACCGCTTCTTCCTCATCGCCACCGACCTCTCCATCGGTCGCAACGGCAACTGGGACCGCGCCCAGCGCCAGGGCAGCCGCTACCTCGAGGTCTGGGAGTCCACCGACCTGGTGAACTGGTCCGAGCAGCGGCACGTGCTCGTCTCACCGGAGACCGCCGGCAACACCTGGGCACCGGAGGCCTACTGGGACGAGGAGCTCCAGTCCTACGTGGTGTTCTGGGCCTCGAAGCTGTACGCCGAGAGCGACACCGGCCACACCGGCTCGACGTACAACCGGATGCTCTACGCGACCACCCGCGACTTCGTGACCTTCAGCCAGCCCAAGATCTGGCAGGACCGCGGTGAGTCCCGCATCGACTCCACGGTGATCAAGGAGGGCGGCACCTACTACCGCTTCACCAAGGACGAGGGCGGCGGCGGCACCGGCTGCTCCGACATCATCCAGGAGAAGGCGTCGTCGCTGACCGCGGTGGACCTGCCCGGCAACCCGTCCTGGACGATGCAAGACTCCTGCATCGGCCGCGACGCCGGCACCTCCGCCGTCGAGGGACCGTCGATCTTCAAGGCCAACCCCGGGGACGACGGCTCGCGCTACTACCTCTTCGTCGACGAGTACGGCGGCCGCGGCTACATCCCGCTGGGCACGGACGACCTCGAGGCACCCAACTGGAAGGTGCCGTCGACGTACTCGCTCCCGGCCAGCCCGCGCCACGGCACCGTGCTACCGGTGACCCAGTCCGAGCTCGACCGGCTCCGCGAGGGCATCGTCGTGCCCGAGCCGCCGACGCCCGTGGTGGCCGACGCGAACGGCCTGGTCGCGCACTACCCGCTCGACGCGACGGCCGGCAGCACCGCCACCGACCTGACCGGGCACGGCTACGACGGCACCGTCTCGGGCGACGCCACCTGGGCCGACGGGGCGCTCAACCTCGGCGGCACCAATGGCCACGTCGAGCTGCCCGACAACATGATGACCGGGCTCGACGCGATCACGGTCTCGACCGACGTGTGGGTCGATCCTGCCCAAGGCACGCCGTACTTCATCTGGGGGCTCGGCAACACCACCAGCGGTGCCGGCAACGGCTACCTGTTCACGACGGGCAACTCGGCCTACCGGACCTCGATCGCCTCGGGCAACTGGTCGACCGAGCAGACGGCGAGTTCGGGCAGTGCGCTGGCGCGGGGTGCGTGGAAGAACCTCACCTACACCCTGACCCCCGACGGCACCGCCACCATCTACCTCGACGGGATGCAGGTCGGGCAGAAGACCGGCGTCACCATCGACCCCGGCGACATCGGCGGCGGGATCACCAAGAACAACTACATCGGCCGCTCGGTGTACACCGCCGACAAGTTCCTCAAGGGCAAGGTGCGCGACTTCCGCATCTACAACCGTGCGCTGTCCCCCGCCGAGGTCAGGGATCTCGGTGCGGACCCGACCGCGATCACCGGCGTGGAGCTCGGCAGCCTCAAGGTCCCGGCCGTGATCGACCCCGCCACGTCGAAGGTGACGTTGCCGGTCGTGCCGGGCACCGACCTGACCACCCTGGACCCGACGTACGTCCTGGCGTCGGGCTCGAGCGCCGACCTCGCGGGGCCGGCCGACTACACCTCACCCCGGACCGTGACGGTCACCTCGCCCGCCGGCGACAGCCGCGCCTGGACCGTGCGTGCCGTGGAGATGAAGTCGCCGCTGCTCCCGGGGTTCTACGCCGACCCCAACATCGCGGAGTTCGACGGGACCTACTACATCTATGCGACCACCGACGGGCTCCCCGGCTGGGGCGGCAAGGACTTCTACGTGTGGAAGTCCACCGACCTGGTCGAGTGGGAGAGGTCGGCGCAGCCGTTCCTGACCCTCGACGGTGCCAACGGCAACGTGCCGTGGGCGACCGGCAACGCCTGGGCGCCGACGATCATCGAGCGGGACGGCAAGTACTACTTCTACTTCTCCGGCCACAACCAGGCGCTCAACCGCAAGACGATCGGCGTCGCAGTTGCCGACAGCCCCGAGGGGCCGTTCACCGCACAGCCGACCGCGATGATCCTCAACAACGAGGCCGTCACCTCCGGTCAGGCGATCGACCCGGCGGCGTTCCAGGATCCCGCGACCGGCAAGTACTACCTCTTCTGGGGCAACGGGTCGCCGGTGTACGCCGAGCTGAGCGACGACATGCTCTCGATCAAGCAGGAGACGCTCGCGCGGATGACCGGGCTGACCAGCTTCCGCGAGGGCACGTTCGTCAACTACCGCGACGGGACCTACCACCTGACCTACTCGATCGACGACACGGGATCGCCCAACTACCGCGTCGGCTACGCGACCTCGACCAGCGTCGACGGACCGTGGACCTACCGCGGTGTGATCCTGGAGAAGGACCCGTCACAGGGCATCCTCGGCACAGGGCACAGCTCGATCATCCAGGTGCCCGGCACCGACGACTGGTACATCGCCTACCACCGCTTCGGCATTCCCGGCGGCGACGGCACCCACCGGGAGACCACGATCGACCGGCTGCACTTCAACGCCGACGGAACGATGGCGAAGGTGGTGCCGACCCTCGACTCGATCGACCCGCTGACGTTCGTGGGCAGCAAGCCGACGGCATCGGTGTCCGACGCCGGCATCGACGGCTGGTACGGCCCGGACGCTGACCTCACCCTCACCGGCGACGCCACGGTCGCGGCGCTGGAGTACCGGATCGGCGACGGCGCGTGGACGGCGTACTCGGCTCCGGTCGAGCTGCCGGACGGGCGGTACGACGTGGCCTACCGCGCGCAGGGCACCAACCTGCAGTGGAGCGAGACCTGGACGATCGCCGTCAAGGTCGGTCCGGCCTCGACGGTGTCGGCGCAGCTGAAGGACTCCACACCGAAGGTGGGCAGCAAGACCAAGCTCGCGGTGAGCGTGTCCACGAGGCCGACCTCGGAGCCGGTCACCGGGCAGGTGCAGATCGTGGTCGACGGCGAGCTCGTCGAGACCCTGACGCTGGTGCGGGGAAGGGCCGACACCAAGCTGGTGTTCACGACTGCGGGCGAGCACGACGTCGTGGTCCGCTACCCGGGCACGTCCACCGGCGGCCCGGCGGAGGCGGTGCTGACCGTCAGTGCCCACCGCTGACGGAGCCGGAGAGCCGGGCGTCGATGGCGGCCGGGCTGAGCACCTGGTCGAGCGCCATCGAGGCGCAGCCGACCAGGCCCGCCCGGTCGCCGAACGTGGACGGAAGGATCTGGAGGTCGCGGGTGGCCAGGGCCGAGGCCCGGGCGTAGACGCTCTCGCGGACGCCGGCGGCGTACACGTCGAAGGCGGCGGCCATGTCGCCGCCGATCACGACCGCCTGCGGGTTGAGCAGGTTGAGGGCGACGGCGAGCACCTCGCCGAGGCGGCGACCGCTCTCGCGCAGCAGCTGCTTGGCCTCCGGGTCGCCCGCCACGGCGCGCGCGGTCAGGTCGCGGATGTGGTCGACCGGATGGCCGGCCTCGGCGACCTGGGCGATCAGGGCCCAGCCCGCGGCCACCGTCTCGAGACATCCGCTGTCGCCGCACCGACACGGTCGGCCCTGCGCGGCGTCGACCTTGGTGTGGCCGATCTCGCCGGCCGCTCCCAGATGGCCGGAGACCACGCGGCCGTCGGCGATGATGCCGAGGCCGAGGCCGGTGGAGGCCTTGACCACGATCAGGTTGTCGTACGTCGCGGCGTGGCCGAGACGCTCGGAGCGGGCCAGGACGTCGGCGTCGTTGCCGACGAAGATGGGTGCGCCGCCGAGCTCGGCTAGGTAGGGGGCGAGGTCGACGTCGTCCCAGCCGCCGATGACGGGCGAGTCGACGCTGACGCCGCGCTCCGGGTCCACGGTGCCCGGCAGGCTGATGCCGATGCCGAGCACCGGGCTGCCGGCGCCGGGTCCGGCCAGGAGCGCTGCGAGGTGCTCGGCGACGACCGGCATCACGTCGTCGGGTCCGGCTCCGATCTCGTGGTCGACCGAGGAGGCGCCCAGCTCGGCGCCGAGCAGGTCGAAGACGGCGACCTGCGACCGGGACCGGCCGACGGCGGCGGCCAGCACCACCCCGGCGCCGGTGTTGAAGACGAGGCTGCCCGGCGGCCGCCCCCCGGTGGAACCGAGCTCCTCCCCGAGGAGCAGGAGTCCGGACTCGGCGAGCGCGGTGACCCGGCTGACCACGGCGGTGCGGGACATGCCGGTGAGACGCCGCAGGTCGGAGCGCGTGCTGGCCCGGCCCGAACGGACCAGCTCCAGCACCTCACCGGCGGTCTCGGTCATGGTGCGCATCCTAAGTCGGCCTACTTTTGTCGTGCAAATACCTAAGTACTGCTTGTATAAGACGCAGTTCGGCCTTAGCGTGGTGCGGGTGACCCTGCCCGCCACCGAGCTCACCACCGACCTGCCGACCTGCGACATCACCGTCTTCGGCGGCACCGGCGACCTCGCGCTGCGCAAGCTGCTCCCGGCCCTCTACCAGCGCGAGCTGGAGGGCCAGCTCCCCGGCGCGACCCGGGTGATCGGGGTCTCCCGCTCCAGCCACGACGACGAGAGCTACCGGGCCCTGGTCGGCGAGTCCCTGGCCACCCACGTCGGCGACCTCGACCACGGTGCCCTCGCCCGGCTGCTCGCCCGGGTCCACCACCTCACTCTCGACGCCGCGGAGGCGGAGGGGTGGCACCTGCTGCACGGCCTGCTCAAGGATCGACCGCTCTGCGACCCGGTGCGGGTCTTCTACCTCGCGGTCTCCCCCTCGCTGTTCGGTCCGATCTGTGAACGGCTCAACGAGGTGGGCGTCGTCGACGCGACGTCGCGGGTGGTCATGGAGAAGCCGATCGGCCACGACCTCGCTTCCGCGCAGGCGATCAACGACGCCGTGGGCCGGGTGTTCGAGGAGCACCAGATCTTCCGGATCGACCACTACCTCGGCAAGGAGAGCGTGCAGAACCTCCTCGTCACCCGCTTCGCCAACACCTTCCTCGAGCCGCTGTGGAACTCCCGTTGGGTCGACCACGTGCAGATCACCGTGGCCGAGACACTCGGAGTCGGCGACCGCGGTGGCTACTACGACACCGCCGGGGCCCTGCGCGACATGGTGCAGAACCACCTGCTGCAGCTGCTCTGCCTGGTGGCGATGGAGCCGCCGACGTACGTCGGTCGCGAGACCGTGCGCGACGAGAAGCTCAAGGTGCTCCAGGCGCTGCGGCCGATGGGGCCCGACGACGTCGACCGCGACACCGTGCGCGGACGCTACGGTCAGGGACTGGTCGACGGGGTGGCGGTGCCGTCGTACACCGAGGACCTCGGCCGCCCGGGCAGCCCGACCGAGACCTTCGTCGCCATCCGTACCGAGGTGCAGAACTGGCGGTGGGCGGGCGTGCCGTTCTACCTGCGTACCGGCAAGCGGATGGACCGCAAGATCTCCGAGATCGTGGTGGTCTTCAAGGAGCCGCCGCACGCGATGTTCCCGCACAGCGAGGGCGGCACCGACGCCAACCGGCTGCACATCCAGGTCCAGCCCGACGAGGGCATGCAGCTGCACCTGACCGCCAAGGAGCCGGGCCCCGGTGGGATCCGGCTGCGGCCGGTGTCGCTGGACCTCAGCTACGCGACCACGTTCAGCCAGCGCTCGCCCGACGCCTACGAGCGGCTGCTGATGGACGTGATGCGCGGCAACCCGACGCTGTTCATGCGCCGCGACGAGGTCGAGGCGGCGTGGACCTGGGTGGAGCCGATCCTCCAGCGGTGGGCGGCGTCGCCCGACCGCCCCAAGCGCTACCCGGCCGGCACCAGCGGGCCGACCGCAGCCGCCATGCTCCTCGAGCGTGACGGCCGAAACTGGCAGGAGTCCGACCAGTGAAGCAACACATCCACCCCGTCGTCGCGGACGTGACCGCGCGGCTCGTCGAGCGCAGCGCACCCAGTCGCGCCGCCTACCTCGCCCGGATCCGCGCGGCCGCCGATCGCGGCCCCGCTCGCGGCCGCCTGGCCTGCGCCAACCTCGCGCACGGCTTCGCGGCCGCGGAACCCGGCGACAAGCGGGCGCTGCGCGGGCACACCAAGCCCAACCTTGCGATCGTCACCAGCTACAACGACATGCTCTCGGCGCACCAGCCCTACGCCGACTACCCCGCGGCGCTCAAGCAGGCGGTGATCCGGGCAGGCGGCATCGCCCAGGTCGCCGGCGGGGTGCCGGCCATGTGCGACGGCATCACCCAGGGCCGCGACGGCATGCAGCTCTCCCTCTACAGCCGCGACGTGATCGCGATGTCGACGGCGATCGCGCTCAGCCACGACATGTTCGACGGCGCCCTGATGCTCGGCGTCTGCGACAAGATCGTGCCCGGGCTGCTGATCGGCGCGCTGTCCTTCGGCCATCTGCCCACGGTCTTCGTGCCGGCCGGGCCGATGGCGTCGGGTCTGCCCAACGGTGAGAAGGCGCGGGTGCGTCAGCTGTACGCCGAGGGGAAGGTCGGGCGCGAGGAGCTGCTCGAGGCCGAGGCGGCGTCGTACCACTCGAGGGGCACGTGCACGTTCTACGGCACCGCCAACTCCAACCAGCTGCTGATGGAGGTGCTCGGCCTGCACCTGCCCGGCTCCTCGTTCGTCAACCCCGGCACGCCCCTTCGCGAGGCGCTGACCCGGGCCGCCGGGGAGCGCGCGGTCGCGATCACCCGCCAGGGCGGCGAGCCCGCGCCGATCGGCGAGATCGTCGACGAGAAGGCGATCGTCAACGCCTGCGTGGCGCTGCTCGCCAGCGGCGGCTCGACCAACCACACGCTGCACCTGGTGGCGATCGCCCGCGCCGCGGGCGTGGCCCTCACCTGGGACGACCTCTCCGACCTCTCGGCGGCGGTGCCGCTGCTGGCGCGGGTCTACCCGAACGGCTCCGCCGACGTGAACCACTTCCACGCGGCTGGCGGCGTGGGCTTCCTGAAGCACACGCTGCTGCGGGCCGGCCTGCTGCACGACGACGTGCTGACCATCTCCGGGCGCGGCCTGTCCCGCTCCCTGGGCGAGCCGATGCTGCGTGGCGACCACCTCACCTGGGAGGAGGGCCCGAAGGCCAGCCACGACCTCGACGTGCTGCGGCCGGCCGACGCGCCGTTCGCAGCCGACGGTGGGCTGAAGGTGCTGCACGGTCCCCTCGGCACCGGCGTGATCAAGGTGTCCGCGGTGGCGCCCGAGCACCGCGTCGTCACCGCGCCCGCGATCGTCTTCGACGACCAGGCCGACTTCCTCCAGGCCTTCGCGGACGGCCGGCTCGACGGCGTCGACTTCGTGGCGGTGATCCGCTACCAGGGTCCGGCCGCCAACGGCATGCCGGAGCTGCACAAGCTGACCCCGGCGCTCGGGGTGCTGCAGGACCGCGGCCAGAAGGTCGCGATCGTGACCGACGGCCGCATGTCCGGGGCATCCGGCAAGGTGCCCGCCGCCATCCATCTGACGCCGGAGGCCGCCGTCGGCGGCCCGCTGTCCCGTGTCCGCGACGGCGACCTGATCCGGGTCGACCTGGAACGCGGCGTCCTCGAGGTCGAGGATCCCGCCGGCCTGCTCGGCCGGCCGCCGGCCGGTCGCGCTCCCGAGGGCGCGGAGTGGGTCGGGACCGGGCGTGAGCTGTTCTC
>JALZCZ010000025.1 GCA_030862825.1 Actinomycetota bacterium | reverse complement strand
GTGCAGCTCGGCCTGCTGCCGGCCGTGGGGGACGGCGGGTCGACCACGATCGTGCTGCCCGCGCTCACCCTGGCGACCGGTCTCTCGGGGCTGGTCGCCCGGGTCACCCGCGACGCGGTGGTGGAGGTGCGCCAGTCGGAGTACGTGCGTTTCGCGCGCACGAAGGGGCTGTCGGAGCGGCGGGTGCTCGTCCGCCACGTGCTGCGCAACGCCGCCGTACTCCTGGTGCCCTACCTCGGCGTGCAGGCGGTGATCCTGATCGAGGGCGTGGTCGTGGTGGAGAGCCTCTTCGCGTGGCAGGGGCTGGGCCACGCCCTGGTCCACGCCGTGTTCTGGCGCGACGTGCCGGTGCTGCAGGCGACCGCCCTGGTGCTCGCGCTGATCATCGTCGCGGTCAACACCGCCGTCGACCTCACGGTCCGCTGGCTCGATCCGCGGCCGCGTGCTCGGGAGGCGGTCGCGTGACTCCGCTGCGGATGCTGTCGGCCGGGCTGCTGACCGCCATCGTCGCCTTCGCACTGATCGGCCCGCTGGTGCTGCCCGACCCGACCGCGCAGGACCTCGGCCGCTACCTCAAGTCGCCCAGCCTCACGGAGCCGCTCGGCCGCGACGACTACGGTCGCAGCGTGCTCGCGCGGCTGGCGCACGCCACCCGGCTCTCCCTCGTGCTCGGCGCCGCGTGCGTCGCCACGGCACTCCTGGTCGGCACTGCCGCCGGCGTCGCCTCCGCCTGGCTCGGCGGCTGGGTGGACGCCGCCCTCCGGGCGGTCTCCGAGGCCTTCGTCGCCGTGCCAGCGCTGCTGCTCGTGCTGATGGTGTCGGCGCTGTCGAGCGGCGGCAGCCTGTGGACCCTCTACCTCGGCATCGCCCTGGCCCAGTGGGTCGAGTACTTCCGGGTCGTGCGCTCGCGCAGCGGCCTGGTGCTGGGCTCGCCGGCCATCGAGGCGGCCGGCCTGCTGCGGCTCGGCCCGCTGCACGTGGTACGACGACATCTATGGCCTGACCTGCGGCCGATGCTCACCACCCTGGCCTCGCTGGGCATGGTCACCTCCATCCTCGCGATGTCGACGCTGGGCTTCGTCAAGGTGGGACTGCAGCCGCCGAGGGCGGAGCTCGGGCTGATGGTCACCGAGTCGTTCGCGTTCTACGACGCGGCGCCCTGGATGGCGGTCGCCCCGGTGGCCGTGCTCTTCCTGCTCACCGTCTGCTTCCTCGGACTGCGTCGATCGGAGACCGTGTCATGACCGTCCCCACCTCCCTCGACCTGCACCGGGTCGTCGTCCGGCATCGGGGTCGGCCGCTCGTCGACGTCGCCGATCTGCGGCTCGAGCCGGGACGGCCGGTCACCATCGTCGGCGAGAGCGGGTCCGGCAAGTCCGTCCTGGCTCACGCCGTGATGGGCACGCTCGATCCCGAGCTCGAGGTCGTTGGCGCGATGAGCGTCGGGTCCCGACGCCTCGACCTCGCCGACAGGGGCAACCGACGGTTCCGGTGGGGCCGCGACCTCGCGCTGCTCCCGCAGGAGCCCGCGCTCGCCCTCGACCCGACCATGCGGGTGCGGGGGCAGGTCGCCGAGGGCGTGCCGGGGTTCCGGCGCCACGACCGGCGCGCCGCCGAGGTCGCCGACGCGGCTCTCGGCCGGCTCGGCCTCTCGGATGCCGGAGCGGCGTACCCGCACACGCTCTCCGGTGGGATGGCCCAGCGGGTGGCGTACGCCGCGGCCACGGTCGGCGGCGCTCGCGTGCTGATCGTCGACGAGCCGTCGAAGGGACTCGATCCGGCGTCACTCGACCGGCTCGCGGACCTGCTCGCCGAGCACACGGCGGGAGGCGGCATCCTGCTGACCATCACCCACGACCTGCGGCTCGCCCGACGGATCGGTGGTCGGGTGCTCGTGATGCGCGAGGCCTCGGTGGTCGAGGAGGGGGCTGCCGAGCAGGTGCTCGACGCTCCGGCGCACGACTACACGCGCCGCCTGCTGGCGGCCGAGCCCTCGCGGTGGCGACACCGGTGGGCACCAGTGCTCCCTCCGGCCGACCCGCCGCCGGACCTGATCACCGCGACCGCGGTGACGAAGTCGTACGGGGCCGCGTCGCTCTTCGAGGACCTGTCGCTGCGGATCGGCGCTGGCGAGCGCTGGGCGGTCAGCGGGCCCAGCGGCGTCGGCAAGACCACGCTCGGCAACGTGCTGCTCCGGCTCACCTCCGTCGACCGCGGCGCCGTCGAGCACGCGCCGGCAGCCGAGGGTGGCCGGCTCCAGAAGCTCTACCAGGACCCGACCCTGTCCTTCCCGGCCCGGGTGCGGCTGGGCCTCGCGATGACGGACGTCGTCAAGCGCCACGACGTGGCGGCCGGTCGGCTGCAGGAGCTGATGACGGCTGTCGGCCTGCCGCACGACCTGCTCGACCGGCGTCCGGCCCAGGTCTCGGGCGGCGAGCTGCAACGGCTGGCCATCGTTCGCGCGATGATGACCCGGCCGGTCCTGGTGTTCGCCGACGAGGCCACCTCCCGTCTCGATCTGGTCACGCAGGAGGTGACCGTGGACTGCCTGATGACCGAGCTGAGCGAATCCGGCTGCGCTCTGCTGCTGGTCACCCACGACCGGGAGCTGGCCACCGCTGTGGCCGACCACCATCTCGTGCTCGGCGCCCCCGGCCGGTCGCGCGCGTCCGTAACGGGAATACTGCCCGTGTGAGCACCGAGGGCCTCGACGTCGTCCCGCTCCGCACCGCCACCAGGGCATGGTTCGCGATCTCCCTGCAGACCTTCGGTGGACCGGCCGGCCAGATCGCCGTCATGCAGCGCACCCTCGTGGAAGAGCGACGCTGGATCGGTCAGCAGCGCTTTCTCTTCGCGTTGTCCTACTGCACTCTGCTGCCGGGTCCCGAGGCCCAGCAGCTCGCGACGTACGTCGGCTGGCTGCTCAACGGTGTCAAGGGCGCGCTGGTCGCGGGCCTCCTGTTCATCCTCCCGGGCGTGGTCGCCATGTTGCTGCTCTCGGGGATCTACGTCGTCGCCGGCGACACCACCCTCGTCGAGTCCGTGTTTCTCGGGCTCGCGCCCGCAGTGATCGCCATCGTGATCCAGGCCGTCATCCGAGTCGGCGGCCGGGGTCTCACCCACCCGGCGCTGGTGGGGCTCGCGGTGGCCTCGTTCGTGGCCCTGACACTCTTCGCCGTCCCGTTCCCCGCGGTGGTGGCGGTCTCCGCTGGGATCGGTTGGCTGCTGGGCAGGTCCATCCCGCACCTGACCACCTCCAAGCGGGCAGCCGCCGACGACGGTCCGCCGCCGCTGATCAACGACGACGCCCTCCATTCCGAGCGTCCCTCCGGACGACGGTCGACGATCATCCTGGTGACGGGCCTGGTGGTCTGGGCCGCGCCGATCGGGATCGCCGCCGTGCTCTTCGGGCGGTCGAGCATCTTCGTCGACCAGGGGCTGTTCTTCTCGGGTGCGGCCGTCGTCACGTTCGGAGGGGCGTACGCCGTGCTGGCCTACGTCGCCCAGCAAGCTGTGAACGTCTACGGATGGCTGGCCCCGGGGGAGATGGTGCGGGGGCTGGCCCTGGCCGAGACCACGCCGGGCCCACTGATCATGGTCGTCCAGTTCGTCGCCTTCGTCGGCGCCTACCGGGACCCCGGCTCGCTCGACCCCTGGGTGGCGGCCGTCATCGCCGCGCTGCTCACCACCTGGGTCACCTTCGTGCCGTGCTTCCTGTTCATCCTGCTCGGTGCTCCGTACGTCGAGCGACTGCGCGGAAACCACGGGCTGTCCAGCGCGCTCACCGGGATCACCGCGGCCGTGGTCGGGGTGATCGCCAACCTGGCCCTCTACTTCGCGCTGCACACTCTCTTCGACGAGACCGACCGAGTGACGACGGGACCGTTCAGCTTCGACGTTCCCGAGCTCGCCTCGATCCAGTGGGCTGCGGTCGCCATCACCGCCCTCGGCGGGCTGCTGGTCTTCCGGCTCGGCTGGTCGGTGCTGCGGACCCTCGGCGTCTGCGCCGCGGTCGGCCTGGTCGTCGGCGTGGTCTCGACCCTGGTCTGACAAAGCCTCGACCCGCCCGGCCAGAGGCGGCCGAGCAGGTCGAGGCAGTGTGTCGATCCATTGGGGTGAGTAACGGGACTTGAACCCGCGACATCCGCGACCACAACGCGGCGCTCTACCAGCTGAGCTATACCCACCAAGGTGATCGCCACGTTGCACGCAACGACCGTCGAAGATTGTAGACGGATCAGGCCGTGTCGCCGGAATCGGGGGCGGGCAGCCCTGTCAGGGAGCCCCGGTGGCGGTCGGCCACCTGCTTCGCGGTGACCGCGTCCGGGCCGGGTGGGGGCACGAAGACGGTGTCGCGGTAATAGCGCAGCTCCTCGATGCTCTCCTGGATGTCGGCCAGCGCACGGTGGTTGCCGCCCTTGGCCGGCGCCGAGAAGTAGGTCCGCGGGTACCAGCGCCGCGACAGCTCCTTGATCGAGGAGACGTCGACGATCCGGTAGTGCAGGAACGCGTCCAGGTTGGGCATGTCGCGCACGATGAACGAGCGGTCGGTGGCGACGGTGTTGCCCGCCAGCGGCGGCCGGCTGCCCTCCGCGCAGTGCTCCTTGATGTAGGCCAGCACCTGTGCCTCCGCCTCGGCCAGGGTGAGACCGGTGTCGAGCACGTCGAGCAGTCCCGAGGTCTCGTGCATGGCCCGCACGAACGGGATCATCTGGTCGAGCGCTTCGGCGGGCGGCTTGATGATCAGGTCGATGCCGTCGCCGAGCACGTTCAGGTCGAAGTCGGTGACCAGGGCCGCGACCTCGATCATCGCGTCGGCGGTCAGGTCGAGACCGGTCATCTCACAGTCGATCCAGACAAGTCTTTCGCTCACGTTTCGTGAGCCTACTCACCGATGCGACGGCGCAGCTCTCAGGTGTCGCTCAGCCCCGCTGTCTAGAGTGACGCCCGTGAGGGAGTGGCTCGGCCTGCTGGCGCGACTGGTCGTCGGCGGAGTGTGGATCGTCGCCGGTGCGCTCAAGATCACCGATCCCAACACCAGCATCCAGGCCGTCAGGGCCTACGACCTGCTGCCGACCTCGGTGGTCGAGCCGGTGGGCTACCTGCTGCCCGCCCTCGAGCTCGTCGTCGGGCTGGCGCTGGTGCTCGGCGTGATGACCCGCGGCGCGGCGGCGATCTCGGCGCTGCTGTTCGTTGCGTTCATCATCGGGATCGCGTCGGCCTGGGCGCGCGGCCTCGAGATCGACTGCGGGTGCTTCGGCGGCGGGGGAGCGGATCCCGACGCCGCGTCGAACTACCCGTGGGAGATCGCCCGCGACGTCGGCCTGCTGGCGCTCTCCGGCTACCTCGTGTGGCTGCGATCGTCGCGGCTCTCCCTCGACACGGTGCTCTTCCGGCGAACGCCGGACTACGACAGGGAAGGTGCCTGATGGCCACCAAGAAGAACAAGGCCGCCGAACGGGCCGAGCGCGCAGCCGCGCTCCTGCGCGAGCAGAAGCAGCGCGAGCGCCGCCGCAACCTGATCACCGGCGGCGTCGTAGCCGCGGTATTGGCCGGCCTGGTGGTCGTCGGAATCCTGATCAGCAGGTCCGGCGAGGTGGAGGCGCCGACGGCGAGTGACTACGGCGTCGCCATCGGCGACCCCGACGCCGAGCACCGGGTGGTCATCTACGAGGACTTCCTGTGCCCTGCGTGCGGTGCCTTCGAGGCGCAGACTCACGAGGAGCTCGAGCAGCTGGCCGACGACGGTCAGGCCTACGTCGAGTACCGGCCGTTCGAGCTGCTGAGCCAGTTCGGCGACTACTCCGCGCGTTCGGTCAGCGCCTTCGGCGTGGTGCTCGAGGAGTCGGGCCCCGAGGTGGCCAAGGAGTTCCACGACCTGCTCTTCGCCGAGCAGCCCGAGGAGGGCGACGAGCCCTACCCGGACGCCGACTGGCTGGTCGAGAAGGCCGTCGAGGCGGGTGCCGAGGAGGACGCCGTCCGCCCGGGCATCGAGCAGGGCGTCACCGAGTTCGCGGAGCAGGCCACCGCCGAGGCCCGGGATGCCAACGTCAACTCGACGCCCACGGTGCTGCTCGACGGCGAGACGTTCAACGGGTCGGTCGAGGAGCTGCTCGACGAGCTGCGGTCGTGAGGATTCCGGCAGACGTCGGGCCGCTGCCATGATCGGGCGATGACTCCGACCCCCTCCTCGATGGCCGCCTTCATCGCCGGCCTGCCGAAGGCCGAGCTGCACGTGCACCACGTCGGGTCGGCGTCGCCCCGGATCGTCAGCGAGCTCGCCGAGCGGCATCCGGGCACCGTGCCGTCGGACCCGGAGGCGCTGCGGGCGTTCTTCGAGTTCCGCGACTTCGCGCACTTCGTCGAGGTCTACCTCGCGGTCGTCGCCCTGATCCGCACACCCGAGGACATCCGCTACCTCACCTATGAGATCGCGCGGGAGATGGCCGAGGGACAGTCACTGCGCTACGCCGAGCTGACCTGCACGCCGTACACCTCGGTGATGGCGGGCGTCTCGATCGAGGCCTACACCGAGGCCATCGAGGACGCGCGGGTCGCGGCCGAGCGCGACTTCGGGCTGGTGCTGCGCTGGATCTACGACATCCCGGGGGAGTTCGGGGTGCCGTCGGCCGACGCCACGCTGGGCTACGCCCTCGACCACCCGCCGGACGGCCTGGTGGGGTTCGGGCTCGGCGGGCCCGAGATCGGGGTGGGCCGCCCGCAGTTCGAACCCCACTTCGCTGCGGCCCGGGCGGCCGGCCTGCACTCGGTGCCGCACGCCGGCGAGACCACCGGGCCCGAGACGGTCTGGGACGCCATCCGTCTGCTCGGCGCCGAGCGGATCGGGCACGGTACGTCGTCGGCGACCGACCCCGCGCTGCTCGCGCACCTCGCCGAGCACGGCATCCCGCTCGAGGTGTGCCCGTCGTCCAACGTCGCGACGCGGGCGGTGGCCTCGCTCGCCGAGCACCCGCTGCCGGCGTTCGTCGAGGCCGGTGTCACGGTCACCATCAACTCCGACGACCCGCCGATGTTCAGCACCAGCCTGAACCGGGAGTACGAGATCGCGACCGACCTGCTCGGCCTCGACCAGGAGGGTGTGGCCGACCTGGCGCGCGCCGCCGTGACCGCGTCGTACGCGCCGGACCACGTGAAGACGAGGCTGCTCGACGACGTCACCGACTACGTGGCTGCCGATCCCTTCCGCGGGAATGCCGCGCGGGGGTAGACCTGCGATGTCGGAAGGACTTCGGTCCGGACGGCACGAGGCCCCGTCAACCCACACGTGACGCCTTCCATGACGACGCGTCGACCCTCCTCCTCCGCTCCTCCGCGCGCCCGCGTCCCACCGGCGCGCTGCTCGCGGACTTCGCCGGGCACGGGCCTGCCGTCTTCGCCCCGGACAGCTCGTCTACGCCGCACCGGGCGCCCGACGGCTGAATCTCGTCACCTGCACGGGCGCCTACGACCCCGACCGGGCCGGCTATCAGTCGAACCTGGTCGTCTCCACCCGGCGCACCGTGGCGGCGCACTCCGACTGACGAGCCATGATC
>JALZCZ010000020.1 GCA_030862825.1 Actinomycetota bacterium | reverse complement strand
GGGCGCAGGCCGTGGCCGTGCTGGAGCCGGGCCCGCAGGTCGCGCACGAAGTCGTCGCCGTCGACGGCCATCGCCGACACCGGGATCACGCTGCTGCCGCCGGCGCGCAGTCGCAGCTCGAGGCAGGGCGCACCCCTCACCGACGTCGCGGCGGCGTCCGTGACGTCGCGCCACCTCGCCTCCCGGACCCCGGCGCCGCGCACCAGCCCGATGCGGTAGCCCTCGGCCTCGAAGCGGACGACGTACGCGTGCGTGCGCAGCCACCAGGCCAGGGCAACCATCCCGGCGACCCCGACGGCGAGGAGCACCACCAGCAGGTCGGCCGGCCAGTCGGCGACGGCCACGACGGCGGTCGCCACGAACATCAGCAGCGCCAGGGCGACCAGGTAGGAGCCCATGATCCGGGCGACCACCATCGGGGCGAGCCGATAGTCGGAGACATCGGGGCTGGTCATGAGGTGATTGAACAAGACACCTGATTTGCCCTCGCATCCGGCCTTGTTAGGAGGAGGGTTCAGCGTCATGCTCGAACCCCGGGCGCGAGGAGGTGGCCCCATGGCCATCATCACTACAGGCATGACATCGGCACTTCGGGGGCTGGAGCAGGCCCTCGACACGCCTCGGCGCGAAGGCGTCGCCCTCGGCAACTGGCGCTGGACGGTCCGGCAACGGATGGCCGCCGTCCGCGACGCCCTGATCGGCGAGATCGCCGACGCCGACGACGGTTGGCTGGCCGCCCGGGGCGGATCCGCGTTCCGGGAGCGCAACATGCTGCTCGGCCGGATGGTCGACCTCGGACCGATGGTCCTCGAGAGTCCCGACGTCGAAGCGATCCGGCTCGAGCTCAAGCGGCTGCTGGCCGACGTCGGTCGGCACGTGCAGCGGCTCAACGACCTCGCCTACGACGAGGTCGAGCTGGAGCTCGGCGGCTCGGAGTAGCTCCGTGGCTGGGGCGTGGAGCAGAGGGGGCGGGATTCGAACCCGCGGCTGACATTTCTGCCAGCGACCGCTTTCAAGGCGGTTCCGATCGGCCACTCCGGCACCCCTCCGTGCCGTGCGCGTACGCACCGGCTCGACCGAGTGTACGAGGGGCCGACCCTCAGACGAGCTCGACCAGCACGTCGCCCTCTTGTACGACGTCGCCCGGAGCCACCACGACCGCGCGGACGGTGCCGCCGGACTCGGCGATCACCGGGATCTCCATCTTCATCGACTCCAGGAGCACCACGGTGTCGCCCTCGGCGACCGTGTCGTCGACCGCGACCGGCACGAAGAGCACGTTGGCCACCATCTCGGCGAGGATCTGGGTCACCTGTTCGCGGGGCACGCCGCAACGCTACGGGTTACCGGCCGGTTCGCCGCCGGCACGCGGCCGCGGTCACAGCAGGGCCTGGGTCCGTGGTGGTTCCGGCCGGATCGCGGCGGCGCCCTCCTCGACCCGCGCCCGCCGGCCGCGCCGCCCACCCGGTGGGCCGGTGAGGGCGAGGTCGAGCCGGATCACCAGCCAGCCGAGCACCAGCCCGACGAGCACGCCGTACAGGACCGACAGTCCGCTCTCCCGGACGGTGATGGCGGGGTTGACCAGTGAGTTGGCGGCGGCCGAGGTCGCGGCGACACCGAACGCGCAGACCCACCAGCCCTGCCGACGACGGGCGCGCATGTGGCAGCCCCAGGCCAGCGCCGGGATGCCCAGCACCGTCTCGATCGGCCGCGGGAAGGCTCCGAGGTGGGCCCGCGACCAACGCACCACGTCGAGCAGGGTCTCGACCAGGCCGGGCGTGCCGTAGCGGCGCAGCAGCTCGGCGTACAACAGGGTGCCGGCAAGGACCGCGCTGCCGATCGTCACGATCAGCACGCCCCGCCGGCCCAGCCCGTGCAGGCCGGCGCCGAGGCGGTAGACGAGGAAGAACGCGCCGACCAGGGCGAGGGCGAAGGTGACGTACTCGAACCTGGCCACCGCGATCGTGGGCTCGAAGCCCACCGTCGCCAGCGCCCCGATCCCGCCGATGACCATGGCGATCAGACACTCGCGGACGACCTGCAGGAACCGGACGGCCGGCACCGTCGACATCACCCCCAGCACCGCCGCGACCACGCAGGTCATCACCGCGGAGCCGGTGCGGAGGTAGTCCTCGCCCGTCACCAGGGTGACCACGCCGACCAGGAGCGCGAGACCGCCGAAGACCAGGGGTCGGCCGCCGGTGCGCGCCGCCAGAGCGGCGGTGTAGGTGACGGCCACCGCGACGCCTCCTGCGCCGCCCAGCCAGTCCGGGCCGACGGGCACCATGGCGGCGATCAGGGCAGCGAGCCCGAGCAGCGTCAGGGCACAGAAGAGCAGGGCGGCCGAGGGCCGCCGGCGCTTGCTCTGGGCGGGTCCGGACACAAGCGACGAGGTTACAGACGGCGGTTGGCGAGCGACGGGTTGGTGGCGCGGGCCGTGGTCAACGCCTCATGGTCGAGCCGGGCCCGGAGCAGGTCCGGTCCGTCGCCGGCCTCGGCGAGCACGTCGCCCAACGGGTCCACGACCAGCGAGTGGCCGCAGTAGCGCGGTCCCGGCTGCGCGGCCGCGGCCACGAACACGGTGTTCTCGATCGCCCTGGCCCGGACCAGCGTCGTCCAGTGGTCGACCTTGCGCGGGCCGGCGACCCAGGCGGCCGGCAGCACCAGGAGCTCGGCCCCACGGTCGACGAGCAGACGCGCGAGCTCGGGGAAGCGCAGGTCGTAGCAGGTGAGCAGGCCCACCTGCCACCCGCCGACCGTCACCACGGCGGGCGCGAGCGGACCGGCCAGCAACCGGTCGGACTCGCGGTAGCCGAACGAGTCGTAGAGGTGCACCTTCCGGTATGCCGCCTCGGCAGCCCCCCGCATCACCAAGGTGTTGTGGGGCCGGGCGGGGTCGGCGCTCGTCTCGAACATGCCCGCCACGAGCGTGGTGGACCGGTCGGCGGCCGTGGCCGCGACCTGCTGGACAAATGGACCGTCGAGTCCCTCGGCGTGCGCGCTGACGTCGGAGCCGGCCTCGCCGAAGTCGCGGGCGAAGGCCTCCGGGAAGACGACCAGGTCGGCGCCCGCCGGCGTGAGCTCCGCCAGTCGGTCGCGGTTGGCGGCCGGGTCGAGCCCGGACGCCTCCTGCACCAGGACAATCTCGAGCGGGGGCGTGGTGTCCGGCGTCACGGCTCCAGCCTGCCACCTGGGCGATGCGGGGCCGGCCGGCCGTCCCGGTGGGAGACTTCCGGCATGGCGGATCTCACCAGCTTCTGCGCGGTGATCCTCGCCGGTGGGCAGGCGGCACGCTTGGACGGCGTCGACAAGGCCTCGGTCGAGGTGGACGGGCGCACCCTGCTCGAGCACACCCTCGACGCGGTCATCGACGCGGCCGAGGTGGTCGTCGTCGGCGAGGCGGTGCGCACCGAACGGCCGGTGACCTTCACCCTCGAGGATCCGCGGTACGGCGGACCGGTGGCCGCGCTGCTGACCGGCTGCGACGCGCTGCTGCGGTCCACGCCCACGGTCGCCGTGCTCGCCGTCGACATGCCGCGGCTCAACGCCCACACCGTGCGTCGTCTGCACGAGGCCGCCGCCGGGCACGACGGCGCCGTGCTCGTGGACCCCTCCGGGCGCCGGCAGCTCGCGCTGGTGGTCGACCGGGCGCGACTCGATGCGGTGCGCCCCGACCACGAGGCCCAGCACGGCATGTCGCTGCGCGCGCTGCTCGCGGACCTCGACCTCGCCGAGGTGGGTCCGGTCGGTGAGGAGCACCGCGACGTCGACACGTGGCGCGACCTGCGCGACATCCAGGGAGCCTGATTTTCCGAGACGGGTTGCGGCGCGCGGTGTCTCCGAGCAGTCTGGGCAGGGTGAACCTCCACGACTGGATCGACGAGCTGTGTGACGTCCTGGAGATCGAGGCCGAAGTGGACGAGGGCCTGCTCGCCGACCTGGCCCAGCTGACCCACGACAACGTCGAGGCCGCGGCCGCCCCCGTGACGTCGTACCTCCTCGGCATCGCGGCCGGTGAGAACGCCGCCCCGGACCAGGTGGAGCGGCTGGCCGCCCGGGCCCAGGCCCTGGCCGAGGGGTGGGACCGGCCCGCCAATGCGCCCGACCCCGACGACATCGACGACGAGATCCCCGACGACACCGGCGTCGACCACACCTTGGACGAGCTCGACGAGCTCGACGTATGAGGGCGGTCCTCGCTGACGGTGCGGGTGGTCCTGAGGTACTGAGCGTCGCCGAGGCGCCCGGCATCGAGCCGGGGCCCGGCGAGGTCGCGATCGCGGTCACGGCGACCGCGGTCAACCGCGCGGACCTCCTCCAGCGACAGGGGTTCTACCCTCCCCCGCCTGGCGCCTCCGACGTGCTCGGCCTCGAGTGCAGCGGAGAGATCGCGGCGGTCGGCGAGGGTGTGACCGATCGGCAGGTCGGTGACGCCGTGTGCGCGTTGCTGGCCGGAGGCGGCTACGCCTCGCGGGTGGTGTGCCCGGCCGGGCAGGTGATGCCGGTGCCGGACGGCGTCGACCTGGTGACCGCGGCGGCGCTGCCCGAGGCGGCGTGCACGGTGTGGTCGAACGTGTTCATGGTCGCCGGGCTGCGGCCGCAGGAGTCGTTCCTGGTGCACGGCGGCGCCGGCGGTATCGGCACCTTCGCCATCCAGCTCGCCCACCAGCTCGGCGCCCGGGTGTTCACCACAGCCGGCACGCCCGAGAAGCTCGCCCTCTGCGCCGAGCTCGGCGCCGACGTGACCATCAGCTACCGCGACCAGGACTTCGTCGAGGCGGTCCGCGACAGCACCGACGGGGCAGGCGTGGACGTCATCCTCGACAACATGGGCGCCAAGTACCTCGGCCGCAACGTCGACGCCCTGGCCTACGGCGGACGCCTGGCCGTGATCGGTATGCAGGGCGGCACCAAGGGTGAGCTCGACCTCGGCATGCTGTTCCGCAAGCGGGGCACGGTGACCGCCATCCTGCTCCGCAGCCGTCCGGTCGCGCAGAAGTCCGAGATCTGCGCCTCCGTGGTCGAGCACGTGTGGCCGCTGGTGGCCGAGGGGCTCGTGAGGCCGATCGTGCACTCCACGATGCCGCTCGACGACGTCGCCGCCGCGCACCGCCTGATGGAGTCGGGTGACCACACCGGCAAGATCGTGCTGACGGTCTGAGGGTGTTGGCCCTGAGGCTCGGGGCCACTCGTCGTCGTTCCATGGCGCTGCCAGGCACCGTTTCACGCGTGAAACCAGTACCGGAGCCGACAGTTGAGCAGTTACGCCCGCCCCAGGACCACCCCGTCGGCAGTTCAGGGGCCCGGTCCTAGGCTGGACCCATGAGCGAGCAGGCGCAGGGACAGCAGCAGCCCGACGAGCAGGAGCAGCAGGTCGTCATCATCGGGCCCGACGGCCAGCCCATGGGCTCGGTCCCCGCCTCTGCGCTCACGGTCGCGGAGGATGGTGAGGGTGCGGACGACGACGGCGACGGCGAGCGCGCGATCACCGAGCTGGTCGAGCAGCCGGCCAAGGTGATGCGGATCGGCAGCATGATCCGGCAGCTGCTCGAGGAGGTGAAGGCGGCGCCACTCGACGAGGCGAGTCGCCAGCGCCTCAAGGAGATCCACCAGGCGTCGATCGACGAGCTCGAGCAGGGGCTGGCCCCCGAGCTGGTCGAGGAGCTGAACCGCCTGACCCTGCCCTTCTCCGACGAGACCACGCCGTCGGAGGGTGAGCTGCGGATCGCCCAGGCCCAGCTGGTGGGCTGGCTCGAGGGCCTCTTCCACGGCATCCAGACGGCGATCTACGCCCAGCAGATGGCCGCTCGCGCGCAGTTCGAGCAGATCCGCAAGGCGCTGCCCGCCGGCATGATGCCCCAGCAGCAGGGCGAGCCGGGTCCGGACGGACAGCCCAACGAGAACCAGCCGCCCAGCAGCGGGATGTACCTCTAGCCCGAGGCGGCTACAGCCGCGCGCGGCCCATGCGGCGTACGACGGCCAGGCCGAGCAGTCCGATCAGCACCAGGGCCAGGCCCGGGGCCGCGACGCGCGTGAGCGTGGCCGGCTCGTCGGTGTTGACCGGGGAGAACGTGGCCGTCGGCGGTTCCGGTGGCACCGCTGGTCGGCCGGCGCCGAGGAGCCGCTGCACCTGGGTGGTCAGCTTGGCCGTGGCGACGGAGGTGCCGCCGCAGCCGGTGGCGGCGAAACCCTCGTTGGACTCGACGAAGAACATGTAGGTCCCGCCCTGCCGGAGCTCGCGGGTGCAGTCGCCGAACGTGGCGGACGTCATCACGTCCACGGTGTCGGTGGTGATCAGCTCGTAGTTCCGGGGCTTGTAGACCCGGCTCACGGTCACCGTGCTGGTGCGCGAGAAGCCGTTCTCGGCGTTTCCGCCGAGCACGGTGACCTCCTGCACGGTCCCCTGGAAGACGGCGTTCGCGGCCTTCACGTGGTCCTGCACCGTGGTGCCGGCGCCGGGCGACTCCTCGGCGCACGTGCACGGCGCAGGGCTCGCAGCGCCCGCGCCGGGTGCCGCGAGCACGCACGCACCCGCCAGGAGCAGCGTGGCGAGCAGTCGGTGAAGGGTCGGCACGGGGCCCATCACAACAGATCGGGCCACCTCACAACCAGTCGGGACCGACCCCGAAGGTGTCCATCAACACCCGGGCCACCCCGTCGGCGTCGTTGCTGGGCGCGACGCGGTCGGCGATCTCGATCACGGACGGGTCGGCGTTGGCGACGGCGTACGACGTGCCGGCCCACTCGAGCATGGCGATGTCGTTGGGCATGTCGCCGAACGCCACCGCGTCGGCCGCGGCCACCCCGAGCTCCTCGGCGAGGCGGGCCAGGGTGGCCGCCTTGGTGACGCCCACGGCGCTGATCTCCACCAGGTGGTCGCCGGACCAGGTCGGGGTGGCGGTCTCGCCGACCGCGGCGATCACCCGCCGCCGGAACTCCGCCGGGTCGAGGCTCTCGTGCTGCACCAGCACCTTGACCGCCGGCTCGGTCCAGATGTCGGCCAGCGCGCCGACCGGGCTGTCCGGCGGCGAGCCGTGGTGGTCGACGAAGCGGGGATCCATCGCGAGGCCGGAGAGCGTCTCGACCGCGAAGCCGGCCTCCGGCACCGCCCGCTCGATCGCCGCGCAGAGCCGCAGGCCGGCCTCCACCTCGATGCCGCGCAGGTCGCGCACCCGGCCGGCCGCCACGTCGTACCAGATCGCGCCGTTGCTGACGATCGCGAAGCCGTGCCGCCCGACCATCGGCCACAGGTCGTCCATCCAGCGCAGCGGACGCGCGGTCACGATCACGACCGGCACGTCGCGCTCGTCGAGCTCGGCCAGGACCCGCCGGGTCAGGTCGGAGATGGTGCCGTCGGTGCGCACCAGGGTGCCGTCGAGGTCGGTCGCGATCAGCCGGGGCGTCATTGCGACAGCGCCGGGCGCGCCATCATCAGCTCGCCGTCCTCGGTGCCGCCGCGCAGCTCGGTGAACCCGCACTTGGCCAGCACCCGCAGGCTGGCGGTGTTGTCGGGCGCGACGCTCGCCCGGAGGCGTACGCCGGCCGCTTGGGTCTCGGCGATCATGGCCTGCACCGCTTCGGTGGCGAGGCCCTGCCCGCGGACCTCCTCGACCAGGCCGTAGCCGACCTCGGTCTCGCCGTCGACCGGCGGGCCGAAGCAGCCGATCGAGCCGACCGCCAGTCGGCCGAGCACGATGTGCCGCGGCCCCCACGGGTCGACGCCGTCGCGCACCATCGACGCGGCGTCGACGTCGTCCTGGCGCGGATAGCTGGGATGCCACCGGTCCTGGCGACGACCCGCCCGCATGTCGGCGGCGTCGTCCGCCGTTACCAGGACCAGCCGCAGGCGAGGGGTGGTGATCATGGCGGGCAGCCCGCCCATCAGAAGTACTTCTCGAGCTCGACCGCGGCGCCGTCCTCGTAGACCGACGCGGTGACGTCGTCGGCCGCGTCGATCACCGCCTGGATGGCCTGTCCCATCGCCACGCCGCGGCCGGCCCACTGCAGCATCTCGATGTCGTTGCGGCCGTCGCCGATCGCCAGCACGTCGGCGGCCTCGATGCCGAGCTCGCGGGCGACGTGCTCGAGCCCGGACGCCTTGTCGACACCGACCGGCGACAGGTCGAGCCAGGCCGTCCAGCCGACGACGTAGTTGGTGCCGTGGAGGCCGAGCTCGTCGGCGAGCGCCACGAAGTCGTCGGCGCTGGCCTCGGGGTCCCGGATGATCACACGGCTGACCGGGCCGGCCACGATGACGTCGAGGTCGGTCTGGATCATCTCGCCGGACAGCTCCCCCTTGGGGAACGGGCCGCTGACGCGGTAGCCGACCCCGCGCTCCTCGACCGCGACCAGGGCGTTGGGCTGCCGTTCGAGCACCGCCTTCACCGCCGGTCCGGCGTCGAAGGTCTCCTCGTGCACCACCTCGAGGGGCGGGTAGCGGAAGATCACGGCGCCGTTACTGGCCACCACCCAGATCCGCTCCTCGCCCTGCCCGCGCAGGTCGAGCAGGTCGGCGACCCGGGTCATGCCGTGCGGCGACCGACCGGAGGCGAGCACGACATGGACGCCGGCATCGAGCGCGCGGTGCACCGCGTCGTAGACCCGGCTCTCGATCTGCTCGTAGGTCATCCCGGCCCCCTCGACCCACTTGAGCAGGGTGCCGTCGATGTCGAGCGCGACCAGGCGCGGTGTCCAGTCCTCCACTACTTGACTGGCTCCAGCACGTCGCGACCCATCCAGGGGCGCAGGGCCTGCGGCACGACAACCGAGCCGTCGGCCTGCTGGTGGGTCTCGAGGATGGCCACGATGGCGCGCGGGATCGCGGTGAGCGTGCCGTTGAGGGTCGCGACCGGCTGCACGTCACCGCCCTCCTGGCGCCCGCGGATGTTCAGCCGCCGGCTCTGGAACTCCGTGCAGTTGGACGTCGACGTCAGCTCGCGGTACTTGCCCTGGGTCGGGATCCAGGCCTCGCAGTCGAACTTGCGCTGCGCCGACAGGCCAAGGTCGCCGGCCGCGGTGTCGATCACCCGGTAGGCCAGCTCGAGCTTGTCGAGGAACTGCTTCTCCCACCCGAGCAGCCGCTGGTGCTCGGCGTAGGAGTCCTCGACCGTCGTGTAGACGAACATCTCCACCTTGTCGAACCAGTGCACCCGGATGATCCCCTTGGTGTCCTTGCCGTGCGAGCCGGCCTCCTTGCGGAAGCAGGGGCTGAACGCGGCGTAGCGCATCGGCAGCACCGACAGGTCGAGGATCTCGTCGGAGTGGTAGGCCGCCATGGCGACCTCCGAGGTGCCGACGAGGTACATGTCCTCGCCCTCGATGCGGTAGACGTCGTCGGCGGCCTGCCCGAGGAAGCCGGTGCCCTCCATCGCGCGGGGCTTCACCAGCGACGGTGCGATCACCTGGGTGAAGCCGGCGCCGCGCGCCTGCTCCAGCGCGAGGTTGACGAGCGCGAACTCGAGCTCGGCGCCCACCCCGGTCAGGAAGTAGAACCGCGAGCCCGACACCTTCGCCCCGCGCTCGAGGTCGATGGCGCCCAGGATCCGGCCGAGCTCGACATGGTCCCGCGGTTCGAAGTCGAACTCCCGCGGCTTGCCGATGTGCTCGAGCACGACGTAGTCGTCCTCACCCCCGGCCGGTGCCTCGTCGGCCGCCAGGTTGGGGATCGACATCAGGGCGTCCTGCCACTCCTGCTCGGCGGCTCCCTGGGCGGCCTCGGCGTCCTTCACCTCGGCCGACAGCGTCTTGGTCTGCGCGAGCAGCGCCTGCTTCTCCTCACCCTGAGCCTGCGGGATCTTCTTGCCGAGCTGCTTCTGCTCGGCCCGCTTCGCCTCGTAGGTGGCGATCGCCCGGCGGCGTTCGGTGTCGGCGGAGAGCGCGCGGTCGACCACCTCGTCGGACAGCCCGCGCTTGGCCTGGGCGGCACGCACGCGGTCTGGGTCGTCTCGGAGGATGCGCGGGTCGATCATGGTCAGAGGTTATCCGCCGGCGGAGGCGGTCCTCACCCCAGTTCTCCACCCGTGGCCCATACTTGTCCGCTGTCCACCTGCCCACGAGAGGAACCGCATGCTCGACCGCTCCAAGCGAGTGCAGCTCGGCGTGGCCTCGCTGTCCCTCGTGCTGTTCGGGCTGCTGACCCTGGCCGTCGTGCAGGAATGGACCTGGCTGGTCGACCTCGACGACCGCGGAGAGTCCGCGCGCGACTGGGCGATCGACGACTCCGGCCTCCGCCAGCCGCTGCGCTGGGTCGAGATCGGGTTCTCATCGACGCTCATGGCGGCGTACTCGCTGGTGCTGGCGGCGCTCCTGTGGAGCAGGAAGCACCATCGCGCTGCGGCGTACGTGGTGCTGGTGATGATCGGGTCGTACGTCGCGTTCCGGCTGGTCAAGATCGCGACCGGCCGCGAGCGCCCGGGGTGGCAGGACGTCCAGACGCACCTGGACACGAAGGCGTTCCCCTCGGGCCACGCGACGATGATCGCCGCGTTCGCCGTGGTGGTGAGCGTGCTGGCCGTGATGCTGGTCCGTCGCGCCAACATCCGGCGGCTGATCGGGGCCCTGGCCGGGCTGCTGGTCGTGCTGGTGTGCCTCGACCGGGTGCTGCTCGGCCGCCACTACCCGAGTGACGTCGTCGGCGGCGTCCTGCTCGGCGTGGGCCTCGGTCTGCTCGCGCTGGCGCTCTACAGCCCGCTGCCCCGCAGCCACGCCGAGAAGGTCGCGCCGCTGCCCGAGCCGTTCCCCTCGTCGCGACGGCTGGCGGTCGTGCTCAACCCGAGCAAGGTCGAGGACGTCGGGCAGTTCCAGTCGATCGTGGACGCCATGGCCGCCGAGGCCGGCTGGTCCGCGCCGACCTGGCACCTGACCACCGTCGAGGACTCCGGCACCGGCCAGGCCGAACGCGCCTCGATCGGCGGCGCCGAGCTGGTGATCGTCTGCGGCGGTGACGGCACCGTGCGCGAGGTCTGCGCCGAGCTCGCCGGCACCGGCATCCCCGTCGGCGTCGTGCCCGCCGGCACCGGCAACCTGCTGGCCCGCAACCTCGACATCCCGCTCTACATCCGGGCCGCCATCGACATCGCCCTCACCGGCCAGGACCGCGCCATCGACATGGTGAAGGTGTCCGGTGACGGCATCGACGACAGCCACTTCATGGTGATGGCCGGCATGGGCTTCGACGCCGCGATCATGGAGGGCGTCAACGAGGAGATCAAGAAGAAGGTGGGCTGGCTCGCCTACGTGCTCTCCGCTCTGAAGTCGCTGATGTTCCCCGTGACCAAGGTCGAGATCTCGGTCGACGGCGGCGAGCCCACCACCCACCGGGCCCGCACGATCGTCGTGGGCAACGTCGGCTACCTGCAGGCCGGGATGCCGCTGCTCCCCGACGCCGCCATCGACGACGGTCAGCTCGACGTCGTAATCCTCTACCCCCGCCGGTTTCTCTCCTGGCTGCCGCTCGCCTTCCGGGTGCTGACCAAGCGGGCCCGCACCGACGAGACCATCAACCGGATGACCGGGCAGTCCGTGGTGATCCGAGCCGCCACCGAGGTGCCCCGCCAGCTCGACGGCGACTCCATCGGCCCCGGCCGCGAGCTGCGGATGGAGTGCATCCACGGACGGCTGCTGGTGCGGGTGCCGCGCTAGCCGTCGCAGCGAGCGACCTCCATCTCTCCGCCGGTGGACGAGATGCAGAACGTGCCCAGCGGGGTCGAAGCCAGCGACGGCCCTCCGCCGCCGGGGGGCGGTCCGACCAGGTCCCAGGTGTAGATCTCCGCGGCCGGCTCGGCTCCGCCCGGCTCCGGTCCGACGCTGGTGTAGATGATGTCGCCCGGCCCGAGCCAGGTGCGGTACGGCGTCTCCGTGGATCCCAGGACCCCGCTGCCGAAGGGCACATCGCCGGTCACGTCGGCTGCGACGAGCCGGCCGTCCCACTGGGAGACCAGCATCATCGCCGTGGAGCCGCCGCTCTCCTGCGCGACCAGGAAGGAAAGTCCGTCGCCCGCGCCGACGTTGACAGGGGTGGAGAGGATGACCGGCGAGGCACCGTCGGGGAGCGCCAACCGCTGCTCACCGGCGTACGACGACGTCATCACCAGGTCGACGTCGCTGCCGTCCGCCTCGAGGGCGACGGTGTCCGGAGACCCGGCGCCATAGTCGATACCGAACGACTCCCCCACTCCGATCGACCCCGTGAGCTCGGGGAAGAAGTCGGGCAGGTCGACCCCGTCGGGCGGGCAGGCCACCGGCCCGGGTCCGGCGTCGCCCTGCCGCGACATGCAGATCTCGTCCTGCGGCACCGGCGCCAGGGTCCCCGGCTCCGTCTGTTGCCAGGCCCAGAGGTGGGCACGGTAGACGTCCGGCGTGCTCTGGCTCATCCCGCGGACGGGGTAGCTGTTGACCGACCGCGACGAGTAGAGCGTGCCGTCGTCCACCCACCAGGCGGTCTGGAACATCAGTGACACCCGGTCGTCGACCTTGCGGTCCAGCACCGGCCCGTTCTGGATCTCGACCTCACCGGTCTGCTCGAGCGGCACCAGCTGGTCCTCGACCAGGTCGAGCACCCGCAGGTCGACCTCGGGCCGCTCGTCGGGGCTGCCCACCCACACCAGCAGCTCATGGTCGCCGTCGGAGTCGACGTCGAGCCAGTCGCTCAGGTGGTAGTCGATGTTGCCGATCGCGATCACGCCGAACACCTGCTCGCCGGATCCGCTGAGGTCGGCCTCGAGGCGGAGCCGCTCGGCCACGTACTCGTCGCCGTCGGCGTGGACCCGCACCTTCTCAGTGGTCCCGTCACCGTCGAGGTCGGCGTCGAGCCGCTGGGTCACCGGCCAGTCGCGGCCGATGTCGGGCTGCGGCACGAGGCTGGGCGACGGGCTCTGCGTGGTCGGCGGCACCGGGGCGTCATCCGAGCCGAGCCCCCCGATCACGAAGGGCGCCGCGATCGCGGCGGCCGCCGCCGC
>JALZCZ010000014.1 GCA_030862825.1 Actinomycetota bacterium | reverse complement strand
ACACCTGCTTCATCGAGGCACCGCAGACGGTCGACTGCCAGGCGACGGCCACGCAGAACCTGGCGGCCGGCGCGCACCTGGACTTCACGATGTTCGGTACGGCACCGCGTCAGCCGGGGTCGCTCTCCATGACCGCCGTCGCGGACCCACTCGACGCCATCCCGGAAGCCGACGAGACCGACAACGAGGCCACCGACACCATCACCGTGCAGCCTCCCGACTTCTCCATCACGTTGACGGGGACGCCGGACTCCGTCGCCCCGCAGGGCGACACCACGTGGGTGGCGACGATCACCAACGACGGACCGGCGAACGCTCGGATCAGCAACACCATGCGTCCGATCCGGTTCCTGATCCCGGACGGCATGGTGAACCTGGCCGTGTCGTCGCCCCCGAACTTCACTTGCTTCATCGAGGCCCCCCAGACGGTCGACTGCCAGGCGACGGCAACCACGAACCTCGCTGCCGATGCTCAGCTGGCATTCACGATGTTCGCCACGGCACCTGCTGATCCGGGTCCGATTTCGATGACGGTCACCGCCGACCCGCTCGGGGTCATCCCGGAGGCCGACGAGACCGACAACCAGGCCACCGACACCATCGCGGTGAACTGAGCTGTGTGACGACGGTGCGCAGCGTGCCGGGCCGCGGCCTCACCTCTCGCGGGTCGTGTGAGTGGGTGGCCAGTCCGCGAGCGCGACCCGTCCGGCGGGGGTGATCGTGTACCACTTCCTCGCACGTCGGCCGGGCGTCTCCTCCTCGACAGTGGCCCAACCGAGTGCCACCAGTCGCTTCTGCTCCCGATAGAAGCGTGCTCTGGCGCCGAGAGGGCGGCCCGTCAATGCTGAGGTGTCGAACGCTACGGACGGGGTCCTGCCCGGTCAGAGCCTGAGAAGGGCTGGTCGGCGAACCGGTGGGTTCGCCGGACAGGACCTCCCAGAGCCCGCGAGCCGGCTCAAGCAGGTGACAGTGCTCGTCAGTAACCAGCGAAGCCGTTGGAAGTCATCCCTTCGGACCTCCCCGATGACTCGTTCGGGTCATGCACGGCGGTCGCTCGGTCACACTTCGACGCTTTCGAAGTTTCCCCACAGTGCCACCAGCACACTCGTCTGAGCTTGGACAGAGGCGTCGCGCATCCCCGCCGACCGCCGATCGGTCTGGTTGGAGGAGAACGTGGTCAAACTCGCGCGCGCCGCGGTGTCGTTCGTGCTCATCGCCATCCTGTGGGGTGCGGCCGACGCTGCCACCGTGGCTGCCGCGGGCGGGATCGCCAAGCGCCAGGCATCCGCCTCGAGGGTCTTCTACGTCGACCCGGTGAGGGGCGACGATGCGGCGTCGGGTCGGTCTGTGCGAAGGCCTCTGCGATCACTGTCCAAAGTCGCGCGGCTCGCCCTTCGACCGGGCGACCGGGTCCGACTGCGTGCCGGGGTCGTCCACCCCGGCACGCTCACAGCCTGGCAGAGCGGCACCGCCCGGCAGCCCATCATCGTGGATTCCTACGGCACTGGCGCACGTCCCGTGGTGCAGGCAACGAACTGCGTGCAGGTGTCCGGCGATCACTGGCGGATCACCTCGATCCTCGCGAGGAACTGCTCCTTCGCCGGCTTCCACGTCCGGGGCGACAACGTCGAGCTCCGACGCATCGAGGCGAGCGGCAACGTCGCGGGGGTCGCTATCGAGCCCGGGTCCGCGAACGCAGTGGTGCGATCGAGTCACCTGCACGACAACAACCGGATGGCACCCGATACGCCCGGCCCCGACGACGACTACGGCTCCAACGGCGTTGTCGTGAGTGGAACAGGTGCGGCCGTCGTCGACAACCTCATAGCTGGACACCGTGCCCCGTCGGCGGACTACGGTCACGACGGCGCGGCGATCGAGGTGTACGGCGCAACGGGAACCCGGGTGCACCGCAACGTGGCTCGGGACAATCTCACGTTCATCGAGCTCGGCCACTCGAGCACGACCGGGACCCGCGTCAACTACAACTCGGTCACGTCGGTGCATCCCTCAGCGTCATTCGTCATCACCCGGGGCGCGTCGACCTTCGGGCCGGTGCACGACACGGTGGCGACTCACAACTCGGTGCGCTTGACAGGGGCAGGATCGAAGGGCATTTCCTGTCACCCGAACTGCACCGCGGAGATCCTGCAGATCGGCAGCAACGTGATCCAGGCTCCTGACGTCGGATACGCCGAGGCGCCGGACGGGTCGCTCGCGGCGATCAGCCTCGGCTACAACGTCTACGACGAACTCCTCGACGACGGCTGGTTCGGCCTTCTCCGGGCACCGACGGACGTCAATGCGTCGGTGCCGTTCGTTCTCACGGACGCCGATCTTCTCCTGCGTGCCACCTCACCGGCCGTGGACATCGGCGGCCCGTCATGGTCGACGGACATCCGGTACGCCCCCGCGCCGGCCGACGGCAACGGCGACGGGCGGGCAGAAGCCGACGCCGGTGCCTTCGAACGGCAGCCCACGGACCGCTGACCAGTCCGCGACGACACCGCCGCTGCCCACCGGATGCCGCGACGGGCCGACCTGTGATCGCCCGTCACCCCGGAGGAATGCTCCGTCCCTACGCGGGTACCGGTGCGCCCTATAACGATCCGATCACGCCTCCAGGGGAGACCGTGTCCCTGCGAGCGGTACGGCGACTGCCATGCCCGCGGGGCCGCCACCCGGACTAAACGAGTTCCCATCGGGGGGAATCCGATGTTGCACACCCTCTCCGCCGCACGACGTCGTCAGCACGAGGTGGCGCGATCCTCTCGCCCCTCCGTGCCCCCCGTGAGCCTGGTCATTCCCGCGCTGAACGAGGCACGGAACCTCGCCGAGGTGCTTCCTCGCCTTCCCGCCGTCCACGAGGTCATCCTCGTCGACGGCGGCTCGGTCGACGACACAGCCGCTGTCGCCCGCCGCCTCCGACCCGACATCCGGATCCTGGGCCAGACCCGGCGCGGAAAGGGCAACGCCCTGGCCGTCGGCTTCGCCGAGGTCACCGGCAAGGTCATCGTGATGTTCGACGCCGACGGCAGCGCGGACCCTCGCGAGATCCCGCGGTTCGTCGACGCGCTGGTCAGCGGCGCCGACTTCGCCAAGGGATCTCGCTTCACCACCGGCGGTGGCAGTGGCGACATCACCCACGCCCGCCGGCTCGGCAACGCCTGCCTGAACCGCAACGCGAACCTGCTGTTCGGCACCTGCTACACCGACCTCTGCTATGGCTACAACGCGTTCTGGTCCGACATCGTCGACATCCTCGCCCTCCCGGACCCGAGGCTGCCGCCACTCAGCGGCGGTGCCCTGCGGTGGGGAGATGGCTTCGAGGTGGAGACCCTGATCAACTGCCGGATCGCAGCCGCCGGACTGCGGATCGTCGAGGTCCCGAGCGTCGAGCTCGCCCGGCTTCACGGCGCCAGCAATCTCCACGTCGTCTCCGACGGGTGCCGGGTGCTGCGGACCATGTACGCCGAGGCCGCAAGGGCGCGGAGGCTGACTCGACGAGCGGACCGCCAGGCCGCCGCACGATTCCCCGGGGTGGCGACTGACCGCTCGTCCGACGCCGTCGCTTCCTGACAAGCGTTCGGAGCAGGTGGCGCACCGATGATGAGCTGCTCGGTGGTGATCGCGGCCTTCGACGAGCGGAGGCTGCCGCTGCTCGCGCGCGCCATCGCATCGGCGGTCACCCAGGCACCGGACGTCGAGGTCGTCGTCGCCATCGACAACGATCCCCGCCTGCACCGCGTGGTGCGCCGGCTCTTCCCCGATGTGCGCGTCGTGCTCAACGAAGGCCCTCGCGGCGCGTCGGCCACCAGGAACGCCGGCGCCCGGTCCGCAACTGGGGACGTGCTCGCGTTCCTCGACGACGACGCCGAGGCCACACCGGGATGGCTGCCGCGGCTGGTCGCCCCGCTTCGCGCAGATCCTTCCGTCGTCGGCGTCGGCGGCTGGATCGAGCCCGCTTGGGCGCGACGCCGCCCCGTCTGGTTCCCGATGGAGCTGGCCTGGGCGGTCGGCGCCAGCTACACGGGCCTACCGACCGTGCCCGGGGAGGTGCGCAACGGGTGGAGCGAGAACATGGCCGTGCGCGCCGCCGACTTCTGGCTGGCCGACGGGTTCCGCGAAGGCTTCGGCAAGGTCGACGACGCCTCCCGGCCAGAAGACACCGAGCTGTGCCTGCGGATGGCGGCCCTCCGCCCTGGCGGGCGGTGGTGGGTGGAGCCGACGGCCGTGGTCCGCCACCACGTCCCGCTCGACCGGGCCACCCTGCGCTTCCTCTGGAGGAGGTGTCGCGCCGAGGGCGCCGGGAAGGCCGAGCTCGTCCGGATCGCCGGCGTTGCGGCGGGGCTGTCCACCGAGCGCGAGTACACCCTGAAGGTGTTGCCCCGAGGAGTGCTCTCCGGCCTCCTCGACCCCCTGCGCGGGCGGATCGCGGGCCCACTGAGGGCAGCGGTCATCCTGCTCGGGCTGTTGGCCACTGTCGTGGGCTTCGCCGGAAGCCTGCTGCGTAGCCGGCGTCAGCCCCGCGCGGAGGTCGGCGGCGCGCCCGCCTCAGATCCGGAGCAGGCGCCCGGCGTCCCTTCCCTCACGCGACCGGCGCGCGTACTGACGGTCGACCTCGCCACGGCGCTCCGAGACCTCCCCGACCCGGACCCTGGCGAACCGGAGGACGCCGCCGTCCTCGTCACGCTGTGCGGCCGTCCCGTGGGCATGCTGGTGGTGCCGCCGTCGACGACCGCCGGCGTCCTCGCCGCGAGGATCGAGGCCGAGCTCGGGGTGCTCGCCCGCGCGGAGGCGTCGAGCCACGGGCTCGCCGGGCGCACCGTGACCGAGGACGGGTGGCCCCACGAGGCCTGCCCGGTCGCGGCGCACCGAGAGACCCTCGCGGTGGACGGACCGGGGATCACGGTGGTGGTGTGCACCCGCAACCGTCCGGCACAGCTGCGCAGATGCCTCGACAGCCTCGCCGGGCTGGACTACCGCAACATCCAGGTGCTGGTGGTCGACAACGCGCCGGCGGACGACGTCACGGAGAAGCTCTGCCGTGCCCGCCCCCCGGGCAGCACGCCCGTGGACTACCTGCGTGAGCAGGTCCCGGGCCTGTCCCGCGCTCGCAACCGGGCGCTGAGGGAGGTCGACCACGACCTGGTCGCGTTCGTGGACGACGACGAGGTAGCCGACCGGCACTGGCTGTCGGCTCTCGTCGAGGAGTTCACCGCGGATCCCGCGGTTGGCGCGGTCACCGGTCTGGTCCTACCGGCCGACCTGTCCGCGATGCCGCAGGTGCGGTTCGAGCAGTGGGGCGGCCACTCCAAGGGACGAGGCTTCGTGCGCACGGTCCTGGACCCTGAGTACCAGAGCTCGGTGCAGCCTGCGGTCTACCCCCGGCCGACGTTCGGCGCAGGCGCGAACATGGCTTTCCGGGTCGACGCCCTGACCGCGATCGGGGGCTTCGACCCGCGCCTCGGTGCCGGCACCCCGACCCGGGGCGGCGAGGACACTCTCGCACTCACCGAGGTGATGCTGACCGGGCACACACTGGTGTACACATCGCGGGCGATCACCTGGCACTTCCACCGCACCGACGAGGCCTCGCTGGCCGACCAGCTGAGGGGATACTCACTCGGGCTCGGCGCCTACTACGCCGCGCTTCTCGCTCGCGACCCGGCTCGGATTCGGCCGCTCACACGAGCAGCCTTCCAGGCCTGCCACCGATCTCTTCGAGGTGCCACGGCGCCACGCTCCGGGCGCCGCCAGAACTCACCGCCGGTCGCGCCGCTGCGCCGAACCCGCGACCTTGCAGCCGGGCCGTTCGCCTACGCGAGGGCACACAGGGCGACCCATGAAGGACGTCTCCGATGACGGTCATCGACAACGGTCGGGGCAGCGGCACCCCGGACTCCCACGCCCGGTCGCGCCGTACGGCCGCGACGTCGTCGTTCGCGCTGATCGCGTCCGCCATCGGCACCGCGGCGACGACCTACCTGTTCTGGGTGGTCGTCGCTCGGCGCGACGGAGCGGACGCCGTCGGCGCGGCATCCGCCCAGATCGCCACGATCACCTTCCTGGGCGGTGCCGCCAGCTTGAACCTCACCGACGTGCTCGCGCGGTTCCTTCCCGTCGCCGGCGAGCGCACAGGGAGGCTGATCCGCCGCAGCTACCTGGCTGCCGGATGCGCGGCAGCACTGGCTGCCGTGGCCTTCCTGGCAACGCCATGGGGGTCGGCGGCGTCGGCCGGCATCGGCGTGGCCGGGTTCGTCGGTCTGGTCGTCCTCAGTGCGCTCTTCCTGATCCAGGACGGAGGGTTGATCGGGCTGGGCAAGGCCGCGTGGGTCCCGATCGAGAACGTGACCATGGGTGTCGCGCGCCTGGCGCTGCTCCCGTTGTGCGCCCTGCTGCTGGCGACATCCGGGTACGCCGTGCTGGCCTGGGGCCTCGCCATGGGAGCGGCGGTGGTCGCCCTGAACGCCATCGTGCTCGGCCGACTGGCTCCTCGTGCACGGGGGCGCGCTCGGCTCCCGGAGCCGCGCAACCTGCGCAGGTTCGTCGCCGTCGAATCGGTCACCAGCGCCGTGGCCACCACCGTGACGACCTTTCTCCCGGCGGTCGTGACCTTCTCGATGGGGACCCGCCTCGGCGGCTTCTTCTACGTGCCCTGGATGGTGATCGCCATCGGCACGCTGCTGCTGAGCAACGTGCTCATCGCAGCGGTGCGGGAGTCGGTCGCCGAGCCCGCTGCGGCGCCATCGGTCCTCCGTGGTCAGCTGCGGCTCGGGGTTGTCATGGTCACGGCCGGCACGGCGGGGTGCGCACTGCTGCCCGGGGTACCCCTTGCGCTCCTCGGCGGCGACTTCGCGCACGAGGCCGGCGGACTACTGCGGTGGCTCGGCCTCGCGCTGCCCGGATCCGCGGTCCTCCTCCTGTTCTGGGCGCTCTGCCTGATCCTCCAGCGGCCCTGGCCGGTGCTGTGGGTCAACGTCGCCGTCGCCGGCTGCACCGTCGGTGCCGTCGTCACCTATGGCGAAGCCCTCGGTCTCACGGGCGTCGGCGCCGTGTACTTCGCCGTCCAGACCCTCGTTGCGCTCGCCGTCCTGCCCGTGACGGTGCGCTGGCTCCGACCGATGCTCCGCGGGACCACGCACACCGCGATCCCGTCGACCGCCGACCTCGCTCCCGATGCCCCGCCCACATCCGTCCGAGAAACCGAAGGCGAAACACCATGACCGATCCCACACCGAACTCCGATCCGGGCGCCGTCCCGATCGTGCCCGACTCCTCGGCAGCGCACACCTCCCGTCTCGACGAGCTGCGCGCTGCCCTGGAGCTCCAGCGAGAGGCCGACGCGATGATCGCTGAGGCACTCGACACCAGGCGCGCGGCCGTCGACCGGGCTGAGACGCTCGTGCGCGATGCCGAGCAGGCGGCAGCGCGGGCCGAGGAGAACGCTGCGACTGCCGCATCGAGCCGGATCGCTGCCGCGCGCGAGGAGGCGGACCGCCTCCTCGCCGAGGCCCAGGACCAGGCCCAGCAGATCACGAGCGACGCCCAGGCGGAGGTCACCTCCGTCCGCAACGAGGCGGCGGACCTACGGGAGAGCGCCCAGGAGACGCTCGCGGCCGCGGAGCTGGAGCTGGAGGGCACGCAGCGGGCGAAGGAGCACCATGAGCGGCAGCTGCTCGCTACCCGGACCGTGGCGAGCCGCCTGACCGAGAGACTCGAACGCGTGGCGGCGACGCTCGACGACATGCTCGCGACCGTCCGGGGCGAGGTCGCGTCGGCGAGGCGTGACCTCGGGCAGGTGCACGGCGACTGCGCTTCCTCCGACGCCGGTGGGCCCACTCCGTCGCTCGTGCTTCAGTGGCCGCACGACCAGGGCATCGCTGAGGCGGCGGACTCTGCGATGGCGGACTCTGAGGCGGCGGACTCTGAGGCGGCGGACTCTGAGGCGACGAACGGGGACGCGGCGAACGGGGACGAGGCAAGCGGGATGACCAAGCACCGGCGGATGATCACCAGGGGTCGGCGCGGGCGCCTGCGCAGGACGCGCCTCTGAGATCGAGGGCGAGCGAAGGCTGGCTGCCGGGTGACCACGACAGGCGACGGTGGACCGGATGCGGCCCGGAACACGTCCGGTCGCGTCCAGCCGGTCCCTCGCGCCGTCAGCAGGTCACGTGCGCTCCGGCGGCGCGCACGTGCCG
>JALZCZ010000472.1 GCA_030862825.1 Actinomycetota bacterium | reverse complement strand
CGCGGGTGCCGCAGAACATCAGCGCCGGCGGCAGGTCGCGCAGGTCGCCGAGGGCGGGGGAGACCTCCGGCCGGCCGAGGTCGTCGGGGGAACCCGCCCACCACTCGGCGTAGATCAGCAGGTTGCCGAGAATCAGCCAGGGGTCGATGCTGCCCAGCTCGTGGGTCTCGGGCGTGCTGGTCGTGAGGTCGACCCAGGGAGCGAGCAGCAGCATCCGCTCCGGCTGAGGACCCCCGCGGTCGCGCAGGGTCAGGGCCAGGGCGAGCGCGAGCCCGCCGCCGGCAGAGTCTCCGGCGAGGACCACGCGGCCGCGGTCGGCCCACCGGGCCACGTCGTCGGCGAGCGCCTCGTGGGAGTCGCGCCAGGTGTGCTCCGGCGCCCATGGAAACTCGGGCAGCACCACGCGGGCCCGCAGCGCACGGCCCAGCCGGGCGACGTACCTCGTGTGGAACGGGTCGATCGGCATGACGAAGCCGCCACCGTGCACCCAGAAGATCGTGGTCTGTGGCTCGACGCCGCGCGGCGTGATGACGTAGGAGGGGAAGTCGCCGCCGGGACCGGTGAGGAGCTCGGTGACGACCGAGAAGCGGCGATGGAACGCCGGCACCAGCCAGGTGGGGAGCCCCGGCTTCAGCCGGGAGTGCCAGGCCATCACGCTCGCGCGCTCCGCCTCGGGATCACCTCGGTCGCGCGAGCGACGGATCCGGGGGAGCGTCCAGGCGAGCAGCTCGTGGCGGCGACTGGGCACGGGTCAAGGTTGCCATGTCACAGATGGACGGCCTGCGGTGTCTTGTGGCCAGAGCCCCGATATGTGGGGCCGGACTCGAGGAGGCTCGCATGCCCAGCACGTTCCGCATCCCCAAGGCCGCCATCACGGGGATCTACGGCAAGGTCATCTCCGCCTACGCCCGCCGGGCGTTCGGCGAGATCCCCGACAGCGCCTACGTCTTGTTCCACCACAAGGACGTCCTGAAGGCGGTCGTCCAGTTCGAGGGCAGGGTCCAGAAGTGGAACCGCCTCGACGAGACCCTGAAGTCCTATGCCCAGCTCGCCAGCGCGGCCATGATCGGCTGCAGCTGGTGCCTCGACTTCGGCTACTTCATGGCGCACAACGACGGGCTCGACCTCGCCAAGGTGCGCGAGGTGCCCCGCTGGCGCGAGTCGGACGTCTTCAGCGACCTCGAGCGCGACGTGATGGAGTACGCCGAGGCGATGTCGGCCACGCCGCCGACCGTCACCGACTGGATGGTGGAGAAGCTGATCGACCAGCTCGGCACTCCGGCCGTCGTCGAGCTCTCCCAGATGGTCGCCCTGGAGAACATGCGGTCACGGTTCAACTCGGCGGCCGGCCTGCAGAGCCAGGGGTACTCGAACGTCTGCGAGCTCCCGCTGGCCCGACCATCCGGCGCCGTACGCTCCTTTTCGTGATGCTGTCGTGAGCGCCACCGACGTCTTCGTCGCCCATCGCAACCTGTTGTTCACGGTCGCCTACGAGATGCTCGGCTCGGCGGCGGACGCCGAGGACGTGCTGCAGGAGACCTGGCTGCGCTGGTCGGAGGTGGACCAGGACGACGTGCGCGACGAGCGCGCCTACCTGGTCCGGATCACCACGCGGCTCTCGCTCAACCGGCTGCGGACCATGGCCCGCCGGCGCGAGGCGTACGTCGGGCCGTGGCTGCCCGAGCCGTTGCTCACCACCCCGGACGTGGCCGACGACGTCGAGCTGGCAGACAGCGTGTCGACCGCGATGCTGCTCGTGCTCGAGACCCTGGCGCCGACTGAGCGGGCGGTGTTCGTGCTCCGCGAGGTCTTCGACGTGCCGTACGACGAGATCGCCGAGGCCATCGAGAAGTCACCGGCCGCCGTACGCCAGATCGCGCACCGGGCCCGATCCCACGTCGAGTCGCGCAGGCCCCGGAGCTCGGTCACCGCCGCCGAGCGGGACGCCGTGCTCCAACGGTTCTCGGCCGCGGCGACGACCGGCGACATCCAGGGCCTGATGGACGTGCTGGCGCCCGACGTGGTGTTGCTGACCGACGGCGGTGGCTTCAAGAAGGCCGCGCTGCGCCCGATCCACGGCCGCGACAAGGTGGTCCGCTTCGTCTCGGCCGTCGCCGGCGGCGGTGGCGAGCGCGCCGACATCATCGTGGTCAACGGCGCCCCCGCTCTGCGGTTCTGGATCGCCGGCGAGATCGACACCGTGCTGTCGATACTGATGGACGGCGGCACGGTCACCGCGCTGTACGCCGTGCGCAACCCCGAGAAGCTGCGCGCCCTCGACCGCGAGGTGGCGCTGGAGCGCTAGGTGGCTGGGGGTGCTCGGATTCCCCGGTGTACCGGGGAAACTGTCACTTCTCAGGGGAAGGTTTCCCCGAGAAGCGACAGCATCCCCGGTGCGCCGGGGATTCCTCACGACGCACGGACTCGACGCCCGTGCCACCCGCGACGACCCCTTGTGACCCTTGTCACCGGGGAGCCGACCTGTGTAGGTTGTCGCGTAATCGCTTACGTAAGCGCTTTCTCTGAGATCAGGAAGTCGCTCATGCTCGTGGACTCGGCAGGTCGAGGACGGCTCGCGTCCTCCCGCGGAGTCGTGCCGAGTGCCCCTCACACCAGGCCGGCCCCCGTACGCAGAAGTGCGTCGGGAGCCGGTTGGGCTGCCGCGGCAACGGCAGCGTTCTCTCCATCAAACAGTTCCCCACGGTGAGGCTGTGGGGAGAGAGGAAGTCTCTCATGAGGAAGTCACGTTGGTGGGTGACAGTCGCGGCCGGAGCACTCGTCGCCGCCCTGTTCGCCCCCACGCAGGCGGCACAGGGAAACCAGGCCGCCGCGGCCGGGGATCCCGTCGCCGACCCGATCCCCGAGGACCCCACCCGATCGTCCCTCGGCCTGGTGCTGGAGGAGTTCCACCAACTGCCGAAGACCGACCCACACCCCGCGCCGACCGATGCCCGGCTGAGGCGGCACGCCAGGATCAACTACATCGGCGAGGTGCCCGACGGGTCGGGGCGGCTCTACGTGCCCGACCTCAACGGCCCGATGTACCTGCTCGACGGCGATGAGCGCCATCTCCTCGTCGACCTGAAGGCAGAGTTCCCCGACTTCTGGTCCGGCGCCGGCCTCGGCAGTGGTGCCGGGTTCATCACCTTCCACCCGAAGTTCGAGGACAACGGCAAGTTCTACACCGTCCACACCGAGCGGTTCGGCGCATTCACCAAGCCGACGACGTACCCGGCCCAGCAGCGGCAGGGCGGCA
>JALZCZ010000461.1 GCA_030862825.1 Actinomycetota bacterium | reverse complement strand
CTCTTGACCACCAGCTCGTCGGCGACCTCAGAGAGCAGGGAGAGCGCGTCGAGAAGCCGCGGGCCAGGAGAGGTCGCGGTCGCCGGCATGCCGACACGCTAGCCCGCTGAGTGCACGCTCGTGCACTCAACGGTCTAGCGTGGCGCCATGCCGGCGACCGCGACACCTGCTGGCCCGCGACTGCTGGACGCGCTCTCCCTGCTCTCCGAGGTCGCCGACGAGCTGGTCGTCAGGAGCGTGCGCGACACCCACCTGGCGTGGGCGGACCGCGCGCACGGGCACGCTCGCCGCACCTCGGCCGGCACCTCGACGGTGCCCGAGGTCGTGCACCGCGGGATCGCCGGCGCGGTGTACGCCGGGCTGGGCGCGGGCCTCAAGGGAGCGGCCATCGGGCTGGACCGGCTCGCCGCCACCGGGATCGGGCCGGGCCTGGAGGACGGCCCCCGCGGCCGGTTCGTCAGCTCGGCGGTCAACGGGCTGATCGGCGACCGGTTGCTGCGCGAGCGGCCTCAGTTGGCGATCCCCATGGCGGCTCGCGTTGACGGCCGCGACGTCGACCTCGACGCCCTCGAGACGGCGTACCCGGCGGCCACAGGTCGGCTGGTGGTCTTCCTGCACGGGCTGTGCGAGAACGAGTCCTACTGGAACCTGCACCGCGCCCGCACCGGCACGACGTACGGCGAGACGCTCGCCGCTCGCGGCTGGACGCCGGTCTTCCTGCGCGCCAACACCGGGCTGCCGCTGCGGGAGAACGGCGTCGCGCTGGCCGCCTACCTGCAGCGCCTCGTCGATGCGTGGCCGATGCCGGTCACCCGGATCGCCCTGGTCGGACACTCGCTGGGCGGGCTGGTGATGCGGGCGGCCGGCGCGGTCGCGGCCGCGCCACCCGCGTCCGGCAGCGAGTGGAGCGCGCGGGTCAGCGACGTGATCACCCTCGGCACGCCCCACTTGGGCGCTCCGATCGCCTGGGGCATCGGGCACAGCAGCCGCGGGCTGGGCGCGGTGCCCGAGACGGCGGCGTTCGGCCGGATCCTCGACTGGCGCTCGGTCGGGGTGCACGACCTGGTGACCGGCCTCGCCGACGACGTGCCGTCCCTGCCGCACGCGCGCTACCACCTGGTGTGCGCCACGGTGACCCGTGCGCGTCGCCATCCGGTGGGCGACCTGGTCGGCGACTTCCTGGTCCGCCCGCGCTCGGCGTACGGCCGCGACCGACGGGGTGGGCGGCTGTTTCCCGACGCCGACGTGCTGCACGTCGGCAGGACCGATCACTTCGGTCTGCTCAACCATCCCGATATCCATCGCGCGATGGAACACTGGCTCGCGTGACCGCAGACCGAGAGGCCGACCGAGAACTCCGCGCCGAAGCCACCGTCGACGCCCCGCCCGAGCAGGTCTGGACCCTGCTGACCGACTTCGAGCGGATGCCGGAGTGGAGCCCCGAGCTGGTGCGGATGCTGCCGCTGAAGCGTGGCGGCCTGCGCGTGGGGCAGTGGTACCTCGGCATCAACCGGCGCAAGGCGGTCGTGTGGCCCTCGCGCTCGGTGGTGGCCGTCCTCGAGACCGGCCGCAGCCTGGCCTGGGACACCACGTCGAGCGGCGCGCGCTGGATCTGGGAGCTCTCGCCGGCGGGCGAGTCGACCCACGTGGTGCACCGGCGGCCGGTGCCGTCGTCGCTGACGGCGATGAGCAAGGTTTTCGCCGCCGCGTTCCTCGGTGGCATCGACGGACACGCCGACGAGCTGGAGGAGGGCATGGCGCAGACCGTGGCCCGGCTCAAGGCGGATGCGGAGGCGTCCTGACTCTTCCTACGCTGTCGGCGAACAGGGCCGCGTATGCCGTGGGTGCGTCGGTTCTTCGGGCTAGGGTCGGCGACGTGACCCAGACGAACGTGCCCGAAATGAACGGGAATGCCGGACTGAACGTCCTCGACGACCACATCTACCAGCGGCTGCTCCGCGAGCGCATCGTCTTCCTCGGCTCGGAGGTGCGCGACCAGAACGCCAACGCGATCTGCGCCCAGCTGCTGCTGCTCTCGGCCGAGGACCCCGACGCCGACATCTTCCTGCACATCAACTCACCGGGTGGCTCGGTCGATGCCGGCATGGCGATCTACGACACCATGAACTACATCCCCAACGACGTGGCGACGGTCGGCATGGGCCTGGCCGCCTCGATGGGCCAGTTCCTGCTGTGCGCCGGCACCAAGGGCAAGCGCTATGCGCTCCCGCACGCGCGGATCATGATGCACCAGCCGTCGTCGGGCATGGGTGGCTCGGCCTCCGACATCAAGATCCAGGCCCAGCAGTCGCTGCACATCAAGAAGGTCCTGCTCGAGCTGATCTCCGAGCACACCGGCCAGCCGGTGGAGCAGGTCATCGCCGACGCCGACCGCGACCGCTGGTTCACGGCGGACCAGGCCATGGAGTACGGCCTGGTCGACCAGGTCATCAAGAACGCGCGCGACGCCGCCGACGAGGGCCGACCCGCCCGCAACTCCTCTGCAGACAAGGACTGAAGCCGTGAACTACTACATCCCTCAGTGGGAGGAGCGGACCTCCTACGGGTTCCGCCGGATCGACCCCTACGCCAAGCTCTTCGAAGAGCGGATCATCTACCTCGGCAC
>JALZCZ010000442.1 GCA_030862825.1 Actinomycetota bacterium | reverse complement strand
GGAGTTGGCAATGTCAGTGCGAGGCTCTGGGGGCCGACCGTCGGAGGTGGCCCCACGCCAGACCGAAGACGAGCGCATGCGCGTTCGAGACGCCGAGGCGGAGCTGGAGCAGGCGCTGGAGGTGTTCCTGGCCGAGCGGACTCGGCTGCTCCGGGTCGCCTACAGGGTGGTCGGCGACGTTGCTCAGGCCGAGGACGTGGTGCAGGATGCTTGGCTCCGCTGGCAGCGGATGGACAGGCGCGAGGTGAAGAACCCCGCAGCGTGGCTGACGACGGCGACCACACACCTCGCCATCAACATGATCCAGTCCGCCCGGCAGCGCCACGAGACGCCCACCGACTTGCCCCGAGCTGTTGTCGGCAGACCGTCGGAGGAGCCTGCCGAACAGGCCGAGCGAGCCTTGGCAGGCGAGCGGATGTTGGGCTTCCTTATGGCGAAGCTGACGTCCTCCGAGCTCGCCGCGTACCTGCTTCGCAAGTGCTTCGAGTACCCGTACCAGGAGATCGCCGAAGTCCTTCGAACCAGTGCGCCCAACGCTCGTCAGCTGGTCCGCCGATCACAGGCCAGCATCGCCGGGAGCCGGGTCCGACGGGTCGATGCCGCTGCACATCGCCGACTTGTCCAAGCGTTCACGGCCGCAACGGGGGATGGAGATGTGGAGCGCCTGGAGAGGCTGCTGGCCGAGCTCGCCTGCCGGTGTCCGGCCTCGACTGCCGGGCGTCGGCAGGCGGGTCGTCAGTGCAGCGCGCGGCCCGTCCGGGCCCAGCGTTCGACGCCTTCGCCGCCGGCGGCATGAGGTGTCGGGTCGCCGCATGGTCGTTGTCCGAGCGAGCGCCATGGCCAGTTGCCCTGCTGTCACCGACCGGACGACCGCGCATCGACCCCCGCCCGCTCCGGATGTCACACCGCGGACCGGCGTCCGGTCATATTCGCGAGTCGACCATCACGCGATCGACTCCGACTCCGACTTCGGCCCCGGCTCGGGCGGGTACGTCCCCGGCGCAACCGTCATCGGTTGCCGGCGGTCGGGGCCGCCCATCCCACGGAACAGGACAGACTCATGAACAATCTCCGCACCGCCGCTAACCTCCGCGCTTGGATACGAACCCCCATGGTGGCGATCTTCTTGGCTGCAGTGACCCTCGCCGCGGCAAGTCTCACGCCGTCGTCCGGGGTTAGCGCTCAGGAACAGGGGCCCTCAACAACGCCGAAGCCCACCGTCGTACTCGTGCACGGAGCCTGGGCGGACGCCTCGGGTTGGAATCGAGTCACCAGGAGTCTCCAGGACGACGGGTACAAAGTCGTAGCAGTCGCCAATCCCCTGCGGTCACTGTCAGGGGATGCCAGCTACGTGAGGGCCCTTCTCGACACGGTGAAGGGGCCCATCGTCCTCGTGGCCCACTCCTACGGGGGAGCCGTGATCACCAACGCGGCCACCGGCAACCCGAACATCAAGGCACTCGTGTACATCAACGCGTTCGCGCCCGACGAAGGCGAGTACGCAACAGGGCTCGCGGGCCCGGACTCCGCGCTCTCGGTCGATCCGACGACCATCTTCGACTTCGTTCCCGCCACCCTTCCGCCCACCGCCGAGACCGACCTGTACCTCAAGAGGTCGACCGTCTTCGAATCGTTCGCGACCGGGCTGAAGGCCGACACCCAGGCACTCGTGGCCGCCACCCAGCGACCGGCCACGCTCGGGGCGCTGAGTGAGCCGTCCGGGCCTCCCGCTTGGCGAACGATCCGGTCGTGGGCCCTGGTCGGGCTCACGGACAAGATCATCCCGCCGAAGGTCCAGCGGGCCATGGCCGAAAAGGCCGGCGCCACCATCACCGAGTACGACGCCGGACACCTCGGGCTCATGTCGGACCCCGAGACCGTGACCCGATTCATCGAGCGGGCCGCGCGGGTCTCCGTTGGCTAGCAGGACCGGTTGAGAGCGTCCAGATCAGGCCAGGGCACCGAGCCGTCACGGCTCGGGGCCCTGGTGTGTGCCCCAGGTCAACAACGCCATCCAGTCGTCTTGTCCACTTCGCTGGCGGTGTCACGGCTCGGATGGCCGCCCGGTCTTCATCGATAGACCAAGCCCCTTCAACGCGGTGGTGCAACATGACGATTTCGAATGACGTCGAACCATGACTCGCAACAGATGGACGCGTCCTTTGTCCAGTCACCCGCCCGAGAGCCCCGCGGCGTTGGACGCCCTTCCGCGTCCCGTGGCCGTGGTGCTGGGCGGCGGAGGCGTCTTCGGGGCGGCTCATGTCGGTGCCGGGTACGCGCTGGAGCGCCGCGGGTTCGTTCCAGACCTGATCGTCGGAACCTCGGTGGGTGCTCTCAACGGAGCCATCGCGGCCGCTCACCCCGACCGGGCCGCGTCGTGGCTCGACCTCGTGTGGACCCGGGTACGTCGCCGCGAGGTGTTCCCGCTCGGCTTTCCGTCCTCGCGGGCCAGCCTCTGCTCTGATCACGGCCTGCGTCGACTGATCGCCCGGGCCGAGCTGCCGGCGCGGATCGAGCAGCTGGCGGTCCCGTTCACCGCGGTGGCCATGGACCTGGCCACCGGTTCTCAGGCGCTGCTCGAGCACGGAGACCTCGAGTCCGCGCTGCTGGCCAGCGCAGCCATTCCCGGCATCCTGCCGCCGGTGGATCGTGAAGGCCGCACGCTCGTCGACGGCGGGGTGATCGCCTATGTCCCCGTGCGGGCAGCCCAACAAGTCGGGGCTGCCAGCCTCGTGGTGCTGTCGGCCGGGCCGGAGAGCTGGCCGGTGCGCCCCACCATCCCGCGCCGACGAGTCGGCGCGATCGCCGCCAGGGCCGGGCTGTTGCGGTTGCACCATCAGATCGAGCGTGACCTGCAGGAGGTGGCCGAGCGCATCCCGACCGTCGTTCTGCCGACCGGTGTCGATGCCTGGCCGGCTCCGTGGGACTTCGGCCATTCCCCCCGGCTGATTGCTTCCGCGGCCGTCACGGCAGGGCGCTTCCTTGACCAGCTGAGTGTCAGGGGGCCCGGCCTGTATCGGGCAGACGGGCTTGCCGAGCCTCCGATCGGCACAGACGCGACAGCCCGTCTCTCCGATGTCGGGGCCGTGCGATGAGTACCTTCGCGTTCCTCAACATTGCGATGCACGGACACGTCAACCCGACGCTGCCGGTGGTTGCCGAGCTCGTTCGGCGCGGACACGGCGTCAGCTACCACACCTCGACGGCATTCAGCGAGGAGATCGCCGCCACTGGCGCGACCGTGCACCTCTACCAAGGCGGTGAGCAGCTGGTGCCCGACCCGCCGATTCCGCTCACCCTGCTGGAGGTGCTGGCCCGTTCCGCGGTCCGCCTGCTGCCCGCGGTCCTGGCCGACCTGCGCGACGTCCGGCCCGACCTGATCGTCCACGACGCCGCCTGTCCGTGGGGCGCCGTCGCCGCCAGGGAGCTTCGGATGCCGGCGGCGGCGACCTTCACCACGTTCGCGTTCAACCGGCAGGTGGCCAGTCCCACCCGTGGCTCGTGGGCGTTGCTCGCCGCGGCGACGGCCCGACCTCGCAACCTCAGCGGTCTGCTTCGGTCGCGCTGGGACCTGCGCCGCCGCTTCAGCACGGGCGGATTGCCCCTGGTGGACCTGGGAAATATCCGCCAGCCGCTCAACCTGGTCTTCACGTCGAGAGAGTTCCAGCCGGGCGCCGAGGAGTTCGACGAGACCTACCGGTTCGTCGGACCGAGCATCGGCGCCCGCCCGATCGACCCGTCGTTCCCTGTCACCAGCCTGCAGGACCCGGTGCTGTACGTCTCGCTGGGCACGGTGTTCAAGGCCGATCCGAAGCTGCTGCGGAGCATCGCCGCTGCGTTGGCTCCGTTGGGCGGCACCGTGGTCGTCGCCACCGGGCAGGCCGATCCTGCGGCGCTGGCCCCGCTGCCGGCGAACGTTCTCGTCCGCCACTTCGTGCCGCAACCGAGCGTGCTGGCCCGCGCGGCGCTGTTCGTCACCCACGGTGGGATGAACAGCGTGAACGAGGCGATGTACGCCGGAGTTCCGATGCTGGTGGTGCCGCAGGGCGCCGACCAGCCGATGGTGGCCCGTCGCGTCGTCGAGCTCGGCGCCGGCCTGTCCATCCGCACCCAGGACGTCATCGGGGCCTCCGTGCACGCCCTCGCCCAGCAGCTGCTCGACAACCCCCAGTTCCGCACGGCCGCGGCCACGCTGCAGACCGCGCAGCACCTGGCAGGTGGCTATCGACGGGCAGCCGACGAGCTCGAGGACTACCTGCAGGTGACCGGGTCGGTTGATCAGTCGACCCTGGCCGATCCACGGCAGCTGGGTTGATCGATGTCACCCGTCATCGTGCTGTTGCTGCTCGCCGGGTTGTCGGAGGCCACCGGACGGGTCCTCCCGCTGGTAGCCCGCCGGCCCGGCATCTCGCGGACGCTGGTGGCCGGTCTGCTGATGGCCGGCGCCCTCATAGAGGCCACCGTTATCGCGCTGTGGCCGCGGGTCGCCTGGGCTCTCTCCCAGATCGTGCAGCCCACCGCTACGCCAGACGCGGCCGGGTTAGCGTGGACACCGAGCCTGTTGGCTCCGTTGGTGGTCGCGGCCGTCCTCGCGTTTCCGTTGCTCGGACCGATGCTCCACCTGCTGCTCCTCGTGGGGGTCGGGGCCGGTCTCGCTGACCCGCTCTCGGCAGCCTCCGGTCTGGGCTGGTGGGCGGCCGCAGGTTGCATAGCCGTGGCAGGCGTGGGTCTTGCTGTCGCGGTGGAGCTGGTCCGGCGCCTGGTCGCGACCCTCCTTGCCGCCGGCGTACGGGAGCCGATCGCATGAGCAACCTCCTGCTCTGGGTCGGCGTGCTCGGGCTCACACTCGTCGCCGAGGCCCTGCTGTCCCGCTACGAAGTCTTCGCCTACAGCGTCGGCTGGCGTCGTCCCGTCACCGAGCCCCCGAAGGGGGTGCCCTATGCCCGCGGTGCGGCACCTGATCGCCCCCCTGACGGGTACCTGGTCTTCCTCGACGGCATCGGCAAACGCCACTTCCGCGACAGCCGGGACGGCGGCCAGCTGGTCAGGGCGCTGCTCGCCGGAGCGCCGGAGCTGCGGGTGCTGGGTCAGGTGCAGCCCTACTCACCGCTGGCGGACCCGCTCGCTGAGCGACCCGTGTGGGCGTGGCTGCGCCGCCGGGCGGGGCTGTTGCTCTTCCTGCACAACATCATGCAGATCTTCGTCGCCGCGGACCGCCGCTACCGGCCCGTCTACAACCGAGCCGTCGGCTCCCAGATCGCCGTACAGCTCCGGCTGGCCGGCTACCGGCCCGGCAGCGGCATCCCGGTTGTGCTGCTCAGCTACAGCGGCGGTGCCCAGGTCGCCACCGGCGCCGTCGACCGACTCCACACCGAGCTACGTTGCCCGCTGCTGCTGATCACGATCGGCGGGTTTCACAACGGCGCCAACGACATCACCCACGCCCAGCACCTGCATGAGCTCACCAGCTCGAGCGACAGGATCGAGCGCGTCGGCAGGTGGATGTTCCCCCAACGGTGGCGGCTGTTCGGTCGCAGCGGATGGAACCGGGCGCGCCGCGACGGGAAAGTCATCGTTCACCGGCTGGACCCGGCCACCCATGTGGGGCCGCGCAGCTACATCAGCCCGGACGCTCTGCTACCGGACGGCCACAGTCATCTCGACCGCACCGCAGCGACCGTGATCGGCCTGATCCGCGCCGAGCCGAAGGTCGCTGTCACACCTCCACCACCCTCTCGGTCACTAGGAGAGACGAAGTGAGGGTCGAGTCGCAGGTAAGAACGAGACGTACCGGGTTTCACCGGGGCCGAGGCAGCGGTGGCCATGCCGGAAGCAGAGAGCGACTGGACCCGCTCGTCACCTTCCACTGTCACATCCGCCACAGCTCCATGGTCACTCCTGCAGAGGGTCCCGCCCGATGTGGTGATCGGTATGACGACGTACGCAGACCGGGTTGCGGCCGCGCGGCCCTGACGGAACCCTCGTCGTCCCGCGGCGAACGTGTCCGGCTCGGCGGCGCAACTCTGGTCGCGCTGGTCGTCCTCGCCACAGTGGTCGCCGCAGCCGAGCTGGTCGGCCTCACTGCCGCACTCTGCCTCGTCGCCGCGACCGTGGTCGGCGTCGTCGTGGTCGACCTCGGCGGGACCGCACACCGGTCACACGATCGAACGAACACGGAGGTGCAGGCATGAAGCGCATCGTGATCGTCGGCGGCGGCTACGCCGGCTTCTACGCGGCCTGGGGTCTCGAGAAGCGACTGCGTCGTGGCGAGGCGTCGGTTACCGTGGTGGACCCGGCACCGTACATGACGTACCAACCGTTCCTGCCTGAGGTGGCCGCCGGATCCATCGAGGCACGCCACGCCGTCATACCACTCCGCCGGCACCTGAAGCGGACCCGCATCGTGAGCGGCAGCGCGACGCAGATCGACCATGCGGCTCGCGCCGTCCACGTCCGGCTGGCCGACGGCACGACGACAGTGATCGAGTACGACGAGGTGGTGGTCACCGCAGGGGCGGTGACCCGCGTCTTCCCGGTGCCGGGCGTCGCCGATGCGGCGATCGGCATGAAGCACATCGAGGAGGCGGTCGCCATTCGCGATGCCGTGCTCACGGCGTTCGACCAGGCGTCCAGCTTGCCCCAAGGCCCCGAGCGGAGGCGGCGGCTCACGGTCACCTTCATCGGTGGCGGGTTCGCCGGGGTCGAGGGCTTCGGCGAGCTGCTGAGTCTCGCGAAGGCGCTCATTCGCCATCACGCCGGCATCTCAGTCGCCGAGCTCGACTTCCACCTGGTCGACGCGGCGGATCGCATCCTGCCCGAGGTGACGCCGGCAGCCAGCGACTGGGTGCGGCGACACCTTGAGCGGCGTGGCGCCACGGTGCACTTGAACACCACGGTGACCTCGGTCGTGGACGGGCGGGTGGAGCTGTCGACAGGGGAGACGTTCGATTCCGGTCTGGTCGTCTGGACCGCCGGCATCGCCGCCAACCCGGTCGTCGCGCGCCACACCGACCTCCCGATCAACGACCGCGGCCTGGTCGTGGTGCGACCCGACCTGCGGGTCGGCACTGCCGAGCGGCCGGTCCGGTATGCGTGGGCCGCAGGCGACGACGCAGCCGTCCCGGACCTCGCGGCCGGGCCCGGTGCCTACACCGTGCCGAACGCCCAGCACGCCGTACGACAGGGCAAACGGCTGGCCAAGAACCTGCTTGCGGTGCTGCGCGGCCGCGAGCCGAATCCGTACCGGCACCGCAACCTGGGCACGGTGGCGACGCTCGGCCTGGGTCGCGGGATCTTCCAGTCGGGGCCGATCACCCTCACCGGGCTGCCCGCGTGGCTCGCGCACCGTGGCTACCACGTGCTCGCCGTACCGACCTGGGAGCGAAAGCTGAGGGTCTCGATCGGATGGCTGGGCGCGTTGCTGCTCGGGCGTGACATCGCCTCGCTCGAGTCGGTCCAGCACCCTCGCGATGCGTTTCGGCAGGACGCCGAGCGCCGACGGATTGTGGGCTGAACAGGCGGTCGGTCCGGGTCGCGGCGTTGGCTACGACGAACGTGTGGCGACCTAGTTGTAGTTCGCCTGCGTGAGTCGTGAAGCGCGCTCCAGCCCGGATGTCGGGAGCAAGAACCAGTGGCCGTCGATGCAGGTGACCCGGGCGTGCTCGACGGGTCCGTCCGTGCTCTCCAGCACGTCGCGCCATCCGATCTCAGCCGGCCGCCCGCATTCAGGGCAGGTGGTCAGGTGCATCGCGGTCATGCGGCGTCCCCGGAGCTGAGGGCGCGGTGGTCGCCGGCGACCGGCTTGTGGATCTCGGTGTAGCCACCCTGCGGGCTGCGCATGATCCGCCCCGTCGCAACGCCGTGCAGAGCCTCGTCGCGCTCCTGAGCTACGAGCGCGAGACTGATCTGGCGAGTGAAGTAGATCGCGACCAGGGGACCGAAGACGACGACGATTCGGAGCGCCACGACCTGACGTTCGAACGACACGTTCAGCTGCGTCGCGATCAGGTCTGTGGCGCCCGCGGTCCACAACGACCCGTAGAAGACGATGCCCGCGACGCCGAGGGCAGTGCGGGTCGGACACATCCGAGGCCTGTCCAGCAGGTGATGGTCAGCGCGATCGCCGGTGACCCTGGCTTCGAGGAAGGGCCAGAGCAGCACGACGCCCAAGAAGGCACCGACGAGGCCTTGCGCGACCAGGAGACCTATCGGAACGGTGCCGCCCAGCAGTTCGACCTCCCAGCCGGACGGGACAAGACGCAGCGCGCCGTCGAGAAAGCCCATGTACCAGTCGGGCTGGCTCCCAGAAGATGCGTCCGCTGTGGACGACGGCCCGTGGAGCCAGACGGGGCTGATCGTCAAGAGCCCCGCCATGAGCACCAACACTCCACTTGTGATCAGGAAGAGCCCCACCGACCGGACGGCTACGACACCGGCCGGCAACCCGGCGACGTTGCGCTCGGTGTGTCCTCGGGAGGAAAGCCGCGCCGGCCGGCGGCGGGCGGCGAGGAGGAGCCTGAGGGCCAGCACGACGACCAGCAGCACAGGGATGACGCCTACGTGTAGCCAGTACAGGCGCTCGATGATGCTCCCCGGGAACTCACCTCCGAAGATGACGAAGGTCGCCCGGGGGCCGACGACAGGGATGCCGACGAGGATTCCCTCAAAGATCCGCAGGCCGGTCCCGGCGAGCTGGTCGTCGGGCAAGGCGTAGCCGCTCCATCCGGCGGCCAACGCGAGGAAGAAGGTCAGGCAGAGCAACACCCAGCTCCAGTGGCGCGGCCGCCGGAACCTGCCGGTGAAGAAGATGCTCAGCATCTGCAGCATCAGCGACGCGGGAAGCACGAGCGCGGCCCAGTGGTGGGCCTGGCGGACCAGAAGGCCGCCGCGTACCTCCAGTGAGAGGTGGAGCGTGCTCGCATACGCCCTCGAAACCGGGACGCCCTCCATCGGTGCGTAGCTGCCGCTGTAGCGGACTGTGTCACCGGAGGGCTCGTAGAAGAGCAACAGGATGACGCCGGTCACCGTCAGCACGATCAGGCAGGACAGCGAGACGACCCCGAGCAGCGAGGACCAGTGCAGGGGGGCGGCACCCCCGCCCCGGCTACTCAGCCGGCGCCGCTCCTCGTGACCGGCAGCCCCTGCTGAGGCTAGACGGCGGGAGACGATGTGGTGGGCCATGGCGGTCTCCTCAGTGCCGAAGGTGGGTGGTGGGGAAGCAAGGGGGGCCGGCCATCTCACGACAGC
>JALZCZ010000434.1 GCA_030862825.1 Actinomycetota bacterium | reverse complement strand
ACCCACACGATCGTCGCCGCCTCGGCGGCGATCGCGGCCGTCACCGCCGTCTCGGCCCCGCTCGTCCTGGTGACCGCGTCGCTGCCGATCGACCGGATCGGCGCCCGGTGCCTGGTCGGGTTCGCCGGCGCCGCCCTGCTGCTGGCCGCCCGCAGCTACCGCAACACGGCGGCCCGTGGCCTGCTGCGCGTGGCCGGCCTCGTCTGCTGGGTCTCCGTCGCCGTCGTGCTGATCGGGCTCCTCGACAGCACCGCCATGGGACTCGTGATCGGCGGGGCGATCGGCGTCGCCGCCCTGCTGGTCGTGGTCGCGGTGGCTGTCGGCCGCGGGTGGCGGTCCGCCTGGTGGTCGCGTCGCGCGGAGGTCGCCGAGGGCCTCACCGGCGCGTTCGCCCTGGGCGCCGTCGTCGTCGCCGTCGGCCTCTTCCGCCGACTGTGGGAATTGACGGGTCAAGGTTTAGCGCCCTAGGGCGCGGGTAACACGATGCCTATCCGGTTCGGCTGTACGACACGCAGGCGGATCGATCACCACCGGAGCAATCACCCCGACTGTGCGGCTCGAGGCCGCCGACAAAGGAGTAGGCGACATGACTGCGAACGAGTTCGGCCAGGGAGAAGGCACCCTCACCCGTGCCGCGGGCCTGGTCACCGATGCCCGCACCGAGTTCAACCAGATCGCGGGCCGGCTCACCGACCAGATCGCGGCGGTGCAGGGCCAGTGGGGCGGCCAGGGCGCCTCGGCGTTCTTCATCCTCCACCAGGCCTGGACGGAGAAGCAGGAGGTCATCGTCAAGGCCCTGGACGACTTCGCGAACTCGCTCGGCGTCACCGAGCGCGACAACGTCTCGACCGACGAGGCCCAGAACAGCAACTTCACCCGCCTGACCAACCGCGTCGGCTGACCGACCACACAGACCTAGGGAGACAGCTATGAACCTCGACGGAATCCGCGTTCGGCACAGTGCGCTCGACCAGGCGGCGGCGGACATGTACAACACCGTGAAGGCGATCGACGACCGCATGAACCGTCTCGAGTCCGAGCTCGAGCCGCTGCGGAGCGACTGGCACGGCCAGGCCCAGGAGGCCTACCGGATCGCCAAGGCCAAGTGGGACTGGGCGATCCAAGAGATGCGCGACCTCCTCGACGAGAGCCACCAGACCGTCTACCAGTCCAATGCCGAGTACATGGCCGCGGACCGACGGGGCGCGGCTCAGTTCGAGATCTGAGCGCGACATCCCGACCGACATCGAGGGGGTCGGCACCATGAGGGTGCCGGCCCCCTCCGTCGTGTCCCGGGTGGCGGCCTCGGGAGTAGCATCGACGCGCTCGCCGCGACCCGCCCTCGCACACTCCAGCACGCGGCACCGAGGGCAGGCGCGCTGGCTCGGTGACAGTCGCAGGTGAGGGAGACACGATGAGTCAGACCCCGGTCGGTACGTCGGGCCTGGTCCGCGTCACGGTGGCCTCCGGCACCCGCCGGGTCGACCTGGTGCTGCCCGGCGCGATCCCGGTCGCGGAGCTCGTGCCCGAGCTCGCGCGCAGCGTGGGGCTGCTCGACTCCGGCACCGTCTACGGCGGCTATCGCGTGGTGACCGCCGACGGCCGGCCCCTCGCCGGCGACTCCGGCCTGACCCTGCAGGGCGTCGAGGACGGCGGGGTGCTCACCGTGACCGCTGGCATCGACGACCAGCCACCGCGGATCTACGACGACGTGGTCGAGGCGATGACCGACGTGGTCGAGCACGACCTGAAGCCGTGGCAGCCGGCCTCGGGGCGGCGTACCGCCCTCGCGGCCGCCGGCCTGCTGATGACCCTGGGCGCTGTCGCCCTGCTGATCCAGCGCGACTCGCTGCTCGCCTCGGTGGCGGCCGGCGTGGTGGCCTTCGCGCTGGTGACGGGGGCGATCGTGCTGTCCCGGGTGCAGGACGAGCCGGAGGCCGCGGTCGCGGTGGCCTGGATGGGCGCGGGTTACGCCACCGTGGCCGGACTGATGCTGGCTCCCGACGGCAACCTCTTCGGCGACCCCATGGCCAGCGCCGGGGGCGGCGCGCTCGCGGCCGGGCTGGTCTGCCTGGTCGGCCTGGGCCGTGGCCGCGCCCTGGTGATCCCGCCGGTCGTGGTCGGCGCGGTCTTCCTGGCGGTCGGGCTCCTGCTGCGGCTGGGCGACTTCGACCCGGCCGTCGTGCTCACGGTCGCGCTGGCGCTGGTGGTGATGGCCGGCAGCATCTTCCCCTGGCTGGCGCTCGGCGTCACCGGCGCGAGCGTGGACCAGCTCTACTCGCCCGCCGACATCACGGCGGACCCCGACGAGATCGACCCGGAGCAGGTCGCCGCGGACGCACGGCTGGCGCACGAGATCCTGATCGCGATCTCCGGCACCGTGGGTCTGCTGTCGGTGCTGATCGCCCCCCTGGCCGTCTCGCTGGGGCTGGCCGGGACCTTCCTGGCCGTGGCGGCCTGCCTGGTGGTGATGCTGCGCACCCGGCAGTACCGCACGGGGTCCGAGGTGCTCGTGGGGCTGATGTCCGGCATCCTCGGACTGGCCTCGGTCGCGGTCTCGCTGATGGTGATGCACCCCGACTGGCGTCCGGCGACCGCCGTCACCCTGGCCGCGACCGGCGCGGCGCTGCTGGCCGCGACGTTGCTCCCGTCCACGCCGTCGGTGCGCCGGGGCAGGTTCGGCGACATCGTCGAGAGCGTCGCCCTGCTCGCCCTGCTGCCGCTGCTGGTGGTGGCGACCGGCCTCTTCGACACGATCACCAGCTGAGCGGCCGCGTAACGACATGGCGACCAAGAAGGACCTCGTCGAGGCGTACTCCTTCAGTCGGAGACGGCTGGTCACTGCGTTCATCTCCGGCGCCCCCGGCGGGCGCGAGGTGGAGCCGAGCCGACCGGGCCGGACCATCGTCGGTGGCCTGGCTCTGGCCGTGCTGCTGATCGCAGGTGCCGCGGTCACCGGGGTGTTCAAGCCGAGGGTCGACGGCGACTGGACCGAGCCGGGTCTGGTCACCTCCAAGGAGACGGCCTCCGACTACCTCATCCTCGACACCGCCGATGGCGAGGACCCGGAGCTGCGGCCGCTGATCAACATCACCTCGGCGATGCTGCTGTTCGGCGCCGACGTCGAGGCCACGCAGGTGCCCGAGGACGAGCTGAAGACGCTCGAGCAGGGGGCGCCGATCGGCATCCTCAACGCACCCGGATCGCCTCCAGACGCCGACGACCTGGTCAACGAAGGCTGGACGGCATGCACCGACGGGCGACGCGGCATCAAGGTCAACGTCTCGGAGACCGCGGCCACCGAGCCGGCGCCCGGCACCGGCTTCCTGGTCAAGAGCGAGGGCGACTTCTACGTGATCGGCGAGGGTGCGCCCGAGGACGTCGCCGACCCGCGTGCCTACCGCTTTCCCGTGCAGGTGTCGGGGAAGCGCCGGCTCTCCGACACGACGCTGGGCGACCTCAGCGGCTCGATCTCGAGCCAGGCGGTGGAGGTGCCGGGCGACTGGATGCGCCTGTTCCCGCCGGGCGGGGCCTTGGACGTCGACAGCATGGGGCTGGGTGGCCGGATCGGAGAGCCGGTCGACTACGCCGGCTCCGGTGGCATCCCGGGCAGGGCCCGGGTCGGCGACTTCTACGTGCTCGGCGACGCGACCTACGCGATCGGGGCGCACGCCCCGATCAAGCTCACGCCCTTCGCGGCGGTGCTGCTCCGGGCCTCGGTCGGTGACGACCGCGAGCTGGAGCCGACGGGCGTCGTGGAGCTGGACCTCGGCGACGGCCTCTTCGAGGAGGCGCACTGGCCGGTCGAGCCGCTGACGCAGCCGGCCGGCGAGCTCTGTGCCGAGCTGGCGCCGGACGCGGCGTCGCCCGGCGTGCGGCTGGTGGAGCGACCCGACGAGGCCGCCTCCGCGGACGCCGCCGACGTGCCGGCCGACGAGATCGAGATCTCGGTCGACTCCGGGGCGGGCGCCTACGTGCGCTCCGGCCAGTGGGACAACGAGACCGGCGACGGTGAGGCGTTCCTGATCGACAGCCGCGGCAACAGCTACCTCCTGCAGGGTCCCGACGTTCCGGGGCTGCTCGGCTACGACGACGTGGACGTGCTGGTCGCGCCCGACGAGTGGGTCGACCTCTTCCACGAGGGAGTCACGCTGTCGGTCGCCGCCGCACGGTGTCCGCCGGCGACCGAGGGCCGGGAGCCGTGCGCGTGATCCCACGCCCCGCCGGCGTGAGCCTGGCGGCCCTCGTCGCGGTGGCCGGGCTGGCGGTGCTCACGCCCGCTCCGGCGTACGCCGACGGCGACTCCTGCGACTACACCGATCCGTCGACGCCGGTCGACCAGCGTCCCGCCGCCAGCGAGCCGCTGGCCGACCTCCAGATCGATGCGGTGCACGACCAGCTCGCGCAGGGCGGCAGGGCGCCCGGGGCCGGCGCGGTCGTGGCGCTGCTCGACAGCGGGATCTCGACCGACATCGGCGTGCGGCTGCGCGGCGACCTCCCACCGCGCGAGCTGAAGGACTGGCGCGGCACCGCCATGGCCGGGGTGATCGCCGGACCCGACGACGAGCAGCGCGAGGTCGGATTCGCACCGGCGGCGGAGCTGGTCGACGTGCCCATCTACGACACGCTGCAGCCGAACGACGACAACGAGCTCGGCCTGACACCCGACGGCGTCGCCACCGGCCTGACCTACCTCGCCGACAACCACGCGAGCCTGCAGACCGACATCGCCGTGGTGCCGATGTCGGTGTCGCGGAGCCTCGCGATGGACGCCGCGATCGAGCGGCTCGACGATCTGGACGTGATCGTGGTGGCCGGATCGGGAGACCGCCCGACCCAGGAGGGCGACCCGCTCTACGCCGAGTACGGCGGGCTCGACGAGGACTCCGACGGGCCCCCGTCGGACGAGGACGCCGCCGACGACGCCTGGCCTGCGGGCTACGACAACGGCAACGTCGTCGCCGTCGCGGCCGCGGCACCGGACGGCACTGCGTCGGACGACGTCGTGCTGCGCAACAGCGAGATCGACCTGGCCGCCCCCACCTCCGGCCTGGTGGGATACGGCCTCAACGGCACCGCCTGCGTCGTGCCGGGTGCGACCGCGGCGTCCGGGCTCCCGCTGCCCGGCTCGGGGTTCGCCGCAGCCGAGGTGGCCGGCGTGCTGGCGCTGATGGAGACGGCGTACGACGGGGAGACGGCCGAGCAGCTGCTCGCCCGCCTCTACGCCACAGCCACCGGCAGCTCGTCGGTCACCCCCAACAACGTGCTCACCGGCCACGGCATCATCCAGCCGCTCGAGGCACTGACCCGGCCGCTGAAGCCGAGCGAGGACGGCGAACTGGTGACGAGCGAGGTGCGCGACCGCGACAACGTGCCGGTCGCCGTACCCGAGTCGGAGCCGGACCCGCTGGCCAGCACCCGCGACAACGCCGCCTGGTGGGGCCTGCTCGGTGGTGGCGCGCTGCTCGTGGCGATGGTGCTCCGGCCGATGCTCGCCCGCCGCCGTTGAGCGCGTCAGGTCGCGCTGCCGGAATCCCCGGTGCACCGGGGAAGTTGTCGCTTCTCGGGCGAAACTTCACCTGAGGAGCGCCGGTTTCCCCGGCGCACCGGGGAAGTTGTCGCTTCTCGCGCGAAACTTCACCTGAGGAGCGCCGGTTTCCCCGGTGCACCGGGGAAACCGTCATCGGGTGGACAGCTGGACGAAGGCGCGGCCGGGGGCGTAGGGCTCGGGATCGAGGTCGATCGTCGAGAGCTGCGGGGCGTGCGGGCGCATGGCCGCGAGGACGGCGTCGAGCACGGCGGCGGTGACCGATGGGCGGTCGTCGGCCGGCACCTCCACCACGACCTCGGTGTCCCGGACTCGGCAGCGCAGGACCTCCAGGTTGGTGAGGCGCTGGGCGGTGATCTCGCCCTCCTCCACCGCGCGGAGCAGGCCGGGCGTGACGGGGGTGCCGGTGTAGAGGCGGCTGGCCAGGCAGGGGGCGGCCGGCAGGTCGTGCCAGTCGCGCGCGCGGGCCGCGGCGAGGGCGCGGATGTCGGGCTTGCCGAGACCCGCCTCGACGTAGGGGTGCCGCACGTGGTGCTCGGCGGCCGCGATGAGTCCGGGGCGGTACTCGCCGAGGTCGTTGACGTTGGCGCCGCTCATCAGCGTCCAGCCGTCGTGGGCTCCCGCCAAGTCGGCCACGATCCGGTCCAGCTCGTCGTAGAGGTTGGTCTTGCAGAAGAAGCAGCGGTCGACGGGGTTGGCGAGATAGCGGTCGTCGCTGAGCTCGGCGGACTCGATCAGCCGCAGCTGCCAGCCAAGAGTGGCAGCGGTACGCCGGACACGTTCGGTGGCGGCGCGCGGCACGGCAGGGGTGACCGAGTGGGCGACGACGGTCGAGCCCGGTGCGGTCTGGTGGGCGACGTCGGCCAGAAGCAGGCTGTCGACGCCACCGCTGCACGCGACGATGCGGTGAGGGTGGGCAGCCAACGCGTCGAGCAGGGCCTGGGGCACGGAGGTCATCGCTGCCGATCGTAGGCGTTCACTAGGGTTGCTGCGATGTCCGATCCCGACCCCGACCAGCCCACCTGGGTGCTCGACGGCGTCGACGCGCGCCTCGACGTCGACCGGGCCCGCCGCACCGGCGACCCCGAGGTGGTCTTCGGGCAGGGCAAGACGCCGCAGCAGGTCGTGGAGATCCTGGGCGCGCTGCACGCGGCCCACCCCGGCCGGGCCGTCCTCGCGACCCGTCTCGACGAGGCGGCGATCGCGGCGGTGACCGAGGCGCACGACGGCGCCGTCCTCGACCCGACGGCCCGCACCGCCACCCTGGGACCGCTGCCGAAGCCGGTCGGCGACGTCGTGGTGGTCACGGCCGGCACCAGCGACCTGCCGGTCGCCCGCGAGGCGCTGGTGACGATCGCGACCCATGGCGCGGCCGCGGAGCTGGTCACCGATGTCGGCGTGGCCGGCCTGCACCGCGTGCTGGAGGTGCGCGACCGGCTGGCCGCCGCGGACTGCCTGGTCGTCGTCGCCGGCATGGAGGGTGCACTGGCGAGCGTGGTGGGCGGCCTGGTCGGCGTGCCGGTGGTGGCGGTGCCGACCTCGGTCGGCTACGGCTCCTCGTTCGAGGGCCTCGCGGCGCTGCTGGCGATGCTCAACTCGTGTGCGCCGGGGGTGACCGTGGTCAACATCGACAACGGGTACGGCGCCGGCGTGGCCGCCGCCCGGATCGCCCGGCGGGCCGGACGGCCGCTGTGATCGGCTGGGTCGACGCGGGGGCGGGCGCCGCCGGCGACATGCTGCTGGGCGCCCTGCTCGGCGCCGGGGTGCCGGTGGAGGTGGTGCGGGCGGCCGTGGACGCGGTCAGCCCCGAGCCGGTGGAGCTGGAGGTCGAGCAGGTCCGGCGCGCCGGGCTGGTGGCGACCCGGTGCCAGGTGCGGGTCTCGGAGTCGACGACCCATCGCACCTGGGCCGACGTACGCCGCCTGCTCGAGTCGGCCGACCTGGACCCGGCCGTGGCCGCCCGCGCGTACGCCGTCTTCGAGCGGCTGGCCGTCGCCGAGGCCGCGGTGCACGGCACGTCGCCCGACGAGGTGCACTTCCACGAGGTCGGCGCCCTGGACGCGATCGCCGACGTGGTCGGCGTGTGCGCCGGGCTGGTGCATCTCGGGCTGGAGCGGCTGGTGGTCTCGCCGGTGGCGGTCGGGTCAGGCCGGGTCCGGGCGGTCCACGGGTCGATGCCGGTGCCGGTGCCGGCGGTGGCCGAGCTGCTGCGAGGAGTGCCGAGCCTGGCCGGGCCGGCGTCGATGGAGTCGTGCACGCCGACGGGCGCCGCGCTGCTGGTCGCGCAGGCCTCGGAATGGGGTGCGCAGCCGGCGATGGTCGTCGACCAGACCGGCATCGGCGCGGGCTCGCGGGACCCCGACACGCACGCCAACGTGGTGCGGCTCCTGGTCGGCGCCGAGGCGGCGGCCGGTGGTGCCGACGAGCCCTGGCTGCTCGAGACGAACCTCGACGACCTCGACCCGCGGCTGCTGCCCGGGGTGGTCGAGTCGCTGCTGGCGCTCGGCGCGCTGGACGCCTGGCTGACGCCGATCGTGATGAAGAAGGGCCGCCCGGCGCACACGTTGTCGGCGCTGGTCACTCAGGACCTGGTCGACGCCGCCCGTGACCTGGTCTTCGCCGAGACCACCACCCTCGGCATTCGATCCACCCGTGTGCAGCGGTCCGTCTGCGACCGGGCGTTCGGCACGGTCGACGTCGGCGGCCAGCAGGTCGTGGTCAAGATCGCCACCTGGCGCGGGCGCCGGGTCAACGTGCAGCCGGAGTTCGACTCCGTCGTCGCCGCGGCGAAGGCGCTGCGGCGGCCGGTGGTCGACGTACTGGCCGACGCTGCTGCCGCGGGGTTGGGTCGTAGGCCCGAGACCGGTGCGTAGGGCGTTCTGAGGCACACGACCGGACGCCATCCTCACCCGCGGCCTCGCCATCAACGACGACGGCGACGTAATGGCCGAGTCCACCGGTCGGGGCAAGACGGCGACTCGGCGTACGAGAGCGCCCGCATGATCGCCTCATCGCCTCACCGCCTCACCGCCTCACCGCCTCACCGCCTCACCGCCATGCAGCTGGCCGACTACATCGGCTGCATCCAGTAGTTCTTCCCCGCACCGAGGTCGACGTGGTCGGGCACCTCGATGGGCAGCCTGGTCACCAGGCGCTGTCTCAGGGACCACCGTGGAGACAGCGGCCTGCCCGAGTCGTCACCACGGGCGCACCGTGGCTCGGCGCGCCCACGCTGGCCGACGTCGTCAGCACCGACGACCAGGGCGCCACCGGGGAGGCCGGCGCGCTGGTCGGGGCGGCGGGGGACTGGTCGTGTGCCTGAGCCAGGTCCCCAGGGCGCTGTGAGGCACTCGACCCGAGCACAACGGAGTGGCGGAGGATAGGGGATTCGAACCCCTGAGGGCTATTAACCCAACCCGCTTTCCAAGCGAGCGCCATAGGCCACTAGGCGAATCCTCCGCGGAGGAGGCTACCCGGCAGATGACGGACCGGTGAAATCGCACCCACCACCCCACGGCCGCCTCACGGCCATCACCTAGACTCGGGGGAACCCCCCGTGCGGCGGCATCTCGCCGAACTCCCCCAGGGCCGGAAGGCAGCAAGGGTAAGCGAGCTCTGTCGGGTGCATGGGGGGCCTTATTCATTTCACGTCGACAGGACGGGGGATGAGCACGGTCGGGCGCACGCGCGAGCTGGCCAGCGCGGGCGCGACCGTGTCGAGATCCACGGGCGGTGCGCGTCCGTGCGCGGCGGGCCCCCGGCCGCTACCGGGTGTCGGCATGGGTAGTTAGGGTTCAAGCGTGGAGTCACCCCTGGCGCTGTACCGCCGTTACCGGCCGGAGACCTTCGCCGAGGTCATCGGTCAGGAGCACGTGACCGCACCCCTGCGCGCGGCGCTGGCCGGCAACCGGGTCAACCACGCCTACCTCTTCTCCGGTCCGCGCGGGTGCGGCAAGACCACCAGCGCCCGGATCCTGGCCCGCGCGCTCAACTGCGAGCAGGCACCCGTGGCCGACCCGTGCGGTGAGTGCGACAGCTGCCGCGACCTGGCCCGCAACGGCCCGGGGTCGATCGACGTGATCGAGATCGACGCAGCGTCCCACGGTGGCGTCGACGATGCCCGCGACCTGCGCGAGAAGGCGTTCTTCTC
>JALZCZ010000395.1 GCA_030862825.1 Actinomycetota bacterium | reverse complement strand
CTCGACCAGCCACTCGGGCGGCGCCTCGATGTGCAGCAGACCCGAGCCGGCGGTCATCCACTGGGTGTCGCCGTTGGTGATGGTGCCGCCACCGCCGTGCGAGTCCTGGTGGTCGAAGACGCCGTCGATGATGTAGGTGACGGTCTCGAAGCCGCGGTGGGGGTGCCAGGGCGTCCCCTTCGGCTCACCGGGCGCGTACTCCACCTCGCCCATCTGGTCCATCATGATGAAGGGGTCGAGCTGCTGGAGGTCGATGCCGGCGAACGCGCGGCGTACCGGGAATCCCTCCCCCTCGTAGCCCTGCGGTGCGGTGCTGATCTGCCACACGGGTCGCGGCTGGTCACCCAGTCCGGGCTCGCGGAGGCGGTCGAGGACGGTCAGGTCGTCCACGGTGATTGCGGGCATCGGGCCCACCTCCTTCTCGGTCACCCGATCCAACGGTAGTTGAATGCTTGATATTCCGGAACGAGGTCGGCCCGGGCGGGTGGACAGGCCCTAAGGTTCGAACCATGGACTACGACGTGGTCATCGTCGGGGGCGGCCACAACGGACTCACCGCCGCCGCCTACCTCGCCCGGGCCGGCCTCTCGGTCAAGCTGCTGGAGCGCCTCGACCACACGGGCGGCGCCGCGGTCTCGGCCCAGGCGTTCTCCGGCTTCGAGGCCCGGCTCTCCCGCTACTCCTACCTCGTCTCGCTCATGCCGCAGCAGCTGATCGACGACCTCGGGCTGCACATCGCGCTGGCATCACGGCAGACCGCGTCGTACACACCAGTGCTCCGCGACGGCAGGCCCGGCGGACTGTCCGTCGAGCGCGAGCCCGGTGATGCCACCCGCAAGTCGTTCCTCGACCTGACCGGATCAGAGGCCGACCACGACGCCTGGCGGGAGTTCTACGCCGATGTCGCCGAGCTCGCCCAGGTCGTCTCTCCGACCCTCCTCGGCCCGTTGCCCACCGAACGCGCGATCTCCGACCGGGTCGACGCCGGCATCTGGCACGACCTGGTCACCACCCCGCTGGGTGTTGCGGTCGAGCGCCGGTTCGCCGACGACACCGTGCGGGGCGTGGTCGCCACGGACGCGCTGATCGGCACCTTCGCGTCGATGCACGACCCGTCGCTGGTCCAGAACCGCTGCTTCCTCTACCACCTCATCGGCAACGGCACCGGCGAGTGGAAGGTGCCGATCGGCGGGATGGGTGCCGTCACCGGCGCGCTGCACCGCGCGGCAGTCGAGGCCGGCGCCGAGATCGTCACCGGCGCGGGTGTCAACACGATCCGGACGGAGGACGACGAGGCCGCCGGCGCCGAGGTGACCTGGGACGACGACAGCGGCTCCCACACCGTCAGCGCCAGGTTCGTGCTCGCCAACGTCGCCCCCTGGGTGCTGCGGATCCTGATGGGCGAGCCCGAAGACCGAGCCAGCAAGCCCGAGGGCGCCCAGCTCAAGATCAACTTCCTGCTCGATCGACTGCCGGAGCTGCAGTCGGGAGTCGACCCCGCCGCCGCCTTCTCCGGCACGCTGCACCTCAACGAGGACTACACCCAGCTCGAGGCGGCGTACGCCGACGCTGCCGCCGGCCGGGTGCCGACGGCCATGCCGGGCGAGGTCTACTGCCACTCGCTGACCGACCCGTCCATCCTGGGCGAGGCCGCCGACGGCCGGCACACCCTCACCTACTTCGGGCTGCACACCCCCGCCCGCCTCTTCGCGGACGACCCCGGCGCCAAGGACCTCGCCGTCGAGCGGGCAATCGCCTCGATCGACCAGCACCTGACCGAGCCGCTGCGCGACCGGATCGCCCGCGACGCCGACGGCAACCCCTGCATCGAGGCCAAGATCCCGCAGGACATCGAGCGCGACCTGGCGATGCCGGGCGGCCACATCTTCCACGGCGATCTCGAGTGGCCGTGGGCCCCCAACCGCGCCCGCCTCGACACCCCCGCCGCCCGCTGGGGCGTCCAGAGTGGCGCCCCCGCGGTGCTGATCTGCGGCGCCGGCGCCCGCCGCGGTGGCGCCGTCTCCGGCCTCGGTGGCCACAACGCAGCCCGGGCCGTGCTCGAGGCGCGGTGACGATTTCACCGCCCCGCGGCCCGCTGGTAATCTTGGCGCCGCATCACAG
>JALZCZ010000389.1 GCA_030862825.1 Actinomycetota bacterium | reverse complement strand
CGAACGCCGCCGACACCATCGCCATGACCTCGATCCTGTTCGGCTCCCGCGAGGTGATCGAGGAGACGCCGGCGACGATCTCGCTGATCAACTGCAACTCGCCGCTGCGCTGGGACGACCGGATGCTGGAGGCGCAGTTCGAGTACTCGGGCGCCGGCCAGCCCGTCGTACTCACGCCGTTCATCCTGATGGGCGCTATGTCGCCGGTGACCATCCCGGCCGCGCTGGTCCAGCAGATCGTCGAGGCGCTGTCCGGCATCGCGCTCTCTCAGCTGATCCGTCCAGGCACGCCGGTGATCTTCGGGTCGTTCCTCTCCAACATCGACATGCAGTCCGGCTCGCCGACGTTCGGCACTCCCGAGTCCGGCATCGGTCTGCTGTGCACCGGCCAGATCGCGCGCCACTTCGGGCTGCCGTTCCGCACCGGTGGTGGGCTGACGTCGTCGCAGACGGCCGACGCGCAGGCCGGCTACGAGGCGATGATGACGATGATGCCGACCTTCCTGGCCGGCGCGAACTGGGTGATGCACTCGGCCGGCTGGCTCGAGGGCGGCCTGGTCGCCGGCTACGAGAAGTTCATCGTCGACATCGAGCTGCTGCAGATGATGAAGGCCGAGTTCACCCCGCTGGAGATCGACGAGGAGTCGATGGCGTTCGGCGCCCACGAGGAGGTCGGCCACGGCGGCCACTTCCTCGGCGCGATGCACACGATGGAGCGCTTCCGCACCTGCTTCTACCGGCCGCTGCTGTCGTCGTCCGAGAACTACGAGCGCTGGATGCGCAACGGCGGCAAGGACGCCAACGCCCGGGCCGAGGAGATCTACCGCAAGAAGCTCGAGGAGTACGAGGCACCGGCCCTCGACGACGCCGTACGCCAGGAGCTGCAGGAGTACGTCATCCGTCGGCGGGCCGAGCTCGGCGACTGAGGTTGGTGGTTGCTCGGTCGTCTCTCGGGGTCGGGCGGTTCTCCGACAGTTGCGCGGTGAGGCACCGGATCCGGCGTGAAGCAGGTGCCCAGCCGAACAAGTGAACGACTACGCCCCCCCGAGATCACCTGAAGACGACGGTGCGGTGGCCGTTGAGGAGCACCCGTGACTGCGAGTGCCAACGGACGGCGCGGGAGAGCACCTGGGCCTCGACGTCGCGGCCGGCGGAGACGAGCTGGTCCTGGGTGTAGGAGTGGTCGACGCGCATCACGTCCTGCTCGATGATCGGACCCTCGTCGAGGTCGGCGGTGACGTAGTGGGCGGTCGCGCCCACCAGCTTCACGCCGCGGTCGAAGGCCTGGTGGTAGGGCCGCGCGCCCTTGAAGCTCGGCAGGTACGTGTGGTGGATGTTGATCGCGCGTCCGCTGAGCGTGCGGCACAGGTCGTCGGTTAGCACCTGCATGTAGCGGGCGAGCACGACCAGGTGGATGCCGAGGTCGTCGACCAAGCCCATCAGCTCGGCCTCCGCCTGCGGCTTGGTGTCGGGGGTGACCGGGATGTGGCGGAACTCGATGCCGTGGGACCGCACCAGCTGCTCGGCGTCCGGGTGGTTCGAGACCACCAGCGGGATCTCGATCTGCAGCGAGCGGGTGCTGGCCCGGAACAACAGGTCGTTGAGGCAGTGCAGGTGCTTGGAGACCATGATCAGCGTGCGGTACGGCGCCGCCGCGTCCCAGAGCTCGTACTCCATGCCGAACTTCCGGGCGACCGGCTCGAAGGCGGCGCGGAGCGTGTCGGCGTCAACGGCGCCGCCGGAGCCGTCGACCACGAAGTCGATCCGCATGAAGAACCGGTCGACCAGCTGGTCGTTGAACTGCTGGCTCTCGAGGATGTTGCCGCCGTGCTCGACCAGGAAGCCGCTCACCGCGTGCACGATGCCGGGCCGGTCCTGGCAGGAGAGGATCAGCACGAAGTCGCCCGCGGGGGCGGTCGCGCTGTTCGACTGGGCAGAGGTGGGAAGCGCCATGACGACCTTCGGGTGGTGGAAGAATGGGCATTCGAGGGTGACACGTGTTGCGGTCACCGAAACGCAGTCTGCGATACGCAACACGTCCTGCGCTAGTGTCGCTCCATGCGCAACAGCCTCGCGCCGGCCGATGCTGACGCCGGACCGGCAGCCGGGGTCCAGTCGGTCGACCGGGCGCTGACCATCCTGGAGCTGCTCGCCCGCGGCGGCGAGGCAGGCGTCACCGAGGTGGCCGCGCAGCTGGGCGTCCACAAGAGCACGGCCTTCCGGCTCGTCGCCACCCTGGAGTCGCACCGCCTGGTGGAACAGACCGAGGACCGCGGCAAGTACCGCCTCGGTGTCGGCATCCTGCGCCTCGCCGGCGCGACCAGCGCCCGGCTCGACGTGGTGCAGGAGGCCCGGCCGGTCTGCCGGAAACTGGCCGCTGACACCGGCGAGACCGTCAACGTCGCCGTCCTGTCCGAGAGCTCGGCCCTCTACCTCGACCAGATCGCCGGAACCTCGGCCCTGCAGCCGCACAACTGGGTCGGACAGCACATCCCGCTGCACGCCACCAGCAACGGCAAGGTGCTGCTCAGCGGGCTGGACCGGAAGGCGCTGGACGAGCTGCTGGGCAAGCTCGCGGCCTACACGCCGATGACGATCACCAAGAAGAGCAAGCTGCGTGAGGAACTCGAGCTGGTGCGGGAGCAGGGCTTCGCCATGGCCGTCGACGAGCTCGAGGTCGGCCTGACCGCGGCCGCCGCTCCGATCCGCAACGCGCACGGCGACGTGGTCGCCTCGATGAGCGTCTCGGGCCCGACGTTCCGGCTCACTCCGGACCGCGTGGACGGCGTCGTCGCGACGCTCGTGGAGGCCGCGCTCGAGGTCTCGCACCGGCTCGGATGGGGTCAACGTTAGGTCACGGAGACAACTCGGTCCTTGACGCGGGCGCCCGATCGCACCATTCTCAAGGGCACAACTGGGTTGCGGTGGAAGCAGTCGGTTGCGTGATACGCAACTGCGCAGCCCCAACCGGAGAGTGGGGAACGTGCCGGAGCTGTACGTCGACGGAGCGTGGACCAGCGGACGTGCCGGGGCACGCCGCGAGATCCGGTGCCCCGCCAATGGGGAACTGGTCGCCGAGGTCGACGAAGCGGGCGCCGAGGACACCGACACCGCGATCGCTGCGGCCCACCGCGCGTTCCACGAAGGGCTCTGGCCCCACACCTCTGCCCGGGCGCGCGGCGACCTCCTGCTCCGCGTGGCCGACCTGCTCGAGCGCGACGCGGACGAGGTCGCGCGGCTGGAGTCGCTCGACACCGGCAAGCGCCTGGTCGAGAGCGAGTACGACGTCGCCGACGTGGTCTCCGTGTTCCGCCACTTCGGCCGGATCGCCGCCGAGGAGGGCGGTCGCGTCGTCGACACCGGCAACCCCGACGTGGTCAGCCGGATCGTGCACGAGCCGGTCGGCGTCTGTGGCCTGGTGACGCCGTGGAACTACCCGCTGCTCCAGGTCTCCTGGAAGGTCGCGCCGTGCCTCGCCGCCGGCAACACGTTCGTGCTCAAGCCCAGTGAGCTCACGCCGCACTCCGCGATCCACCTGATGCGTCTGCTCGAGGAGGCTGGTCTCCCCGCGGGCGTCGGCAACCTGGTGCTGGGTGCCGGGCCCAGCGCCGGTGCGTCCCTCTCGACCGATCCGCGGGTCGACCTGGTCTCCTTCACCGGCGGCATCGAGACCGGGCGCCGGATCATGGCCGCCGCGTCGGCGACCGTGAAGAAGGTCGCGCTCGAGCTCGGCGGCAAGAACCCCAACATCGTCTTCACCGACGCCGACCTCGACGTGGCACTGGACTTCGCGCTGACCGCGGTGTTCCTCCACTCCGGCCAGGTCTGCTCGGCCGGGGCGAGGCTGCTTGTCGAGGAGCCCGTGCACGACGAGTTCGTCGACGTCCTGGTCGACCGCGCCGGCCGGATCCGGCTCGGTGGGCCGTTCGACGAGAAGGCCGAGACCGGCCCGCTGACGAGTGCCCAACACCGCGACAAGGTGGAGGCGTACGTCGCGCGCGGAATCGCGGAGGGCGCCACGCTCCGGCTCGGTGGCACCCGGCCCGACGATCCGGCGTTGGCCGACGGCTACTACTACCTGCCGACGATCCTCGATGACTGCACCAGCGAGATGTCGGTGACCCAGGACGAGTCGTTCGGGCCGGTGCTCACCGTCGAGACCTTCAGCGGCGAGGACCAGGCCGTCGCGATCGCCAACGACAGCATCTACGGGCTGGCCGGCGCGGTCTGGACCCAGGACGCCGGCAAGGCCCAGCGGGTCGCTGCGCGGCTGCGCATGGGCACGGTCTGGATCAACGACTACCACCCCTACGTGCCGCAGGCCGAGTGGGGCGGCTACAAGCAGTCGGGCATCGGCCGCGAGCTCGGCCTGGCGGGACTCGAGGAGTACCGGGAGACCAAGCACGTGTGGCACAACATCCGGCCCGCCGCCCAGCAGTGGTTCAAGGGCTGAGTGGGATTGAGGGGGGCAGGGCGACGATGAGTGTGGATCGGTACGACGTGGTGATCGTCGGAGGAGGGTCCGCGGGCTGCGCCCTGGCCAACCGGCTCTCGGCCGACCCGGGCACCACTGTGCTGGTGCTCGAGGCGGGTCACTCCGACTACCGGATCGACCCGCTGGTGCACATGCCGGCGGCGCTGCCGTTCCCGATCGGCAACCGGCTCTACGACTGGAAGTACGAGACCGACCCCGAGCCGGACCTGGGCGGGCGCCGCGTCTTCCACGCCCGCGGCAAGGTGCTCGGCGGGTCCAGCAGCATCAACGGGATGATCTTCCAGCGCGGCAACCCGCTCGACTACGAGCGGTGGGCGCGCGAGCCGGGGATGAAGGAGTGGGACTACCTCCACTGCCTGCCCTACTTCAAGAAGATGGAGAACTGCCTGGCCGGCGCCGACGACTGGCGCGGCGGCGACGGCCCGCTGAAGCTCGAGCGCGGGCCCGCGACCAACCCGCTGTTCGACGCGTTCTTCCAGGCTGCGACCGAGGCGGGCTACCCGCTGACCGACGACGTCAACGGCTACCGCCAGGAGGGCTTCGCGAAGTTCGACCGCAACGTCTACCGTGGCCGTCGCCTCTCCGCCGCCCGTGCCTACCTGCACCCCGTGCGCGACCGGAAGAACCTGCGCGTCGAGACGCTGGCCTTCGTGACCGGCGTCCG
>JALZCZ010000381.1 GCA_030862825.1 Actinomycetota bacterium | reverse complement strand
GATATTCAAGAGGCATGACCTACCAGGCGATCATCGTCGGCACCGGCTTCGGGGGGATGGGCGCCGCGATCCAGCTCAAGCGGCTGGGCATCACCGACTTCGTGATGCTCGACCGCGAGGACGACCTGGGCGGCACCTGGCACGTCAACCGCTACCCCGGCCTGGCGGTCGACATCGCCAGCGTCACCTACTCGTACTCGTTCGAGCCCAACCCCTACTGGGCGCACTGGTACGCACGCGGCCCCGAGCTCAAGCGGTACGCCGAGCACGTGGCGGACAGGTACGACCTGCGCCGGCACATGCGCTTCGACTCGCCCGTCGCGGGTGCCCGCTGGGACGAGGAGGCCGAGGAGTGGGAGGTGCAGGTCGAGGGCGGGGAGGCGCTGCGGGGCTGTTACCTGATCACCGCCACCGGCTTCCTTTCGCAGCCCCGCCTGCCCGACATCGAGGGTGTGGGCGACTTCGCCGGCGAAGTGATCCACACCGCCAGGTGGGACGACGAAGCCGACCTCGCCGGCAAGCGGTTGGCGATCATCGGCACCGGCGCGACCGCCGTACAGCTGATCCCCGAGCTCGCGAAGCGGGCCGGGCACCTCACCGTCTTCCAGCGCACCCCGATCTGGGTCACCCCCAAGATGGACTTCACGATGCCGCGGCCGGTGCAGCAGCTCTTCGCGAGGGTGCCACTGACCCAGAGGGCCGCGCGCAGGGTCAACAGCGCCTGGCTCGAGGCGATGATGGTCACCGCGGTGATCCACTACCGGCAGGGCAAGGTCTTCAACGAGATCGCCGCCCGGATCGCCAAGCGCCACCTGCACAAGCAGATCAGCGATCCCGAGATGCGCCAGGCGCTCACGCCTGACTACTCCTTCGGATGCAAGCGGCCGACGTTCAGCAACACCTACTACCCGTCGTTCACCCGCGACGACGTCGACCTCGAGACCACCTCGATCGAGCGGATCACCGCGAACGGCGTCGTCACCACCGACGGCCGCGAGACCGAGATCGACGTGCTCGTGCTGGCCACCGGCTTCGACATGTGGGACGCCAACTTCCCCGCCATCTCGGTGATCGGCCGCGACGGCAAGGATCTCGGCAGGTGGTGGCGCTCGACCCGCTTCCAGGCCTACCAGGGCATCGCCGTGCCGGGTTTCCCCAACTTCCTCAGCCTCGCCTCGCCGTACTCCTACTCCGGCCTCTCCTTCTTCACCACCATCGAAGGTCAGATGAAGCACATCGACCGGCTGCTCACCGAGGTACGCCGCCGCGGGGCGACCACCTTCGAGGTGCGCGACCCGGCCAACGAGGAGTTCCTCGGTTGGGTCACCGAGCGGCTCGACGACTCGGTCTTCAGCCTGGGCTCCTGTGCCACTGCGCGCAGCTACTACTTCAACCAGCACGGCGAGGCCGCACTGCTGCGGCCCAGCTCGACGATCAACACCCACCGGGAGGCCGCGAGCTTCCCGGTCGACGACTACGCCTTCAGCTGAGCGCGTTCTACGCTGCGAGCATGGCCGTCGACGTCATCACCGAGATCGAGATCGACCGGCCGCGCGCCGAGGTGGCGGCATACGCGGCGGACCCGGACCACGCCACGGCCTGGTACGCCAACATCGAGAGCGTGGACTGGGCGACATCTCCGCCTCTGGCCGTCGGCTCACAGCTGTCGTTCGTCGCCGAGTTCCTCGGCCGCCGTCTCGTCTACACCTACGAGGTGCGCGAGCACGTGCCCGGCGAGCGGTTCGTGATGTCCACGGCCGAGGGGCCGTTTCCGATGGAGACGACCTACACCTGGGCCGACGCACCGTCCGGCGGCACTGTGATGACGCTGCGCAACGCCGGCTCGCCGGCCGGTTTCGCCGCCATCACAGCGCCGGTCATGGCGATCGCCATCAAGCGGGCGAACCGGAAGGACCTGCGTCGGCTCAAGCAGGTGCTGGAGGCCGGCTAGCGGCCGAGCTCAGAGGTCCGAACCGTCCTCGCGGCGGGTGAACTCCAGACCGGTGCCCTCGAGGATCCGCGCCATGTGGCTGTCGACCATGCCCAGGGCGACGTCGGTGTAGATCCGGTCGTGGATGCCCAGGCTCCGCGGCGCGGCCACGGAGCGGACGAAGTCGAGGGCCTCCGAGACCTTCAGCCACGGCGCCGAGACGGGGGCGCACAGCACGTCGACGTCCTCCCCGGGCCCGGTCAGGGCGTCGCCCGGGTGGTAGGCCTTCGCGTCGCCCAGGGTGACGACGTATCCGCTGTTGTGGAAGCGCGGGAACTCCGGGTGGATGACCGCGTGCATCTCGCCGACGGCTCGGACCTGGAGACCAGCGGCCTCGAACGCCTCCCCCGGCCCCACCACGGTCACCCGTTCGGCGAGCTCCGGGGCCTCCTCGCGGATCCTGGCCGCGACGTCCTCGATGGTGAAGATCGGGGCGTCGGTGGCCGCCAGCCGGTCGGGCGCGTAGTGGTCGGGGTGCTCGTGGGTGATCAGCACCGCGCCGGCGCCGTCGACAGCCTCCGGATCTGTGAACACCCCGGGGTCGACGACGACCACCGAGCCGCCGTGCTCCATCCGGACACAGGCATGGCCGAACTTCGTGATCCTCATCCAGCCAACATAATCGTCACCATGACCCGCTTCGACCTCGCCGACCCTGCCTTCGACGTCACCGCGCCCGACGTGCACGCCGCGCGCGAGGAGAGCTGGTACGTCGAGACCAACTGGGGCTGGGCCGTGCTCCGGCACGCCCAGGTGTCGGCGCTGCTGCGAGACCGCCGGTTCCGGCAGGGCAACGCACGCTGGCCGGCGCAGAACGGCATCCACGCCGGCCTCTTCTCCGACTGGTGGCAGGAGACGCTGCTTTCGCTGGAGGGCGAGGACCACGCCCGGATCCGGCGACTGCTGATGCCGGCCTTCCGCAACAAGGCCATCGCGGCGATGCGGCCGCAGTTCCAGGCACTGGCCAACGAGCTGATCGACGGCTTCGCGGCTCGCGGGACGGTGGAGTTCATCGACGAGTTCGCGGAGCCGTACGCCGCCCGCATCATCTGCGCGCTGCTCGGACTGCCCGACGAGAGCTGGCCACAGGTGGCGCACTGGGCGGACGACCTGGGTGCGTCGTTCTCGATCGACGTCGGCAACCAGGTGCCGCGCATCGAAGCGGCGCTCGACGGGCTGCGTGGCTACCTCGACGAGGTGGTCGCCGACCGGCAGGCGCATCCGCGCGACGACCTGGTGACGCAGCTGGTGCAGGCCTCCGACGACGGCGACCGGCTGTCGCGGCACGAGCTCAGCGTGGCGCTCGTCTTCCTGGCCTTCGCCGGGATGGAGACCACTCGGAACCAGCTGGGTCTGGCGCTGCAGACCCTGCTGCGGCACCCCGACCAGTGGAAGCTGCTCGGCGAGCGGCCCGATCTGGGCGGCAACGCGGTCGAGGAGGTGATGCGGGTGAACCCCACGGTCACCTGGGTGACCCGCGAGGCCCTGGAGGAGGTGGAGTTCCACGGGCTGCACATCCCGAAGGGCGGCATCGTGCAGATGCTGTCCCACGCGGCGGGCACCGACCCGCGCGCCGTACCGGACCCGAGCTTCGACATCAGGGAGATCCGGCCGCCCCACCACGGATTCGGCGCCGGAGTGCACCACTGCCTCGGTCACTTCGTCGCCCGCACCGACATGGCCGTCGCCCTGCCGCTGCTCGCGCAGCGGATGCCCGACGCCGTACCCGACGGACCCGGTGAGTGGCTGCCGGTCTCGGGCAACACCGGAGCCGTGAAGTTCCCGATCCGGTTCACGCCCTCGGGGTAGTCCCGG
>JALZCZ010000377.1 GCA_030862825.1 Actinomycetota bacterium | reverse complement strand
TGATCTGCTCCGTCTCGCGGGTGCCGCTCTCGGTCACCTGGCCCTTGGCCGCGGCCGAGTCGGGGAAGACGTGGTAGGCCATGTTGAGCACCCGGAAGGCCATCTTCGGCGCCACCGTGTGCGCGATCGCGCCGGCGTTGCCCAGCATCGTGTTGATCTCGTGCGGGCGCTCGACCAGCGCCTTGATCACCGTGTCGGCCGCCTGCGCGGGTGAGATCGTGGGGAACTTGTCGTAGAGCTTGGTGGGCGCGATCATCGGCGTCCGCACCAGCGGCATGTGGATGTTGGTGAACGTGATGCCGTTGCCGACGACCTCCGAGGCGACCACGTTGCTCCACGAGTCCAGTGCCGACTTGGAGGCGACGTAGGCGGAGAAGCGAGGCGGGTTGGTCTGCACGCCGATCGAGGAGATGTTCACGATGTGTCCGGACTTCTGCCGGTGCATCGCCGGCATCAGCCCCATCACCAGGCGGATGGCGCCGAAGTAATTGAGCTGCATGGTCCGCTCGAAGTCGTGGAAGCGGTCCGTGGACAGGCGGAGCGAGCGTCGGATCGACCGGCCCGCGTTGTTGACCACGAAGTCGACCGAGGGCAGCTCGGTCATGATCTGCTCGCAGAGCCGATCGATGGCCTCGAGGTCGGAGAGGTCACACGGGAAGACGTGGGCGGTGCCGCCACGCATCTCGATCGTGGACCTGGTGTCCTCGAGCTTGTCCTTGCCCCGGGCCACCAGCACCGGGATTCCGCCGGCCTGGGCGACCTTGAGCGCGGTGACCTGGCCGATGCCCGACGAGGCCCCGGTGATCACCACGTGCTTGCCCTTGAGCGCCGACCGGATCCGCGAGTCGCGGGCGGTGGTCTGGTCGAGGTTCTCCTCCCAGTAGCCCCACAGGGTGCGGGCGTAGGTCTCGAGGTCGGGTACGGCGATGCCGGAGCCCGCCAGCGCCTTCTCGGTGATCCGGGAGTCGAAGACCGGCCGGAAGCCGGTGTGGGCCAGCACCTCGGCGGGGATGCCGAGCCGGCCCACGGTCTGGTCGAGCAGCGCCTGGACCGGGCCGAGCTTGACCAGCCCGTTGGCGATCGTCGAGGGCCGCAGCCGCCGCGGCACCATCCCGAAGACCGCACCGCTGCCCATGGCGCCGTCCAGCGGGGTGGCGAAGCGGGGCGCGCCGGCCGCCGCGCAGAACGCGTTGACCATGTCGACCGTGGACTGCGGGTCGGGGTTGACCAGGTGGAACGCCTCGCCGTCGCGGTCGGCGAGGTGGGCGAGGTGGTCCATCGCCTTGGCAACGTAGTCGACCGGCACCACGTTGGTGTCGCCGAGATCGACGCCCACCAGCGGCAGCCAGGCCGGGAGAACGTCGCGCATCATCTTGATGACCGGGAAGAAGTAGTAGGGCCCGTCGACCTTGTCCATCGCGCCGGTCTCGGAGTGGCCGACCACGATCGCCGGCCGATAGACCCGCCACGGCACCGATGACTCGGTGCGCACGATCTTCTCGGACTCGTACTTCGTCCGGTGGTACGGCGACGGCAGGTGCTGGCCCTCGTCGAACATCGTCTCGTCGAAGTGCCCGGAGTAGTCACCCGCAGCCGCCACGGACGACACCTGGTGGAAGCGGCCCGCCTTCAGCCGGCCGGCCAGATCGACCGCGTTGCGGGTGCCGCCGACGTTCATGGTCTCGTTGGTGTCGTCGTCGGCGGTCATGTCGTAGATCGCCGCGAGGTGGAAGAAGTGGTCGATCGTGCCGGCGTGCTGGTCGACCCAGCCTGCGTCCACGCCGAGGGCCGGCTGGGAGAGGTCACCCACCACCATCTGCACGCGGCCGGAGCCCCAGCGGCGCATCAGCGCCTCCATCCGGGCCTGCGAGCCCTCGCGCACGAGCACGAAGATGTCGCCCTCGCGGTGGTCGACGAGCTCCTGGACAAGATGACGGCCGATGAAGCCCGTCGCGCCGGTCACGAAGTAGGACATGGTCGGGAGCGTACTTGGTGGTAACCCCGTGTGGGGAGGGTCTTGCAGGGCATTCACGGGATCTCGACTCGCCCGTCGCGACCTCGTTCCTCGGCCGCGGGGCTCGCTCGACACCGGCTCGCGACGCAGCGCGCTCGTTCCTCGCGTCCTGCTGTTCGCCTGACTACTGGTCGCTGCCGCCGAACATGATCTCGTCCCAGCTGGGCACCGAGGCCCGGCCGCGCTTCTTCTGCACTGCCCGCCGGGCGGGAGGCTCGTGCTCCTCGGGCTGCCCGGACTCGTCGTCGGCCGCTGCCGCCTCGGCCGCTTCCTCCCGCAGGTCCGGGTCGTCGGAGGCGGGGGAGTCGTCGAGGTAGGCCTCGAGCGGCGGGTCCGTGTGCACCAGCTCGATGGCGTCGTCGCCGAGGGGCAGCTCTTCGGGGTTGTTGACCGGGTCGCCGCCGGGCACCGCGGACAGCCGGCGGCGGCGCTCCTGCAGGTCGTCCTGCCGCGGCGCGGGGGTGGCGACCACTTCGCCCACGAGCCAGCGGGCGTCGTCGTTGTCGAGCACCGCGTAGTTGCCGGGCGCGTCGTAGGTGAGCTGGGCGGTGCCCTCGCGCGCGCCGGCGTTGAAGACGGCGGTGAGCGTCCAGCGACCGTCCTCGCGCCGCCACGCGTCCCACTCCACGGTGGAGGGGTCGACATTGCACGAGCGGAGGTGGGCGTTCACGGCCTCGCCGAGCGTGCGCACCTGGCTGGTGTCGCCGCCCCGGCGGCGGACGGACGACCGCTGGGCGCGTTCGGCGACGTGCCGGCGTTCGTCGAGCACGGGACCGGCGTAGACCATGATCTTGTCGACGCTGGTCTGCGCGGCCTGGGCCACGGCCTCGGGCGTCTCTCCCGCCCGGATCCGGGCCTGGATGTCGCGGGGACGAATCACACTGTCCATCTGAATCTCCAACTGGCCGAGGCGTGAGGTGTCGCCGTTGAGGGCGGCCCGGAGGCCCGGTGTGATGTCGAGCGTGAACTCCACGCCCTTGTCGCTGACCAGAAGCAGCCGCTTGCCGTCGTCGCTCACTCCGGCGAGCGTGAGGTGGGCCATGGGCTGCTTCCCCTGCAGGTGGTGCGATGGTGCCTTCGGATTTCGCCGAGCCTACGCCAGCGCACCCGACGAACCACGGCAGCGCGCGGCGCGCCCGGGTGCGAACTGGGCTGGGTAGCCTGCGCGGGTGGCCGAGACCCTGGTGACCTTCGACCTGGTCGGCATCTTCGTCTTCGCCATCTCCGGGGCGCTGGTGGCGGTCCGCAAGGGTCTGGACATCTTCGGGGTCCTGGTGCTCGCCGGCACCACGGGGCTGGGTGGCGGGTTCCTGCGCGACGTGCTGATCGGCGCCACCCCGCCGGCCGCGCTTGCCGACTGGCGCTACCTGCTGGTGCCGGTCGGGGCCGGGCTGCTGACCTTCGGATTCCATCCGGTCGTGGGCAGGCTGGAGCGGATGGTCAACGTCTTCGACGCCTTCGGGCTGGCCCTCTTCTGCGTGGCGGGGGCGCTCAAGGCGCTCGACCACGGCCTCGGCCCGGTGCCGGCGGCACTGATGGGCATGGTGACCGGTATCGGCGGCGGGATGATCCGCGACGTCCTGGCCGGTCGGGTGCCGGTGATCTTCCGCGGGGAGCTCTATGCCACGCCCGCCCTGGCCGGGGCCGCCGTCGTGGTCCTGGGGGACCGGGCGGACCTGCCGGTGGTCGCCATGGCCGTGGCAGGGGCGGGCGTCTGCCTGGTCTGGCGGCTGCTCGCGATGTGGCGGGACTGGCAGGCCCCCATGCCCACCGGCCCCGCCAACGTCTGAGTGAGAGCAGTCAGCCCGTGATCGGCATGCCGACGGGCAGCGCGAGCGTGTCCTCGACCCGGTCCGGTTGCCCGAGGACGGCCGCCTCGGCGCAGGTGCCGTCCGGCAGCTGACAGGTGAGCAGCCGCATCGTGGACCCGGGCGTCGCCGCCGCGATCAGCACGAGCGTGTGCTCGTCGAGCCACTCGAATCCGGTCGCGAACTCGTCCTCGATGGTGAAGGTCTGCGGCTCGCCGGTCCGGGCGTCGTAGACGCGCGGCTGGTCGGCGTCGATGGTGACCCAGCGTCCGTCGGGTGAGAACGCCGCCGTGTCCCCGAAGCCGCCGGCGAGCGTCACCGGCCCTCGCCCGGGTGCTCGGACCACGACGCCGTCATCGCCGGAGAAGGCGATCAGTCCGTCCTCGGCGGCCACGATCTCCGGCCAGTCCGTGGCGGAGGGGTCCACCACGGACGCCTCCCGGGAGTCCACGTCGAGCGCCACCGCCCCGCGACCGTCTTGCAGGTAGACGGTCCGGCCGTCGACGGCGTCGAGGAGCACCGGCCCGGCTTCGACGTCGTCGTCGAGGACATGCGTGCGGCCGCCCGCGAGGTCCGTGACGACGTACGACGGCCGTGGACCGGATCTGTCGGCCCAGGCCACCAGGCTGCCGTCGGCGTCTCCGACCAGCCGGGGCTCGTCCGGGTCGAGCCGGCCGACCTCGGTGACGACGCCGTCGACGAGCGTGCGCACGACCCCATCGGGATCGGTGAACGCGAAGCCTGCGGCGGTGCGCACGTAGATCTCGACCGGGTGCCCGACGTCGCTGTCGCCGTCGGGGGAGTGGAGGGTGCTGCCGGTCGCCCAGGTGACGGCGGTGACGGACGCCGGCCCGGTGGTGGGGTCGAC
>JALZCZ010000351.1 GCA_030862825.1 Actinomycetota bacterium | reverse complement strand
GCCCCGGCCCTGAGGCGGCGCTCGCGCTGGTCGGCGCCGCGCGCCGGCTCGGGATCCAGTCGAAGGCCCGCGAGGTGCGCAACGTGGACCGGGTCGTGATCCGCGACGGCGACGCGATCGGCGCCCTGCTCACCCGGCTCGGCGCGCACGAGTCGGTGCTCGCGTGGGAGGAGCGCCGGATGCGCCGCGAGGTCCGCGCGACCGCGAACCGGCTGGCAAACTTCGACGACGCGAACCTGCGTCGTTCGGCGCGGGCAGCGGTGGCCGCCGGTGCCCGGGTCGAGCGGGCGCTGGAGATCCTCGGCGACGACGTACCCGACCACCTGAAGGTCGCCGGCGTGCTGCGGCTGGAGCACAAGCAGGCCAGCTTGGAAGAGCTCGGCCAGCTCCACGACCCGCCGCTGACCAAGGACGCGATCGCCGGCCGGATCCGGCGGCTGCTCGCGATGGCCGACAAGCGCGCCGAGGAGCTCGGCGTCCCCGACACCGAGGCCTCGCTGACCCCGGAGATGCTCGCCGAGGAGGCGTGACGCTCAGCCTTCGTCGGACAGCATCTCGGGGGTCAGCGACGCCTCGGTGTCGGGGATGCCGAGCTCCTCGGCGCGCTTGTCGGCCATCGCGAGCAGGCGCCGGATCCGGCCGGCGATGGCGTCCTTGGTCAGCACCGGGTCGTGCAGCTGGCCGAGCTCCTCGAGCGAGGCTTGCTTGTGCTCGAGCCGCAGCTCGCCGGCCATCTTGAGGTGGTCGGGGATCTCGTCGCCCAGAATCTCCATCGCTCGGTCGACCCTGGCGCCGGCCGCGACCGCAGCCCGCGCCGAGCGACGCAGATTGGCGTCGTCGAAGTTGGCGAGACGGTTGGCGGTGGCCCGCACCTCGCGCCGCATCCGGCGCTCCTCCCAGGCCATCAGGGACTCGTGGGCGCCCAACCGGGTGAGCAGCTGGCCGATCGCGTCGCCGTCGCGGATCACAACGCGGTCGACGCCGCGTACTTCGCGCGCCTTGGCCTGGATGCCGAGCCGGCGGGCGACGCCGACCAGTGCCAGGGCTGCCTCCGGTCCCGGGCAGGTGACCTCGAGCGACGACGAACGACCCGGCTCGGTGAGCGAGCCGTGTGCCAGGAAGGCGCCGCGCCAAGCCGCGACCGCGTCGCAGCCGCCCCCGGACACGACGGCCGGCGGCAGCCCGCGGACCGGTCGGCCGCGCTGGTCGAGCAGTCCGGTCTGGCGGGCCAGGGCCTCGCCGTCCTTGACTACGCGCACGATGTAGCGGCTGCCCTTGCGGATGCCGTTGCCCTGCACCATGACCACGTCCGACTGGTGTCCGTAGACCTCCGCGACGTCGGTGCGCAGCCGACGCGCGGCGGCGCCGGTGTCGAGCTCGGCCTCCACCACGATCCGCCCGCTGACGATGTGCAGGCCGCCCGCGAAACGCAGCATGGTGGCGACTTCGGCCTTACGGCAACAGGTCTTCGTGATCTGGGTGTTCGACAACTCCGCCTTCACCTGTGCCGTCATCGCCATAGGTCCGATCCTGCCATGTTCGTCAATTCGTCGGGAGCGGGCGGTCAAGGTCACTTTCGTCGAAGATGGCAGCGTACGACGCAGCCAGCTTGGCCGGATCGTGGCGTGGTGACCCGTCGTCCGCGGCGAGGTCGGCAACCCTGAGCCGAGCTCCGTGGGCGGCCACGATCTCCCGCAGCTCGTCGAGCTCCGCGCCGACCCGTTCGAGGTCGGCGAGGACGGTGTGGATGGTGAGCGCCGGCGCGTGCTCGGCGAGCACGGCCAGGTGGTCGGCCGCCCCGAACCCGGGGGTCTCACCAGCCTGCTCGTCGAGGTTGAGCACGACCACGAGGTTGCCGGTCGTGGCCTGCAGGGCGTCGCGCAGCGCAGGCACCATCAGGTGCGGGATGACCGAGGTGAACCACGAGCCCGGGCCGAGCACGACCCAGTCCGCGTCGTTGATCGCCGCGACCGCCGCCGGGCTCACCTCGGGGTCGGGCGGCTCGAGGCCGATCGAGACGATCACGCCGTCGGTGGTCGCCACCTCCACCTGCCCGCGCACCGTGGTGAGCTGGTCGGGGTCATCGGCGAGGCCGCGCACCTCCGCGCGGATGTCCATCGGGGTCAGGGCCATCGGCAACACCCGCCCCTTGGCCCCGAGCAGGCGGCCCACCCAGTCGAGCGCGTCGACGTGGTCGCCGAGCAGCTCCCAGAGCCCGACGATGAGCAGGTTGCCCACGACATGGCCGCGCATCTCGCCATCGCCGGCGAACCGGTGCTGGAGCACCCGGGCCCAGGTGTCGCCCCACTGGTCGTCACCGCAGAGGGCGGCCAGCGCCATTCGCAGGTCGCCGGGCGGGAGCACGCCGAACTCCCCCCGCAGGCGCCCCGAGGACCCGCCGTTGTCGGCCACGGTGACGATCGCGGTCAGCTCGTCGACCGTGAGGTCGTCGACGAGGTGCCGCAGGGCCGACAGCGAGGCATGCAGCCCATGACCACCCCCGAGGGCCACCACCGACTGCGCGCGGTCGCGGCCCACGTCACTCCCGCCCGAGGTCTCGGTGCATGACCCGGGCGGCGTGGCCGAGCGCGACCAGGCGTCGCGCGATCTCCTCCGACATGGCGACGCTGCGGTGCTTGCCGCCGGTGCAGCCGATCGCCACCCGCATGAAGCGCTTGCCCTCGCGCAGATAGCCCTCCGCGACCATCGACAACACCGGCACGTAGCCCTCGAGGAACTCCTCGGCGCCCGACTGCGCCCGGACGTAGTCCGCCACATCACCGTCCCTGCCGGTCAACGGGCGCAGCTCCGGGATCCAGTGTGGGTTGGGCAGGAAGCGCATGTCGGCCATGAAGTCGGCGTCGACCGGGATGCCGTACTTGAAGCCGAAGCTCACCACGGTGACCTTGAGCCGGGTCGACTCCGCCGAGCCGAACGCCTCGGCGATCCGGTCGGTGAGCTGGTGCACGTTGAGGGCGGTGGTGTCGACGACCAGGTCGGCGTCGCTGCGCAGGTCGGCCAGGACCCGGCGTTCGCGCCGCAGTCCGTCGAGCAGGCGGCCACTCGCCTGCAGCGGGTGCGGACGCCGGGCGGCTTCCTGCCGGCGGACCAGCACCTCGTCGGTGGCGTCGAGGAAGACCAGCGTCGCCTTGCGGCCGGTGGCGCCCTGCGCGATGTTGGCGTGCAGGGTGTGGAAGAACGACCCGGAGCGTACGTCGACCACCACCGCCATCGGCTGAGCGGGCCCGAGGCTCTGGTCGACCAGACGGACCACGTCGGGGAGCAGGCTCGGCGGCAGGTTGTCGACGACGTAGAAGCCGAGGTCCTCGAGCTCCTTCGCCGCCGTGCTGCGACCGGCACCGGTCATGCCGGTGACCACGACCAGCTCGCCCTCCGGCTCCACGGGCTCAATGCCCTGCTGCTCGCTCATGACTCCTCGATCTCGCCGGTGGCGGTGTTGACCGACACAGTCTTGCGGGTCGCGGCCGTGCGCTCGACCGCCTTCTTGATGGCGGCCGCGGTCTGCGGACCGATCCCGGGCACCGTGGCGATCTCCTCGACACCGGCTTCGCGCAGCTTCTTCAGCGACCCGAAATGCTTCATCAGCGTCTTGCGGCGCACCTCGCCCAGGCCGGGCACGTCGTCGAGCACGCTCTCCACCATGGTCTTGGACCGGCGCGACCGGTGGTGGGTGATCGCGAAGCGGTGGGCCTCGTCGCGCACCCGTTGCAGGAGGTAGAGGCCCTCGGAGGTGCGGGCCA
>JALZCZ010000344.1 GCA_030862825.1 Actinomycetota bacterium | reverse complement strand
CGACGCCGGAGAAGGCCAGGACGCGGTGGCGGGGGCCGTCGGGACCGCGGCCGAAGCGGAGAGCCAGGCGCCAGAGCAGCGCCGACAGCCGTCCGGTGAGGGGACCAGCCCCCGCGCCGGAGCCGACGACCGTCCAGAGGACGTCGAAGATCAACGTCAGGAGGAGGACTACACCGACCACGATCAAGGCGACGGTCACAGCCTCCCGGACCTACCCGACAAGCGCCCCGCCACACCCCAGTCACGACGTCGGACCGCCCGCGCGAGGGGCGACAGACCGCTCCGCCGTCACGCGACCGCGGTTTCCCGGAGTCGTTCCGGCCGTGAAGCCGACGGCGGCGACGATTCCGCCCATGAGCGGGAGCAGCCAGATCCACGCTTGGATTCCTCGACCTGCAGGTAAGTGAGCGCCCACACCACTTCGGCAACTGTCAGGGCGCTGAGAATGACGCCGGCGGTCCGAAAGCCAGTAGTCGGGTGGCGTCGCGAGGCAAGAAACATCAGCGGCACCGTAATTGGGGCTGCGACGATCGCCGCGCCCATTGAAAAGAGCAGGGATGCCGCAAATGCAAAGACGACCACGCCTGTCCTGCGCCAGCTCCGCCGGCTGTCAGGCTTGTCGGCTCTCACATCGACTGTGCGTCGCACGGGATGACACCCAGAAGGTAGCCAGCGACCACGCCCAGTATGTCACCGTGTGACGGCCCGAAACGGCTTGAGAGCGGCTCACAGCTGCCACCACGGCACCGACCGCCACCAACCGTCTCCTGACGCGCTACTCGCCGCGCAGCACGAGGGCAGGCCGTATGCGTGTGGCCAGCACGGCAGGTACCGCCGCCACCATCACCGAGATGGCTACGACGACGGCAACGGCAAGGCCGATCGTCAGGAGCGGGAAGCGCAGGGTGTCGATCACTCCCAGGTCGGCCGCGAAGCTGGTCCAAGCCACCCGTCCAGCGGCAAGCCCCACCGGCACCCCTAGGACCATGGCGAGCCCGGCGACCAGCAGGGCCTGGACGACGACCGCGCCCGACAGCTCCGATCGCTGCATCCCGAGGGCCGCACAAACCGCCAGGTCCCGCCGCCGTCGGCGCACGACGCTCAAAGCGAGGTGAGCGAGCGTCGCCGCCGCCATCGAGCCGAGGAGGAGCGCCAGTACGAACGGCGTCGACCTGACAGCGGCGTAGTTGTCGATGGCGATCGGTCGCTGCTCGGTCCGAACCATCTGCAGATTGTCGTTGCCGATCCTGTGGGCGGTCGCCAGAATCTCACGCCGGGCCTCGGCGGCGGCGTCGGGGCGCACCCTCACGGTTGTGAACTCGTATGTGGCGCCAGCCGGTCCGACGAAGTCGTCAGGGTCGATACCGGGCGGAAAACCCAGGTCCTCGAAGTCGTACGGCGGGAACGCGCGCGCCGACACCACGGCGCCGGTCCCGAGCCCCAGTGTGCTGAACGAGCCCCGGTTGATGCGAGGGAAGGCGGCGACCCCGACGATGGTCATCTCCCTGGGGCCCATGCCGGCGTCGACCGTCACCCTGTCACCGACGGATCGGCGCAGGTCCCCGAGCGTGCGCTTGCCGACGACGATCTCGTCCTGGCGATCCGGTGCGCGGCCCTCGAGGACCGCCGGGAACGTTCGCCCCACGAGGTCGGTCAGGCCCACGGTGGGGACCGGTGTCTCGTCGATGGTGACCTCGCCGAACCGGCCGCCGGCGACGGCGGCTACTGAAGGGTGGTCCCCCAGTTCCTCGAGCACCTTGGCCACGGGCGTGGGTGCGAACTCGCCGTCGATCATCACGTCCCAGTCGCGCCCGTACCGCTCGGGCTGCGAGACGAGGTCGTCGAGAGCGCCCGCGAAGGTCATGGTGGCGACTGCTGCGGCAATGGCGAGGGAGACGCCGGCCGCGGCGCTGCGAACTGGCACGGCAGCTTCACCCCCACCCGGTCCGGTGGCGAGATGGACCCCGACGGCGACCGCCGGTGTGGTTGTTGCGGACCGGAAGCGCGCAAGCCCTCCGATGCCCGCTGACCGAGGCGCCGCTCGGGTGGCCACGAGACTGGTGACCACGCCGACGACCACCGGGACGACGACCACAGCCGCCGCCCCACCGAAGTGGACCCAAGGGTCCAACTCGCTTCCCCTGTCCGGTTCAGCCAGCCGCGCCGGCCCGATCGGGAACCGACCGGATAGCAGCACGGCAGTCGACACCGCAAGCACCGCGCCGACCACGGCGGTCACGGCACTCGGCGCCGCCACCAGCATGCGCACCTGTGGATCGGTTGCCCCCACCGCCCGCCACACGGCCGCGGCGCTGGTGGCCGACTGCCGGAGCTGGCGCCCAAGCACCTGGGCCACGACAAGCAGGGTTGCGGCGGCGGCCGTGGCCGCGAACAGCCATAGGGCGGTCACCTGCGGTCGGATCGCCCGGCGGACGTCGGCGTGGTTGGCGGTCAGGTCCTGGACCAGGGCGTCGCCTCCCTGTCCGCCCATCCGCTCGGCATCGACGGCGACGCGACGCACGTCGGCGCCGGGTGCCAGCGCGAGGACCGCGGCGTCGTAGCACTGGTCGTCCATGTTGGGGGCGTACCGGCTCACGAACGCCGGCGACGTAACGAGCCTCGGCGCCCGGTCGAGGTCGGAAAGCGGCACCACCTGGTTGGGCAGTACGCCGATCCCCACGATCCTGGTGTGAGCCACCGGCCCGTCGGCCGCACTGGCCTCGCCCGCTCCCAGACCGGTCTCTTCGGGAGCCACGACGAGGTCCAACTCGTCGCCGACGCCGAGGCCGAAGGCTTCGGCGTAGTTGTGCGTGACGAGGACCTCGTCGCTGCGATCGAGGAGCGGCATCCGCCCCTCTGTCAGGTTGGGCCGGTCGACCTCGTACGAGCTGACGCCGTCGACTGGAAGGTTCGAGCACGAGCTCAGCGGAGTGCCCTTCCCCCTGGGCACGTGGACCGGGATCAGCTCCACCCCGGCCATGACGCCCATTCGGGCGACGCCGTCGAGTCTGGCGATCCGTCGGTAGAAGTCCCGCCGTGCCGTCTCGTCAGCACTGGCGCTGGACACGAGGAGTTGAGCTCCGTTCGTCGCCCTGAGCATCCGCGGGAAGGCGCTCTCGGTTCGACGAGCACCAGCTGCGGCGGCCAGAACCGCGGCGAACCCGATGCCCAGCACCACCCCGACGGCGGCGGCCGCCCGCCACCGACGGCGGATCTCACGCCAGACGAGGGTTCCCATCCGCCCACATCGTCCTCAGGCCCGGGTGGGGCCGCAAGGGTGTTGCCACCCGTGGCGGAGCGGTACCAGCACCCCGTTCGGGCCCGAAGGCAGCGGCGCGCGTGGAGCTCGCCACTAGCAACATAGCGCGAGGCAGGGGGCTTGCCACAAGCGACCCAGACGTGCTGACCATCACTTGTCCGCTGAGCCGATCACGGCCAGAACCTGTGAAGCGAGGAGTCGTGGAATGCGGGTGTTGCCCTTCACCGGGGAGCGGCGATGACCGAACACGCGGTGGCGGTCGCAGGTGGCGGCCCGACCGGGCTGATGCTGGCGGGCGAGCTGGCGTTGGCGGGGATCGACGTCGTCATCGTCGAACGACGCGCCAGTCAGGATCTCGACGGATCGCGATCCGGGGGTCTTCATTCCCGCACCATCGAGGTGCTCGATCAGCGTGGCATCGCGGAACGGTTCCTCTCGGCGGGGCAAGAACGTCCGGGCGTGGGCTATGCCCTGATCCCCTTGGACATCAGCGACTTCCCCACCCGCCACAACTACGTACTCGCGCTCTGGCAGAGCCACTTCGAGCGCATCCTGGCCGACTGGGTCTCTGAGCTCGGGGTTCGGATCCTTCGTGGCTGCGAGGTGGTGGGCTTCGCTCAGGACGACACCGGCGTCGACGTCGCGCTGTCCGGCGACACGTCGCTGCGAGCGGAATACCTCGTCGGGTGCGACGGAGGACGCAGCCTGATCCGCAAGGCAGCCGGCATCGACTTCCCCGGGTTGGATCCCTCGACCAGCTGGATGATCGCCGAGGTCGAGATGGACGAGGAGCCGGAGCTCGGCATCCGCCGCGACAGCGCCGGCACCCATGCCATCGGTCGGAGGGAAGCCGGGGAGCCGATTCGGGTCGTACTCACGGAGCGACACGTCGAACACACCGGCCACCCCAGCACGGACGAGCTTCGCGAAGCACTCGTCGCCGTGTACGGGACGGACTACGGGCTTCGCAGCGCCAACTGGATCTCCAGGTTCACCGACATGGCGCGGCAGGCAGCCTCCTACCGACAAGGCCGTGTACTGCTGGCCGGGGACGCCGCACACGTGCATCCCCCACACGGCGGCCAGGGCCTCAACACCGGCGTGCAGGATGCCGTGAACCTGGGGTGGAAGCTGGCCCAGGTGGTCGACAAGACATCCCCCGAGAGCCTCCTGGACACCTACCAGGCCGAACGGCATCCAGTCGGTGCCCGGGTGCTGCACAACACCATGGCGCAAGTGGCGCTCAGCAGCCCCGACGACCGTCACCAGGCCCTCCGCGACACCATGACCGAACTGCTGAGCATGGACGGGCCGCGCCGGCGCATCGCCGCCATGATCTCCGGTCTCGACGTCCACTACGACCTCGGAGAGGGACACCCGATTCTCGGGCGGCGCATGCCCGCCCTCGACCTGCACACCACCGACGGTCCCACGCGCGTATTCAACCTGCTGCACGACGCCCGGCCCGTGCTCCTCGACCTCGGTGAGCCCGGCGGTTTCGACATCTCTCCCTGGGCCAATCGAGTCCGGTTGGTCGGCGCCAGGCACGATGGCGTGTGGGAGCTCCCCGTCCTCGGCGAGGTCGCTGCGCCCCGAGCCGTGTTGACCGACCCGACGGGCATGTCGCCTGGGCGGGAGACCTCACGGACCCAGAGCTGCCTGGAGCACTCTCGACCTGGTTCGGAGCGGCCACTCCGGCTTAGAACCCGCCCGCCGAGCACCATCACGCCATCACCGGCGGTAGGCGACGGCCCGAGGGCCCGCTGACCCACGCTTCCGCAGGTCAGCGGCCCAGCGGTCTAGATGTCGTAGAACATATCCGGCCGATTCGTCAGGCCTGCGAGAAGGCCAGAAAGGGCCTCTGACCTGGTGTTTTACGTTCACGACGCTTCACGCTCGATCACGGCAATGTCGGACCTCTTGTGTCATCCGCGTGTCACGCCGCTCGCTGACCGGTCGTCGGACGCCTACCCGGTTACCGGACAGCTTCACCTACGACCACCGCCGCGACGGGAGCTCCCCCTCGGCCTTGTCAGCGGTCGCGCCGAGGAGTTGAGACCGGCCCTCAGGGGACCCGTAGCGG
>JALZCZ010000334.1 GCA_030862825.1 Actinomycetota bacterium | reverse complement strand
ACCAGATCGAGGGCGCCGCCGCGGTGGACGGGCGCGGGCCCTCGATCTGGGACACCTTCGCGCGGGTGCCTGGAGCCGTGCTCGGCGGCGACACCGGCGACGTCGCCTGCGACCATTACCACCGGATGCCGCAGGACGTAGCCCTGATGCGCTCGCTCGGCCTCGGCGCCTACCGCTTCTCGGCGTCGTGGGCCCGAGTGCGTCCCGATGGCGGGCCGGTCAACCCGGCCGGCGTCGACTTCTATCGGCGACTGGTCGACGAGCTGCTCGACAACGGGCTGCGGCCGTGGCTGACGCTCTACCACTGGGATCTGCCGCAGGCGCTCGAGGACGCCGGCGGATGGACCAACCGCGACACGGCGTACCGGTTCGTTGACTACGCGCTCGCCCTCTACGACGCCATCGGCGACCGGGTGCCGACCTGGACCACGCTCAACGAGCCGTGGTGCTCGGCCTTCCTCGGCTACACCGGCGGCCAGCACGCCCCCGGGCGCCAGGAGGGCGTGGCCGGGCTGGTCGCCGCCCACCATCTGATGCTGGCGCACGGCCTGGTCCTCGACGAGCTGCGCCGGAGCGGCACCGCGGCCGACCTGGGCATCACGCTCAACCTGACCGTGGCCGACCCCCACGACCCCGACGACGAGCTCGACCGCGACGCCGCCCGGCGCGTGGACGCCCTGCAGAACAGGGTCTTCCTCGACCCGATCCTGCGCGGTGCCTATCCCGCCGACCTGCTCGCCGACACCGCCGGTCTCCCCTGGCGCGGCCGGCCCTGGGCCGACGTCGTCGCCGACGGTGACCTGGAGCTGATCTCCCGGCCGCTCGACCTGCTGGGCGTCAACTACTACCGCGGCGACAACGCCTCCGGCCGTCCGCTCGCCACCCCGGTGGACGACGGCGTTGCGCACCCGGCGCGACCGGTGGTGACGCCGTGGGTCGGCTGCGAGGACGTGACCTTCCCCAGCCGCGGACTCCCCCGCACCGACAGCGGATGGGAGATCCAGCCCGAGGGCCTGACCCGGCTGCTGCTCCGCCTCGACCAGGACTACGAGGTGCCGCCGATCTTCATCACCGAGAACGGCGCCGCCTTCCGCGACGCCCCCGCCGACGACGGCACGGTGCCCGACCCCGACCGGATCGCGTTCATGGATGCGCACCTGCGGGCGACACACGCCGCGATGGAGGCAGGGGTCGACGTGCGCGGCTTCTTCCAGTGGTCGCTGCTCGACAACTACGAGTGGGCCTACGGTTACACCAAGCGGTTCGGCATGATCTACGTCGACTACACCACCCAGCGCCGGACTCCCAAGGCCAGCGCGCACTGGTACGCCGACGTGGCGGCGTCCGGACAGCTGCCGCCGCCTCCACGCGGGGGCCGATAGCGTGGCGCGGGTGGAGAGAGCGGGCGCCGTCGGAGGCAACGGCGGCAGTACTCCGACCCTGGACGAGGTCGCCAAGCTGGCAGGGGTCTCCCGGGCCACCGCGTCGCGGGCGATCAACGGCGCCGACCGGGTCAGCCCCCGGGCGCGGGCCGCGGTCGAGGCCGCCGTCCGCACCCTCGGCTACAGCCCCAACCCCGCCGCCCGGAGCCTGGTCACCCGGCGCACCGACTCGATCGCCGTCGTCGTACCCGAGCCGGACGAACGGGTCTTCGCCGACCCGTTCTTCGCGCGCACGCTGCGCGGGACCACCCAGGTGCTGTCGGAGCGTGACCTGCAGCTGGTGCTGCTGCTGGCCCGTCCGGGCGAGGAGGAGGCGCGGATGCTGCGCTACCTGCGCAACCGGCACGTCGACGGCGCGCTGGTCGTCTCGCACCACCGCAACGACACCCTCGCCGACCACCTGGCCGACCTCCATCTGCCGTGCGTCTTCATCGGTCGCCCGTGGAACAGCGCCGACCGCGTCGCCTACGTCGACACCGACAACGTGGCCGGAGGGCGCGAGGCGACCGAGGAGCTGATCTCCCGCGGGCGCCGGCGGATCGGCACCATCGCCGGCCCGGCCGACATGAGCGCCGGCCTCGACCGCCTCGCCGGATGGCGCAGCGCGGTGCGGGCCGCCGGCCAGGACGACAAGGCCGTGGAGCACGGCGACTTCACCGAGCACAGCGGGGAGGCGGCCGCGACGAAGCTGCTCGACCGGCATCCCGACCTCGACGGCATCGTCGTGGCCTCCGACCTGATGGCGGTCGGCGCGTTGAAGGTGCTCAAGGCCGCCGGCCGGCGGGTGCCCGAGGACGTCGCGATCATCGGCTACGACGACCTCGGCGTCGCCGAGCGCGCCGACCCCGCGCTGACCACGATCCGCAACCCCATCCGGGAGATGGCGGAGCAGGCGACGCGGCTGCTGCTGGAGCAGATCGACGGCGACCGCACCGCCCAGGCGATGCGGGTGATCTTCCCGCCGACCCTGGTCCGGCGGGCGAGCACCTGAGGAGGGTCGGGGAGAATGGACGCATGACCCGCGCCTACTGGATCAACACGTTCCGCTCCGTCTCCGACCCCGACAAGCTCACGGCGTACGCCGAGCTGGCCGGCCCCGCGATGCGAGCATCGGGTGGCCGTTTCCTGGCCCGCGGCGACGCCGTCCACGCGTTCGAGTCCGGCACCACCGACCGCACCACGCTGATCGAGTTCCCGAACGTCGAGGCCGCCGTGGCGGCGTACCACAGCGAGGCGTACCAGCGAGCCCTGGAGGTGCTGGGCGACGGCGCGGTGCGGGACATCCGGATCGTCGAGGCGATCGAGGACGAGCTGGTCGGCTGAGGCCCGCGCTTGTAACTCAGGGTTCAGCCCGCTATCCGGGTGTTCGAACACCCGGGTAGTTGTCCAAACACTGAGTTACATGCGGCTCAGACGACCGACCGCTCACGCCGATCGTTGAGGAACGCCGCGGCGAGGCCGCCACCGATCGCGCCGAAGAGGTGGCCCTGCCAGGAGATGCCGGGCTGGCCGGGGAGCACGCCGAGCAGCAGGCCGCCGTACATGAAGAACAGCACCATGCCGAGGATGATCTCGCCCGCGCTGCGGGAGAAGAGGCCGCGCACCATCAGGTAGACGAGCCAGCCGAAGATCAGGCCCGAGGCGCCGACGTGGACCGTGTGGTCGGGTGCGAACAGCCAGACCCCGACGCCTGCGACCACCCAGATGATCGCGGTCGCGGCGATGCCGCGGCGGATGCCTGACACCAGCACCAGGAACATCATCACCAGCACCGGCAGCGTGTTGGTCGAGAGATGTCCCCAGCCGCCGTGCAGCAACGGGGCGAAGAGGATGCCGAGCAGGCCCTCGTCGGAGCGGGGCTGGACGCCGTACTGATCCAGGTCGTTGCCGGCCGCGGCGTCGACGATCTCGATCACCCACAGCAGGAGCACGAAGCCCGCCGTGTACGCCACCGCGCGGACCCACACCGAGGGCCGGTCCACGTCGCGTCGCTGCATGCTCACGTGGCAACGGTAGCGGGGATGGGGAAGGTCAGACGGGTTCCGGCGACCTGCGCAGCTCGGGCAGCAGCGCGACCAGGCCGAGCACCGGGAGCAGGGCCAGCAGGGCCAGGCTCTCGGCGATGCCGATCACGTCGCCGAGACCACCGACCACCGCGGAGCCGACCGAACCGCCGGTGAGGAAGACGAGGGTCGCGATGCCGAGGGCGACCCCGCGGACGTCGAGGTGGACAGCCTCGCCGACGGCCGCACTGAGTGCGGGTTGTCCGATCCCGAAGGAGACCGTGACCAGCGAGACCGCCACGACCAGCAGCCCGGGCGCGACCAAGGCCACGCCCAGCGCCGCGATCAGCAGGGCGACGGTCGCGGTCGCACCGGCCACCGCCAGCGACGCCGTCGGACCGAACCCGGACAGGAGTCCGCCGGTCAGCCGCGGCACGAACAGGGCGATCGCGGCGCTGGGCACGAGCAACAGGCCGACCTGGTAGGGCTCCCAGCCGTGGCCGACCAGGCTCGCCGGTACCGCCACCAGCTGGGCGAACCAGGCGGCCGGTACGGCGGCCGCGGCCAGGGCGCTTCGGACGACGGTGCCGTTCCCGATCACCGAGCGGGGCAGGAACCCGTGCGGCTGGCGCCTGACCCGCGAGGCGACGCTCGGTGTGCCGAGCACCAGCAGCACGATGCCCACCAGTGCCACCACCAGGCCGCTGGAGGGCGACTGGATCAGGAGGATCAGCCCGGCCGCGGTCACGGCGACGAGCACGGCGCCCAGGACGTCGAGGCGCGCCCGCGACCCTTCGCCGACCAGGGCGCGCCAGATGAACGGCACGACGGCCAGGCCGAGCACCGGCAGCACCAACACGCCACGCCATCCGGCGACGACCTCGAACAGACCACCGGCCAACGGTCCGAGGCAGGTGACGAACGCCGCCATCGCGGCAAGCCTGCCCAGGGCCAGGCCCCGGACGTCGCCGTCGTAGCGGGCGCTGATCACCGCCACTCCCAGCACGGGGATCGCGGCCACGCCGGCGCCCTGGAGCGTCCGGAAGAGCAGGAGGGTGGCGAACGTCGGCGCGACCGCCGCCCCGACGGCGCCGACGGTCATCAGCACGATGCCGACGAGGAACGGGATCCTCGGACCCACCAGGTCGGACACCCGGCCGTAGACCGCGGTCGCGACGCCGAGCATCAGCACGTAGACGCTGATCATCCAGGTGCCGACCCCGACGCTGACGCCGAAGTCGTCGGCCACGAGCGGTACCGCGATCGCGGCGGACGCCGAGCCCAGCCCGGCCAGCCCGAAAAGGAGCCCGAGCAGCAGGGAGATGCGGCGGGAGTCGTCGCCTGTCATCCCTGCGGCATTCATCCAGGGCTCAACCTCGGGGAGCGGTCGGACATTCCCGGATCAGCCGACGAGGTCGGCGACGCGGCGTACCTGCGCGACGTCGGAGCCGGTCGGGATCAGGTGCACCTCGTCGGCGCCGGCGTCCGCGAACCGGCCGAGCAGCTCGAGCAGCTCCGCCTCGGTGCCTGCGAACCCGGTGGACGGTGCCATGGCGTCCACCAGGGAGACCGGAAGCCAGTTCATGTAGTGGCGCAGGTGTCGGTGCACCTGCTCGCGCGCGGTCCCGTCGCCGTCGTCGAGCGCGAACCAGAACGACGTGGCCAGCAAGGGCGGCGGCTTGCCGGCGTCGTCCCAGGCCCCGCGCGCGAGGTCGAAGAGCTCGCCGGCCGCGCCCGGGTCGAGGTCGAGGGAGACGCCGGCCAGCCCGTCGGCCCACGTGGCGGCGTGCCGGACGGTCCTCGGGCCCATCGTGCCGACGAGCAGCTCGGGGCCGCCGGGCTGCGCCGGTGGCGGACCCACCGGGCGCACGGTCTCGACCACCTTCTCGCCAGCCCAGACCCGGCGCATCACCGCGACCCGCTCGGCCATGCCGGCCATGGTCTGGGTGCCGAGGTCGGCCGATGCCGCGCGGTAGTCCTCCTCGCGGCCGCCGACTCCGACCCCCACGGTCAGGCGGCCTCCGCACAGC
>JALZCZ010000332.1 GCA_030862825.1 Actinomycetota bacterium | reverse complement strand
GCCACCCCGGTGAAGATGGTCTGGCAGTCCTGGGGGCACTCGGGTCGTCCCGCCCCCGGTGAGTACGACGCCAGTCGGCCGGACCCGTCGCGGCACTACAACGTGGCCCGCGTGGTCAGCTGGCTCGACCGGCACCTCAAGGGCAAGCGGGTCGACACCGGCCCGCGGTTCGCCTACTTCCGCGACTGGGTCCGCTACTCCGACATCGCCACGCCGGCGTACGCGACGTCGGACCACTTCCCCGTCGGCACCCCGCACACCTGGCGGCTCTCCGGGAGCGGCGACCTGGTGACCGGAGTCGCGCGGCCGGGCCGGCAGGCGTTCCTGGCCACCCCGCTGCCGACCAGCACCTCACCCACCGACGCGTTCGGGCTGCAGCCGTTCGCGGAGCCGCGCGACCTCCCGGGCAGCTTCGCGTCCTGGGCGACGCCGAGACTCTCCCGGAAGGTGGACGTGGTCGGCTCCCCGCGGCTGACCCTGCGGGTGCAGGCTCCGGCCGCGGCGGCCACCCAGGCCCTCGGACCCGCGGGCCAGCTGGTGCTGTCGGTGAAGATCACCGATGTCGCGCCCGGCGGCAAGGCCAGCCTGATCCACGATCTCGAGGCGCCGATCCGGATCCCCGACGTACGCCGTGCGGTCACCATCAGGCTGCCGGCGATCGTGCACCGCTTCGCCCGCGGCCACCGGATCCGCCTGGTGGTCTCCGCTCCGTCGGAGAACTACCGAGGGGGGCTGTCGGTGACTCCGGTGACCGTCATCTCCGGCGCGCGGCAGCGGCTGACCCTGCCGGTGGTGCGCTGAGCTGGCGCTCAGGCCTGCGAGGGCGGCTCGGCCGACTCGCTGGCCGGCGGCTGCGAGTGCTCGGGGAACTCTGCGGTCGCGGCGACCTCCTCCTCGACCAGGCAGCTGCGGCAGAAGTCCTCGCCGAAGGGAGTGAGGTGGATGCTTCGGCGCACCACCTTGGCGAACCTCACCGAGTGCATGGCCTCGAGCACGTCGGGCTGGGCCTCGACCACCTGGTAGGCCAGCGGGTCACGCAGCGACTCGCGGGAGAACCAGACCAGCCCGAGGCGGAACAGGTTGTTGAGGTACGACGGCACCTGGTCGAGGTAGCGGCAGCCGGCCCGGGCGCCGATCATGGTGAGACCTGGCGCGATCAGCTGGCTGCTCACCATCCCGATCGGGCCGCCCGTGCGCACGTCGACGCTGGGCTGGGGGCCGCCCTTCAGCAGCAGCAGGAGGATCCGCCCCTCGTCCGGCGCGAGGTCGTCGAGGATGCGGTCGAAGGCGGGGTGCCCCTTGTCGGTGTCCCAGACGTCGCGGGAGCGGTGCAACAGATCCTGCCCCTTCTCACGGAGGCTGGCCGCCGACTCCACCGTGGCGTCCACCACGGTGCCGTTGACGATCTCGGGGTTCTCGATCAGGCCGCCGAGGCTCTCCCCCGCGCTCATCAGCGCCCGGGACACCGGCACCCCGGACGACACCGACCGCGCGAGCTCGCCGACCACGTTGGCGGCCCGGGTCGCGTCACGGGCCAGGGCCGCGGCCTCGTCGGGACGGGTGACCGCGCGGCCGACCCGCAGCCAGGCCTTGACCGAGGTCTTGACGCTCCACTCGGTGGTGTGGAGAGCGGCGTGTGCCGCCACCCTGGCCAGGCCGGGCAGTGCCTCGATCGCCGTGCCCGGCTCGTCCGGGTCGCGCATCCCGTCCGGCTGCTCGACCATGTCGCTCATCCCCCTTGCGGGCCGAAGATCACGAGGTGCAGGAGGCCGCCCGCTGCTCCCATGATCGCGCCGTGCGCGTAGAGCATCCACTCGTCCTCCTTGATGGCGGCCCGCATCATCTCGACGAAGTCTCGCGGAGGAAGCTCCTTGGTGCGGGTGGCGACCAGCACCCGGATCTTCTCTGCCTGACGCGCGGAGAAGACGGGGTCCTTGAACGGGGTCAGGGTGCGGCCCACCGCCTCCCTCGCCACCGAGTCACGGATCGTGTCGAACCGACCGGAGCCGATCGCCACCCGGACCGCTCCCCGCGCGGGGCCCGCGGCCTTGTCGATCGCCGGCCGGAGCGCGGTCGCGAGCATCTGCCGGGTGCGGTCGCCGCGCGGGCCGTCGAGCAGGAAGTCGCCGATCCGCTCCAGGGTGATCACGTCCTCGGCGATGATCCGCGCATAGACCTCGGCGGCCTCGTTCTGGCGGCGCAGGAAGAGCCCGTGGACCGGGATGACGCCGAGCAGCCTGCGCGGCTCGGGCGGCTCGAAGATCAGCCACATGCCGAGCGCGTTGGTCACCCAGCCGACCACGATGCCGAGCACGGGCAGCAGCCAGGCCTGGTGCACCACGCTGTCGACGACAGCGACGGGCACTCCGAGCAGGAAGCCGAAGATGAAGCCGAACCGCACCATCAGGTTGAGCTCGCGCTGGCCGAAGTCGCGGAAGATCCGCACCACCAGGGCGGGGTTGTTCTGGAAGTGGTCGATGACCATGATCTTCGGGTCGAGCAGCTGGTCGATGTGGATCCCTATCTCGTCGGTGACCCGGCCGACCACCGTCGGCAGCTGCGCCTGCACCCGCTCGTAGACGGCCTCCTTGACCGACCGCGGGAGGTCGGCCCACAGCCGCGGGTGCTCGCGGGTCATCACCTCGTCGACCAGCTCGGGGATCTCCGGCCGGAACACCGTGACGATGTGCTCGGCGATCTGGTCGGGCTCGAGCTGCTGGTAGAAGTCCGAGGGCGTGCCGAGCTTGGCGATCGCCTTGTCCACCGCGATCGAGCCCATCTTGGCCGCCCGCGCGGGGATGATCCCCTGCCAGCCCACGCCGCCCTGCAGCACGCCGGGGACCTCCTGCAGCTTGCGCGGCAGCAGGGTCGCCAGCTCGCGCATGCCCGGGATCTTCAGGCCGTGGAAGCGGACCGGGCTGAACAGCATCCACAGGCCGGACCAGTTGATCAGCCAGCCGATGATGCCGGTGAAGACCGGGATGGACAGGAACGCGAACCAGTCGAGATGGCTCACCCATTCGCTGAGCCAGTCCATTCGCAGCTCCTCGCTCGTGACCCCGCCCACGACGGTCTTGCCCGGCCGAGGGTAACGCCATTGCGTACCTGAAGTAACAGGAAGAGTGGCGGGACGTCACACGTTGCTGGCCATCTTCCGATGTGCCGGCCCCACGCCCCCTAGTGTTTTCTCTATGAAGGTGGCATGGGATGACTACCAAGGAGTCCTGTTCGACCTCGACGGCGTGATCACTCCGACCGCCGAGGTACACATGCGCGCCTGGTCGCGGATGTTCAACGCCTACCTCGATGCGCGGGGCGTCGCCGCGCCCTACACCGACCAGGACTACTACGACCACGTCGACGGCAGGCCCCGCTACGACGGCGTGCGCTCGTTCCTCACCTCCCGCGGGATCCTCCTCCCCGAGGGCCTGCCCGACGATCCCCCGACGGCCGAGACCGTGGCCGGGTTGGGCAACCGCAAGAACGAGGTGTTCGGCGAGGTGCTCCGCAACGAGGGCGTGACCGCGTACCCGGGCTCGGTGCGGCTGCTCGAGAGCCTGCGCGCACGCGGCATGAAGATGGCGATCGTGTCGTCGTCGCGCAACGCGCCGGACGTGCTCGACGCAGCCGGGGTGACCGGCTTCTTCGACACCGTCGTCCACGGCGGAGTCGCCGCCGCGAAGGGCCTGGCCGGCAAGCCGGCACCCGACACCTTCTGGGAGGCCGCCGACGAGCTCGGGGTGCCGCACGACTCGGCGGTGGTCGTGGAGGACGCGACCAGTGGTGTGGCGGCCGGAGCGGCCGGCCACTTCGGCCTGGTGATCGGGGTCAACCGCGGAACGGGCTCCGACGCGCTCCTCCGGTCGGGGGCCGACGTGGTGGTCGACGACCTGGAGGAGCTGTTGTGAACCCCGCCGGACCCGGACCCTCCCACAAGGCACCGCCGGTCGCGGACCCGATCGACCGCACCAGGTTCCCTGTCGACGAGTGGCGCCTGGTGGAGGCCCGCTTCGACGACACCGACCTCGGCACCACCGAGTCGCTGTTCAGCGTCGGCAACGGCTACCTGGGCCTGCGCGGCAACTACGAGGAGAGCCGCGACTTCGCCAGCAACGGCACGTACATCAACGGCTTCCACGAGACCTGGCCGATCCAGCACGCCGAGGAGGCGTTCGGGTTCGCGAAGGTCGGGCAGAGCATGGTCAACGCTCCCGACCCCAAGATCATCCGGCTCTACGTCGACGACGAGCCGCTGGAGCTCTCCACGTCGGACCTGCTGGAGTACGAGCGCTCCCTGGACCTGCGCACCGGTGTGCTGACCCGCGACATCCTCTGGCGTACGCCGAGCGGCAAGCGGGTCCGGGTGGTGAGCCGCCGGATGGTGTCGTTCACCCAGCGCCACCTGGCGATCATGACCTTCGAGGTGACCCTGCTCGACGAGGGCGCGCCCGTGTCGATCTCCTCGCAGCTGCTCAACCGCGCCGACGGCGAGAGCGAGCACCGGGTGCTGATGGCGCTGAAGGACCAGGGCATGGACCCGCGCAAGGCCGAGCGGTTCAGCCGCAGGGTGCTGGTGCCCGAGAACAACGACGTCGACCACAGCGACGGGCGGCTCACGCTCGGCTACCACTGCGCCCAGAGCGGCATGACGATCGCCGTCGCCGCCGACCACGTGCTCGAGACCACGAACGCGTTCACCTCCCGGGTCGAGAGCGGCGAGGACATCGCGAAGGCGATCTACCGCATCCAGGCCGAGCCCGGGCGCACGTTCCGGCTCACGAAGACGGTGAGCTACCACACCGGTCGCGTGGTCCCCTCGCGCGAGCTGCTCGACCGCTGCGAACGCACCCTCGACCGGATCCGCGACGAGGGCATCCAGAAGCACCTGGCCGACCAGGAGTCGTACCTCGCGGACTTCTGGGCGCGGTCCGACGTGGAGATCCCGGGACAACCGGCGATCCAGCAGGCGGTGCGGTGGAACCTCTTCTCCGTGCTCCAGGCCTCGGCGCGTGCCGACGGCTCCGGCATCCCGGCGAAGGGCGTCACCGGATCGGGTTACGGCGGCCACTACTTCTGGGACACCGAGATCTACGTGATGCCGTTCCTGACCTACACGACACCGTGGGCGGCCCGCAACGCGCTGCGCTTCCGCTATGGCCTGCTCGACGCTGCCCGGGCCCGCGCCCGCGAGCTCACCCAGATGGGCGCGTTGTTCCCGTGGCGCACCATCAACGGCCAGGAGGCGTCGGCCTACTACGCGGCGGGCACCGCGCAGTACCACATTGACGCCGACGTGGCCTACGCCTTGAGCCAGTACGTCGGCGCCACCGGCGACGTCGACTTCCTCAACCGGCAGGCGATCGACATCTTCGTCGAGACCGCCCGGTTGTGGGCCGACCTGGGCTTCTGGCGCAACGAGAACAGCGGCGCGTTCCACATCCACGGCGTCACCGGGCCGGACGAGTACACGACCGTCGTCAACGACAACCTCTACACGAACGTGATGGCGCGCTTCAACCTGCGGCGCGCGGCCGAGGCGGTCCGCACGCTCGCCGAAAGCGAGCCGGCGGCGTACGAGGAGATGAAGCGCCGCGTCGGCCTCGACGACGCCGAGGTCACGGAGTGGTCCCGGTGCGCCGAGAAGATGTCGATCCCGTTCGAGGCGCACCTCGGCATCCACCCACAGGACTCGCACTTCCTCGAGCGCGAGATGTGGGACCTGGAGAACACCCCCGTCACGAAGAGACCCCTGCTGCTCCACTACCACCCGCTGGTGATCTACCGGTTCCAGGTGCTCAAGCAGGCCGACGTCGTACTGGCCCTCTTCCTGCAGGGCGACGCGTTCAGCCTCGAGCAGAAGAAGGCTGACTTCGACTACTACGACCCGATCACCACCGGTGACTCGACGCTGTCGGCGGTGGTGCAGTCGATCATCGCGGCGGAGGTCGGCTACCACGACCTCGCGCTGCGCTACTTCATGGCGGCGCTCTTCGTCGACCTCGCGGACCGGCACCACAACACCGCGGACGGCGTGCACGTGGCTTCGACCGGTGGCGTGTGGAGCGCGCTGGTCTCCGGCTTCGGCGGCTTCCGCGACCTCGGCGCCGCCCAGTGGTGCATCGACCCGAGGCTGCCCGACACCTGGGAGTCACTGACCTACCGGATCACCCTGCACGGCACCCGGGTCCGGATCACCGTCCGCCCCGACGAGCTGTCGCTGACCATCGAGGAGGGCACCGGCAAGCTGGCCTTCGCGATCCGCGGCGAGGAGTTCGTGGTCGGACCGGACGCGCCCGTCGTCATACCGCTCGAGCACCAGGGCCCGCGGCTGGAGGGCGAACCCCCCAACCCCGCCGGCACCCTGCGCGCCGACGGCACCGTGATCGCGGCCGCCGTGCCGTCCGAGGAGTAGCCCTAGCGACCGGTGCCGCGGCGCCAGACCACTCCCGCCAGGCCGGGCGGGGGCTGACGGAGCACCGGCAGCTTGTTGGGCGGAGCGTCGCCGCGGCGAGACGTCATCTGCCGACGCAGCGCCTCATGGGTGGCCTCGAGCTCGGCGATCAGCTCCTTGTTGCGGGCGGCCAGCGCGGCGACCTTGTGCTCCAGGTCGAGGATCCGGCGTACGCCCTCGATGCCGATGCCGGCCGAGGTCAGCGAGGCGATCTCGCGGAGCAGGTCGATGTCGCGGCTGCTGTAGCGCCGGCCGCCTCCGCCGGTGCGACCCGGCGTGATCAGGCCCATCCGCTCGTAGGTGCGCAGGGTCTGCGGGTGCAGACCGCTCAGCTCCGCGGCGACGCTGATCACGTAGACGGCGGCGTCGGGCGGCGGCGGGCCGAGGTGGGGACTCATGACTCGAAGAGGTTGCCGCGCAAGGGCTTGCCGGACATCGCCTCGCGGTAGGACTCGACGGCCTCGCGGGCCGCCCGGTCGAGCTGGGCCGGCACGTGGACCTCGACCGTCGCGAGCAGGTCGCCGTTGGTGCCGTCGGACCTGCGCGCGCCCTTGCCGCGCACCCGGAAGGTGCGGCCGTTGGGAGTGCCGGCCGGGATCTTGAGGGTGACCGGTGCGCCGCCCAGGGTCGGGACCTTGATCTCCGCCCCCAGCGCGGCCTCGTCGAACGACACCGGCACCGTGAGCGTGAGGTTGTCACCCTTGCGACCGAAGATCCGGTGAGGCGTGACCTTCACGGTGACGAACAGGTCACCGGCGGGTCCGCCGTTCTCGCCGGCACCGCCCTTGCCGCGCAGCCGGATCCGCTGGCCGTCCTTGACCCCGGCCGGGATCCGGGCCTGGATCGTGCGCGACGACATCCCGTGGCCGCTGCCGTGGCACGTGGGGCAGGGCTCGTCGTAGATGAGCTGACGGCCGCCGCACATCGGGCAGGTCTCGTTCATCGAGAACGCGCCACCCACCGACGCCACCACGAAACCGGCGCCCTCGCACTCCGGGCAGATGTGCGGCTTGGTGCCGGGCTTGCCGCCGGTGCCGGAGCAGTCGGGGCAGGGGGCGTCGGAGGTCAGCCGCAGCGAGATCGTGACGCCGTTCATGGCGTCGGTGAAGCTGATCGTCGCCGAGGTCTCGGCGTCCGGGCCCTTCTGCGGGCGAGGTCGCGACTGTTGCGTACGCCGCCCGCCACCGAAGAGGTCGCCGAACATGTCGCCGAAGCCGCCGCCGGTGCCGGCCCGGTCGCGGAGCAGGTCGTCGAGGTTGAAGCCCCCGCCGCCACCGCCGCCGCGGCCGAAGCCGGGGAAGCCGCCGGCGCCGGCGTAGAGCGAGCGCATCTCGTCGTACTTCTTGCGCTTCTCGGGGTCGCCGACGACGTCGTAGGCCTCGGCGACCGCCTTGAACTTGTCGTGCTTCGACCGACTGTCAGCAGAGTCGCCCGGGTTGGAGTCGGGGTGGTTGGCGCGCGCCAGCTTGCGGTAGGCCTTCTTGATCTCGTCGGTCGTGGCGTCCTTCTTGACGCCGAGCTCGGCGTAGAAGTCCTTCTGGGCCCAGTCGGCCCGCATCCCGTCGGTGTCAGCCATCGCGCACCTCCCTTCCCTACTCCTCTGTCTCTTCCTGCGGTTCCATCGACTCCGGCGCGGGGTCCACGACCAGCACCTGCGCCGCGCGCACCACCCGGTTGCCGATCCTGTAGCCCGACTTGGCGATCACCTTGCAGGTGGTCACCGAGACCTCGGGGTCCTCGCCGATGTGGGAGAGGGCCTCGTGGATGGTCGGGTCGAACGGGTCGCCGGGTGCCCCGAACTTGCTCAGGCCGAGCCCGGCCACGACCCGCTCGAGCTGCTCGGCAACGGCCTTCAGACCGTGGTCGAGCGGCCCGTGCTCGCGGGCGCGGTCGATGGTGTCGAGCACCTCGGTGATCGGCGCGAGCGCGGCGTACGTCGCGTTCTCACGGATCAGGTCGCGGTCGCGGTCGACCCGCCTCCTGTAGTTGAGGAACTCGGCCTGCAACCGCTGCAGGTCGGCCGTGCGTTCGGCGAGCTGGGTCTCGAGGTCGACCTCGATCACCGCCTCTGCGGCGGCATCGTCGGCCAACGAGGATGCGTCGTCGGGTACGACGACGTCCTCGTCTAGCGACTCTTCGTCGAACGGGCGGTCCTCAGGAGGGCCGTTGTCGTGG
>JALZCZ010000286.1 GCA_030862825.1 Actinomycetota bacterium | reverse complement strand
GGACGCGACCTCGAACATCGAGCCGGCCTCCCCGGACGGCAGGTGGACGGACACACCGCCCTCCGTTCCCGGTGCCAGCTGGTTGCGCAGGCGGATGTTGGCGAACGTGCCGCGCATCATCACCTCGTGGTTGCCGCGCCGGGCGCCGTAGGAGTTGAAGTCGCGGAACTCCACGCCCTTGTCGATCAGGTACTCCCCCGCGGGGCCGTCCTTCTTGATCGAGCCGGCCGGCGAGATGTGGTCGGTCGTCACGCTGTCGCCGAGCTTGGCCAGCACGCGCGCGCCGTTCACGTCCTCGACCGCCTCCGGCTCCGCGGGCATGCCCTCGAAGTAGGGGGGCCTGCGCACATAGGTCGAGTCCTCCTCCCACGCGAAGGTCTTGCCCTCGGGCGTGGGCAGCGACCGCCACTGCTCGTCGCCAGCGAAGACGTCGGCGTAGTCGGTCGTGAACATCTCGGAGGTGATCGCGGTCGCGATCACGTCCTCGACCTCCTTGGCGGTGGGCCAGATGTCCTTCATGTAGACGTCGTTGCCGTCGGCGTCCTGGCCCAGCGGGTCGTTGAACAGGTCGATGTCCATCGAGCCGGCCAGAGCGTAGGCGACCACCAGCGGCGGCGAGGCCAGGTAGTTCATCTTCACGTCGGGGTTGATCCGGCCCTCGAAGTTGCGGTTGCCGGACAGCACGGAGACGACGGCAAGGTCGTTGTCGTTGACCGCCTGGCTGACCTCGGGGATGAGCGGACCGGAGTTGCCGATGCAGGTGGTGCAGCCGTAGCCGACCAGGTTGAACCCGAGCTTGTCCAGGTACGGCGTCAGGCCCGACTTCTCGTAGTAGTCGGACACCACCTTCGACCCGGGCGCGAGCGTGGTCTTGACCCAGGGCTTGCGCTGCAGGCCCTTCTCGACCGCCTTCTTCGCGAGCAGGGCGGCGCCGATCATGACCGACGGGTTGGAGGTGTTGGTGCACGAGGTGATCGCCGCGATCGCGACCACGCCGTGGTCGAGCTCGAACGTGGTGCCGTCCTCGAGCGTGACCTGGGCCGGGTTGGACGGCCGACCCGCGGCCGCGGCGCGGTTGAGGTGCCAGTCCGCGGGCTCGCCGCCACCGTTGCCGTCGGTCGAGTAGGCGGGCGCGTCACTGGCCGGGAACGACTCCGCCGACGCCTCGTCGGCCGCGCTGACCACGCCGAACGGCTTGGCCTGGGACGGTACGCCGGGCTTGCGGTCCTCGCCGCCGGTCTCGTCCTCGCCGGCGTAGTCGGCCAACGCGGTGCGGAACGCTTCCTTGGCGTCGGACAGCGAGACCCGGTCCTGCGGGCGCTTGGGGCCGGCCAGCGAGGGGACCACCGTGGCAAGGTCGAGCTCGAGCTTCTCGGAGTAGCGGGGCTCGGCGTCGGGGTCGTGCCAGAGACCCTGCTCCCTGGCGTAGGTCTCGACCAGCGCGAGCTGCTCCTCGCTGCGGCCGGTGAGCTTGAGGTACTTCACGGTCTCCTCGTCGATCGGGAAGACCGCGATGGTGGACCCGAACTCCGGGCTCATGTTGCCGATGGTCGCCCGGTTGGCGAGCGGCAGCACGGAGACGCCCGGGCCGTAGAACTCGACGAACTTGCCCACCACTCCGTGCTTGCGGAGCATCTCGGTGATGGTGAGCACCAGGTCGGTGGCGGTGGCGCCCTCCGGGAGGTCGCCGCTGAGCTTGAAGCCGACCACCCGTGGGATCAGCATCGACACGGGCTGGCCGAGCATCGCGGCCTCGGCCTCGATGCCGCCGACGCCCCAGCCGACCACGCCGATGCCGTTGACCATGGTGGTGTGGGAGTCGGTGCCGACACAGGTGTCGGGGTAGGCCTGGATCACGCCATCGACCTCACGCGTGAAGACCGTGCGCGCGAGGTGCTCGATGTTGACCTGATGCACGATGCCGGTGCCGGGCGGGACCACCTTGAAGTCGTCGAACGCGGTCTGGCCCCAGCGCAGGAACTGGTAGCGCTCGCCGTTGCGCTGATACTCGAACTCGACGTTGCGCTCGAACGCGTCCGGCCGGCCGAAGACGTCGGTGATCACCGAGTGGTCGATCACCAGTTCGGCCGGCGCCAGCGGGTTGATCTTCGCCGGGTCGCCGCCGAGCTCGGCGACCGCCTCGCGCATGGTGGCCAGGTCGACGATGCAGGGCACGCCGGTGAAGTCCTGCATGATCACCCGGGCCGGGCTGAACTGGATCTCGGTGTCCGGTTCGGCGGTCGGGTCCCAGTCGGCCAGCGCGCGGATGTGGTCGGCGGTGACGTTGGCGCCGTCCTCGGTGCGCAGGAGGTTCTCCAGCAGCACCTTGAGGCTGTACGGGAGCCGGGCCGAGCCCTCGACGGCGTCCAGCCGGTAGATCTCGTACGACTTCTCGCCCACCCGCAGCGTGCTGCGG
>JALZCZ010000263.1 GCA_030862825.1 Actinomycetota bacterium | reverse complement strand
GGCCCTACTGCCATTTCCGGGCCTTTTCGGCCCACCTTTCATGCACAGGCAGCGCATTCGATGGCCTATGTCCACAGGTCCACACCGGCCGGGCGCACGGTGTCGGTCCCGGCACCCAGCGTTGGTCGCGGAGGTGATGTGCATGTCAGCACAGCTCAACGAGGAAGAGGTCGATCGGTCGGTCGTCGAGACCAACGAGGTGCTGCTCCGGGGGCGTCTCTCCGGGACGCCTGAGGAGCGCGTCCTGCCGAGCGGAGACACCGTGTGGACCTTCCGGGTGGTCATCGGGCGTCCGCGGGAGCCGGTGGCGGCCGGTTCTCGGCGGGCCCGCGTCGACACGCTCGAGTGCGCGGTGTGGGTCGGCCGGGTGAAGCGCTCGGTGCCCACGTGGCGCGATGGAGACGTGGTCGAGGTGTCGGGCGCGCTGCGGCGGCGGTTCTTCAAGACCGCGGGCGCCACGGTCTCGCGGGTCGAGGTCGACGTCGCCCGCGGGAAGGTCATCCGTCGCGCAACGACCGGATGAGCACCCCGAGGCTCGGCTTGGGCTGGAAGGAGGTGGCCTTCTCCGGCAGCAGCCGGTCGTCTCCGACGATTCGGAGCACCTGACCCACGTCCGGTGCCGGCATCAGCACGGCCACGCCGAGGTCCGGGCTCACTTGGGCGAGGGCGTCGTCGACCGTGTGGTGGTAGCCGATCCGCCGCGGCCCGTGCGGGAAGGCGGGGACCAGCTGGTCGTGCAGCAGCTCGACCGCTGCCTGGTCGTCTGCTCGCGGCAGCGCGATCGTGGCCCACCGCTCGGAGTCGGTGACGACCAGGTGTCGCGGGGCGAGAGCGGCGATGGCGACGGTCTCCGGTGTCTCGGTGGCGGTGAGCCGGACCGAGCGCGCGGCCAGGAGCACATCGTCGAGCGACGTGCCGCTGAAGACGCGGTGGATCGGGCCGAGGAAGAACGGCGTGTCATCCTGGTCGACCAGCATGACCAGCCCCTGGCTCGCCGGGCCGTCGGGCGCTCGCTGCTGCAGGCGCAGGTAGGCGGCGTAACGGTGATGACCGTCCGCGATCAGGGCGCGGGACTCGGCGAGGGCGGCGTCGACCCGGGCCAGGTGCTGCGGGTCGCGGACCGCCCAGACCCGGTGCTGCTGCTTGGCGCGGTCGGTGAACCGGTGCTCGGGTGGCTCGCTCATCAGCTCCTGGCTGAGCGTCCGCAGGGCGGCCGACGCGCGGTGTACGAGCAAGATGGGCGCGGGGTTGAGCTGCATGCCCTCCATCCGGGCGGCCAGGTCGTCGGCCTGGGCGGGGTAGATGCCCTCGTGGGGGAGGATCGCGCGATCCTCGCGCCGGGTGGCGCGGCGGGAGACGTCGACGAGCCCCACCAGCCCGCGGATGGTGATGCCGGCGGCGGTGTACTCGTGGATGTAGAGCGCGGGCTCCGGGTCGTGCCACATCTGCCCATGCTGCTGCCAGCGGGCCAGCCGGGCCGAGACGTCCTTGTAGGGGCGGGCGAAGGCCCGGGCGGAGGCCGGGTCACCGATCCGGTTCGGTGCCAGCATCATGGCCCGGAACGGCGCCAGTCGCAGCGGCCCGGCGACGTACGGCGGGACGACCACGGAACCGGAGTCCATCCCGGCATCGTAGGGTGCGGGCGATGAAGCGAAGCGGACCCCTGCTCGGCCACAGCGACGTCCCGCTGAGCTCGGCGTACGACTTGGCCATGCTCGACCTCGACGGTGTCGTGTACGTCGGCTCCCACGCGGTTCCGGGGGCCCCAGAGGAGCTGGCCAGGGTGCGGGAAGCGGGCATGCGGTGCGCGTTCATCACCAACAACGCCTCCAGGAGCCCGCGAACCGTGGCCGAGCACCTGCGTGAGCTGGGGGTGGCGGTGGATGACGCCGACGTGGTCACCTCCGCCCAGGCTGCGGCCCGGCTGCTGGCCGACCGGCTGCCCGCCGGTGCCGCGGTGGCGGTGCTGGGCGCCGAGGCGCTGGTCGACGAGGTCCGGTTGGCCGGGCTGGAACCCGTCGGTGTCGACGCGCCGGATGCTCAGGCGCTGGTCAGCGGGTACGGGCCCGAGGTGCTGTGGCGGGAGGTGATGCGGGCGGCGGTACGGGTGCGGGCGGGGCTCTGGTGGGTGGCCAGCAACACCGACGGCAGCATCCCGACCAGCTACGGCGTGGCTCCGGGGCACGGCGTGCTGGTCGAGACGGTGAGCCGGTTCGCGGGGGTGTGGCCGGTGGTGGCGGGCAAGCCGGCACGACCCCTGCTGGACGAGACGGTCCGGCGGGTCGGTGGGGAGCATCCGCTGATGGTCGGCGATCGGCTGGACACCGACATCGCGGGTGCGGCCACCGCCGGCATCGACTCCTTGCTGGTGCTCACCGGCGTGACCGGACTCGCGGAGCTCGTGGGGGCCCGTCCGGAGGAGCGGCCGACGTACGTCGCCCGTGACCTGCGTGGTCTGTTGACCGCCCACGATCGTCCGGAGCAGTCCGCCGCCGAGACCCGTAGCGGCGGGTGGCGGCTGACGGTGTCGCAGGGGCGGGTGGAGGTGTCGGGGGAGGGCTCGGTCGACGACTGGTGGCGGGGCGTGGCGAGCGCGGCGTGGGCCTACCTGGACACCACCGGCGAGACGGTCCGGACCGACGGCCTCATGGTGCCTGCCGAGATCGCTGCCGGTGACCGGTAGCCTCGGCCGCATGACTGAGGAGCCCGTGCACGAGCCCGGCGCCGAGGAGGCACCGGGCGACGTCGTCAACGACCTCGAGGCCACGGTCGATGAGACCGAACGGCTCCACACCGGCATCCCGTCGGTGGACTCCGTGGTCGACGACGTGGCGAACCTGGTCGGTCGGCCGGTGGAGGAGCACTCGGCGGTGTTCGAGGCGGCCCACGAGCGGCTGCGCCGGACGCTCGACGATCCGGACGCCGGCCTGGACCCGGTGCCCGAACCCGACCGAGAACCCTGACCCGATGCCACCGCGACGTCTTCGGCTGGATGCCGAGCTGGTACGCCGCGGCCTCGCGCGCTCGCGCGAGCACGCCACCGAGCTGATCGCGGCCGGGCGGGTCCGCGTCAGCGGCGCTGTGGCCACGAAGCCGGCCACCGGGGTGACCACCGACGTGGCGATCGTGGTCAGCGACGACGAGACCCGGCCCGACTACGTCTCCCGCGGCGGCCACAAGCTGGCCGGAGCGCTGGCGACGTTCGAGCCGGCGGGCCTCGTGGTGGCGGGTCGCCGCTGCCTGGACGCCGGCGCGTCGACGGGCGGATTCACCGACGTGCTGCTCCAGCACGGCGCGCGGCAGGTGGTGGCGGTCGACGTGGGCTACGGGCAGCTGGCCTGGCGGCTGCGCTCGGACGAGCGGGTGATCATCCGCGACCGGCAGAACGTGCGTGAGCTGACCGTCGAGGCGATCGACGGGCCGGTCGACCTCGTGGTCGGGGACCTCTCGTTCATCTCGCTGCGGCTCGTCCTCGACGCCCTGCTGGGTGTGACCGAGGCGGACGGCGATCTGGCGCTGATGGTGAAGCCGCAGTTCGAGGTGGGGAAGGAGCGGGTCGGCAAGGGTGGCGTGGTGCGCGACCTGGGCCTGCGGGCGGAGGCGGTCTCCACGGTGGCCGACGAGGCCGCCCAGAGGGGCTGGGGGGCCCGGATGGTCGCTACCAGCCCGCTGCCGGGTCCTTCGGGCAACGTGGAGTTCTTCCTGTGGCTGCGGAAGGGCCCGGCCACCATCGACGCCGACGACATCGAGCGTGTCGTCCGGGCTGCAGGCCCGTCGGGGGTGCCGAGTGAGAGAGTTGACCCGTGACCGATCCGACTGAGCTCAGCGACCTGGGGGGCACCCGGCGGGTGCTCGTGCTGACGCACACCGGGCGCGCCGAGGCGCGTGACGTCGCACGGTCCTTCTGCAAGGCGTTCACCAGTCACGGCATCGTGGTCCGTCTGCTCGCCGCGGAGGCCGAGGAGATGGGGCTCGAGCCCGGCTCCTACGACCCGCCGCTCGAGCTCACCGAGTCCGAGAGCGACGCGAGCCACTCCTGCGAGCTGACCCTGGTGATCGGCGGCGATGGCAGCATCCTGAGGGCGGCCGAGGTCACCCACGCGAGCCTGACTCCCGTCCTGGGGGTCAACCTCGGTCACGTGGGCTTCCTGGCCGAGGCCGAGATGGACGACGTCGAGTCGACGATCGACGCGATCGTCCGGCACCGCTACACCGTCGAAGACCGTCTCACCCTCGACGTGCACGTCTTCCACGACGGCGAGCGCGTGGGCAGCACCTTCGCGGTCAACGAGGCCAGCGTCGAGAAGGCCGCGCGCGAGCGGATGCTCGAGGTGGTCGTCGAGATCGACGGTCGGCCGCTGTCGCGGTGGGGCTGCGACGGGGTCGTCTGCGCGACCCCGACCGGATCGACCGCCTACAACTTCAGCGCCGGCGGGCCGATCGTGTGGCCCGGGGTCGAGGCCCTCTGCATCGTGCCGATCAGCGCGCACGCCCTGTTCGCCCGACCGATGGTGGTCGCGCCCACGTCGGTGCTGGCGATCGAGGTGCTCGCCAACACGGCCGGCTCGGGCGTGCTGTGGTGCGACGGCCGCCGTACGGTCGACCTGCCGCCCGGCGCCCGGATCGAGGTCCGCCGCGGCCAGCACCCCCTGCGCCTGGCCCGCCTGCACGAGGCGCCGTTCACCGACCGCCTGGTGGCCAAGTTCGGACTCCCCGTCGAGGGCTGGCGAGGATCGGCCGAGCGCCGCGGCCGCAAGGGCGACGCATGATCGAGGAGATCCGGATCGGCCAGCTGGGCGTGATCGACTCCTCCGTGCTCGAGCTGGGCCCGGGCCTCACCGCGATCACCGGCGAGACCGGAGCGGGCAAGACGATGGTCGTCACCGCCCTGGGCCTGCTGCTCGGCGGTCGCGCCGACACCGGCGCGGTCCGCTCCGGGGCCAAGCAGGCGCGGGTCGAGGGCGTGGTCTCCTCGATCCGGCTGCCCGAGCTGGCCGGGGCCGTCGACCTGGCCGGGGGAGAGGTCGAGGACGATCGCGTGGTCCTGGCGCGCAACGTGTCCGCAGAGGGCCGGTCCCGAGCGTTCGTGGGCGGAGCGTCGGTGCCGGTCGCCACGTTGGCGGAGATCGCACAGCCGCTGGTCGCCGTGCACGGCCAGTCCGACCAGCACCGGCTGCTGCAGGCCCGAGCACAGCGCGACGCGCTGGACAGGTTCGGCGGCGCGAAGCTCGCGAAGCTGCTGACGGCGTACGCCGCGACCTACGGCCGGCTGCAGGCCGTGCAGGGCGAGCTCGACGAGGTCACCAGCAGCGCCCGGGAGAGGGCCCGCGAGGCGGACCTGCTCCGGTTCGGCCTCAGCGAGGTCGAGGCCGTCGCCCCCGAGAGCGGGGAGGACGTGGTGCTCGCTGCCGAGGAGTCGCGGCTGGGGTACGCCGACACGCTGCGCACAGCCGCGGAACAGGCCCGGGAGGCCCTCTCCGGCGAGCAGGGCGCGCCGGACGCGCTGACCACCGTCTCGGCCGCCCGCGGGCTGCTCGATGGCGTGCGGGAGCACGACCAGGAGGCAGGTGAGCTGGCCGACCGCATCGCCGAGATCACCTACCTGCTCTCCGACCTCGCCGCCGACGTGGCGTCGTACGCCGCCCGGATCGACACCGACCCCAACCGACTTGCGGCGGTGTCCGAGCGCCGTGCTTCCCTGACCGCCCTCACCCGCAAGTACGGCGACACCGTCGACGAGGTGCTCGCCTGGGCTGAGCAGTCCGCCACCCGGCTGCTCGACCTCGACTCCACCGACGAGCGCATCGACCAGCTCCGGGCCGAGCGCGAGGAGCTCCGGAACCAGCTCGGCAGCCAGGCTGCCGCCCTGTCGCAGGCCCGGACCGCGGCGGCCAAGCGGCTCGGCGCCGAGGTGACCGCGGAGCTCACCCAGCTGGCCATGCCTCATGCGAGCATCGCGATCGCGGTCCGCCAGTCCGAGGGCGACCTCCCAGTAGGCGAGCGCAGCCTGCGCTACGGCTCCTCCGGAGTCGACGAGGTGGAGTTCCTGCTGGCCGCCAACACCGGCGCCGACGCGCGTCCGCTGCACAAGGGAGCCTCCGGTGGCGAGCTGTCGCGGGTGATGCTGGCGCTCGAGGTGTCGCTCGCCGCGACCGGCTCGGTGCCCACGTTCGTCTTCGACGAGGTGGACGCCGGGGTCGGGGGCGCCGCGGCCGTCGAGGTCGGCAAGCGGCTTGCCCAGCTGGCGAAGAACGCCCAGGTGCTGGTGGTCACCCACCTGCCCCAGGTGGCGGCGTACGCAGACCGCCACGTTCTCGTGGAGAAGTCGAGCGACGGGTCGGTCACCAGCTCGGGGCTGAGCGTGCTCGACGACGCGGGGCGCGAGCGGGAGCTGTCGCGGATGCTGGCCGGCCTGGCCGACAGCGACACCGCCCTGGCCCACGCCCGTGAGCTGCTCGACGTCGCGCAACCCGCGCGGGCGATCCGGTAAAGCCGTCAAATCTCCGGTGCTGGGATAGGATCGAATCCCGTGAAGATGGCCCAGCCGACCAAGCACGTGTTCGTCACCGGAGGTGTCGCCTCCTCGCTCGGCAAGGGCCTCACCGCCTCCAGCCTGGGCAGGTTGCTGCGCTCGCGCGGCCTCCGGGTGACGATGCAGAAGCTCGACCCTTACCTCAACGTCGACCCCGGCACCATGAACCCGTTCCAGCACGGGGAAGTGTTCGTCACCAACGATGGCGCCGAGACCGACCTCGACATCGGTCACTACGAGCGGTTCCTGGACACCGATCTCAGCCAGATCGCCAACGTGACGACCGGGCAGGTCTACTCGAGCGTGATCGCGAAGGAACGACGCGGCGACTACCTCGGCGACACCGTGCAGGTGATCCCGCACATCACCAACGAGATCAAGGAACGCATCCTGGCCATGGGCGGTCCCGACGTCGACGTCGTGATCACCGAGGTCGGCGGCACCGTGGGGGACATCGAGTCGCTGCCGTTCCTCGAGGCGGCCCGCCAGACGCGGCACGACATCGGCCGCGACAACTGCTTCTTCCTCCACGTGTCGCTGGTCCCCTTCATCGGCCCGTCCGGTGAGCTGAAGACCAAGCCCACGCAGCACTCCGTGGCCGCCCTGCGCCAGGTCGGCATCCAGCCGGACGCCGTGGTCTGCCGGGCCGACCGCGAGCTCCCGGACTCGATCAAGCGCAAGATCTCGCTGATGTGCGACGTCGACCAGGAGGCCGTGGTCTGCGCTGCCGACGCTGCCTCGATCTACGACATCCCGAAGGTGCTGCACCGGGAGGGCCTCGACGCCTACCTCGTGCGCCGCCTCGACCTGCCCTTCCGCGATGTCGACTGGACACTCTGGGACGACCTGCTCCGCCGGGTGCACCACCCCAAGGAGGAGGTGACCGTCGCGCTGGTCGGCAAGTACATCGACCTTCCCGACGCCTACCTCTCGGTCGCCGAGGCGCTGCGAGCCGGTGGCTTCGCGCACGAGGCGAAGGTGCACCTGCGCTGGATCGCCTCCGACGAGTGCCAGACCCAGGCGGGCGCCAGCAGGCACCTGCAGGACGTCGACGCCATCTGCGTGCCGGGCGGGTTCGGCGTACGCGGCATCGAGGGCAAGCTCGGCGCGCTCACCTACGCCCGCACCCACGGCATCCCCACCCTCGGCCTGTGCCTCGGGCTCCAGTGCATGGTGATCGAGTACGCCCGCTCGGTCGCGGGGCTCGAGAAGGCCGCCTCCACGGAGTTCGACGCCGACTGCCCCGAGCCGGTGATCGCCACCATGGAGGAGCAGAAGTCATACGTCGAGGGCGCCGGCGACCTGGGGGGCACCATGCGGCTGGGCCTCTACACGGCGGAGCTGACGGCGGGCACCCTGGCCCGCGAGACGTACGGCGAGGCGAGGATCGAGGAGCGCCACCGCCACCGCTATGAGGTCAACAACGACTACGTCGAGCAGCTCGCCACGGCCGGGCTGGTCTTCTCGGGCACCAACCCCGAGCTGGGGCTGGTCGAGTTCGTGGAGCTGCCGCGCGAGGTCCACCCCTACTACGTCTCGACCCAGGCGCACCCCGAGCTGCGCTCGCGCCCGACCCGGCCGCACCCGCTGTTCAAGGGGCTGATCGGCGCGGCGATCGAGCGGCAGAAGGAGCTCAGGTTCCCGATCGACGAGAGCGGCCTGCGCCGCGACCCCGAGCCCGAAGACTGACGTGGCGGACACACCGCCCCTGGCCGACCGGCCGGAGCAGTGGCCGGTGACGTCCAGCCGCTACCTGCACCGCGACGACTGGGTGGTGGCGCTGCGCGCCG
>JALZCZ010000257.1 GCA_030862825.1 Actinomycetota bacterium | reverse complement strand
CCCGTGGACGATCTCACCGACGCCACACGACTGGTGTCCGGCGACGACCACACCTGCGCCCTGCGCAGCTCCGACGCGCTGACCTGCTGGGGCGAGAACGCGTTCGGTCAGCTCGGCTCCGGCGTCGGGGGCTTCCACAGCGTCGGCCAGCGGACGCTACTCGCCCCGGACACCGCCCTGCCCGACGGGCTCAAGTGGATCGCGGACATCGGCGCGAGTCGCCGCAACACCTGCGCGGCGCTGCTCGACCGGACCGTCCAGTGCACCGGTGACAACAGCCTCAACCAGGTCGGCGACGGCATCGGCACCCACTCCCTCACGCCGGTCGAGGTCGGCGGCATCACCTCGGTGGGCGGGAACCACATCCCGGCGCCCCAGGACCTGGCCGCGACGACCGCGCCCGGCACCGCCGTCGCCCTCCCGGTGCCGCTCACCGGTATCGACGACGACCTCGAGGGCGTCACGCTCGTGTCCGTCAGCGACCCGCCTCTCGGCTCGGCTGCCATCACCGGGCCTGCCGAGATCACCTACACGCCCGACGCCGGATGTCACGACGACACGTTCACCTACGTCGTCACCGACGGCACCGCTGAGGTCGCCGCGCAGGTGCAGGTACTGATGAACTGCGCGCCGGCCGCTGCCGCCGACACCGCGACGACACCCGAGGACCAGGCCGTCGACATCGACGTGCTGGCCAACGACGTCGATGAGGACGGCGACGTCCTGACGGTCACCGCCGTCGTCGTGGCGCCGGGGCACGGCACCGCGGCCGTCGTGGACGGCAAGATCCGCTACACACCGGCGGCCGACTACTGCTCGCCGCCGACGGACACCTTCACCTACGAGATCTCCGACGGCAACGGTCACCAGGCCACCTCCCTCGTGGACGTGACCGTGACCTGCGGCAACGACGGACCGACCGTTGCCGACGACGCCGTCGACGTGCCCGAGGACACCCCCACCGTGATCGACGCGCTCGCCAACGACGGTGACTCCGACGGCGACCAGCTCGGGATCACGTCGGTCGGCGCGGCCGCCCACGGCACCACCACGACCAACGGCGCGACGGTTCGCTACGTGCCCCAGGCCGACTACTGCGGGCCTGACTCCTTCACCTACACAGCCTCGGACGGCAGCCTGTCGGCCGGCGGCACCGTGTCAGTCTCCGTGCTCTGCAACGGCGACTCACCACGGCCCACACCGGACTCGGCCAGCACCCCGGAGGACACCGCGGTCGACGTCGATGTGCTCGCCAACGACAACGACCCGGACGGCGACACCCTCAGCCTGGCCGGGACCCTGGGACAGCCCGCCCACGGCTCCGTCACTGTCGATGGCGGCCAGGTCCGCTATGCCCCGGCCGCGGACTATTGCGGCGCCGACGTCTTCACGTACGTCGTCACCGACGGCAACCTGACCGCGACCGGCTCGGTCGACGTCGGGGTCGCCTGCGTGAACGACCCGCCCGCCGCCGCTCCGGACGCGGCGAGCACCGACGAGGACGTCACCGTGCACGTCCACGTGCTCACCAACGACACCGACCCCGACGGTCAGCCGTTGGCGGTCGCGAACGTCAGCGACCCCGCGCACGGCACCGCGGTGGGTGCGATCGACGACGCCGTCGCCTACACGCCGGACCCTGACTTCTTCGGCACCGACAGCTTCACCTACGACGCGGTCGACCCGACGGGCGCGAGCACCACGACCACGGTGACCGTGACCGTGCTGCCGGTGGACGACCCCGTGCAGCTCGCCGCGGTGCCCGACCAGACCACGGCCTGGGGTGACCCGCTCACCGTGTTGTTCGCCGGGACCGACATCGACGGCGACCCGATCAGCTACTCCGTCAGCCCGCTGGCGCCGGGCATGGATGTGACCGGTGCCGCCTTCACCTGGACGCCGACCGCGGACCAGGTCGGCACCCGGGAGCTCACCGTGACGGCGACGACCAGCGGTGCCACGGCGACCACCAGCTTCCGGGTCAGGGTGGAGAAGCGCGCGACGGTGCTCACCTATGACGGGCCGACCAGCGGCCAGCTGTCGGATCCCACGCCGGTGCGCGCGGTCCTGCTCGACGCGGTGACGCTGGCGCCGGTGGCCGGCGAGCCGGTGACGTTCACGCTGGGCGTGGCGACCGGGACCGCCCCCACCTCGGCGTCCGGCGTCGCCACCACCACGCTCCCGGTCAGCGGAGCCGCCGGCGCCCGCAGCATCGGTGCGGCGTACCCCGGCGACGCGGCCTACACCGGAAGCAGTGACGCCGAGGTGTTCGTGGTGGGCAGGGAGTTGCTGTCGGTGCGACTAGGCGGCGATCCGCATGTCGTGGTGAGCGGCGCGAGCTCGTCGGTCACGTACGTCGCCGACCTGGCGGAGGAGGCCGACGGGACCTACGCCGGCGCGCTTTCGGGTGTGGCGGTCACCTTCAAGCGGCTGGACGGCACGACGATCTGCACGGGTCGCGTCTCCTCCACGGGTCCGGGCACCGCCCGAGCGACGTGCACGTCGACCCACGTCGTCGGTGCGCTGGGCGTGCTGGTCTCGGCCTCGTCCGCGTCGTACACGCCGCGCTGGGACGTCGGCGTGGTCACGGTCGCCAACCTCGGCACCGGCTTCGCATCCGGCGCCGGCCGGGCTGCCGGTGACCCGTTCGGGTTCCAGGTCCGGCCCCAGAAGAGGGGTTCGCCCATCGGCAACCTCGTGCACGTCGTCGGATCGAGCGGTGTGGTGACGGTTGTCGAGTCGTCGGCGGCGTCGTCGCTCAGCACGACGTGCACGGGTGGCGGCAGCAACAAGGTCTGCACCGTGACCATCGACGCCCCGGCGGCCAAGGCGCGCACGGTCGACCTCGACACGGGCACGGTCACCACGGCCGGCGCCGCGTCGATGACGGTGAGGGCCTCCGGCACGAACCGCTACGGCATCGTGCTGACCGGCCCCACCCCGCGCGACCTGCCGTTGACGGTGATCGACGTCGGCGCGGTGACGATCGGCTGACTGTCTGTCGGTCTGGTGCCCGCGACGTTCGGCAGACACTTCACACCCCAAGCACGCACCTCGCGGCGTCGCCGTCGGTCGCAGGACGCTGCCACACCTTCCCTCCGGCGCCTTGCGACGCACGCACCTGAAGCACTACCTATGGATCGAACGTCGCGCGCGGGGCACAGCCCTGACCGCGGACGTAGGAGTCCAGGTTGCCCAGGGTCGACGTCATCCCGGCGACGTGGTCCGCCTCGCTGATGCCCGGCGGCACGTCGTGCGCGGCGACCGTGACCCGGGCGCCGTCCGGGTGCGGGTCGACGGTCCAGGTCAGCGTCATGGTGCCGCTGAAGGCCGGGTCGGCCGAGACGAAGTCCGTCTCCTCGACCACCCGCCCAGGCGGATCGATCTCGACGAAACGGACGTCCGCGACGTCGCTGTTCGCCCCCGACTTGCCCCGCACCGTGCTGTCGTCGTAGGTGAGCACCAGGCGGTACCCGCCGCCCGGTCGGGCATCGAAACGGTCGAAGCGACCCGTCATCCCCGCGGGCGGGAGCCACGCGGTGCGGGCGTCGGCGTCGACCAGGGCGGCGAAGACGGCCGTGGGCGGACCATCGACCACCCGGGTCGCAGTGTCGATCCGGACCATGGGCCCACCGTACGTCGGGAGTATCAGGTCTCGGTGACCGTCACGGCCGGGTCGCCTGGGTGACCCAGCCGGCCGACCCGAAGAGCACGCCATCGGGTGTCTCGTGGGCGGTCATGGTGGCGTGCAGCGCCTCGGCGGCTCGGGCTCGGCCGGCATCGTCGAGGCCCTCGAGCATCCATCCCATCAGGCCGAGCACGAAGCGGTGGGCGTCGTCGGCGTCGTGGCCGAACCACATGCCCGAGGTCACCCCGTCCAGCTCGACATCGGCGAACCCGGCACTGGCGAGCAGGCCGGCGACGCGGTCCGGGTCGGACAGCGAGAACGGGCCGGCGTCGGGTGGCGGAGGCGGCAGGTCACGCCCGGCGGCCAGCGCACCCGAGATCTCGCGGATCCACTCGTTGGCAGGCAGCGGCTGCCAGGTGACCAGGACCAGACGTCCCCCCGGTCGCAGGGCGCGGCCGAGGTTACGGAACGCGGCCACGTGGTCGCCGAAGAACATCGCCGCCGTACGGCTGATGGTCACGTCGAAGGCGCCGGCCTCGAACGGGTGGATCTGCGCGTCGGCCTGCGCGAACGTCGCGTTGGCCACGCCCTCCTCGCGGGCACGCTCGCGCGCGTGGGCGAGCATCTGCGACGAGAGGTCGACCCCGAGCGCGGAGCCGGCTGATGCGGCGCGAGCTGCGTCTCGCGTGGTCTGACCGGTGCCGCAACCGATGTCGAGCACGTGATCGCGCTCGCCGATGGCCGCGGCCGCGAGGAGACGTCGGTGGTAGCCGGCGACCGCCCTGTCGAAGTAGTCGGCATGTGCGGCCCAGTACTCGCCCTCATCGCCGTCCCAGGCCCGGAGCTGGTCGGCGTTCGAGGAGTCGACAGGCACTGAATCGGCGGTAGTCATGTTCATGGTCCTGGTACTCTCTCTTTGGGAGTAAAATTTTCTCCCAAAGGGAGGATCATGTCAAGCATTCCGGCGATGACCACGACGTCCTACGCGATCCTGGGACTGCTGGCCGTCAAGCCCTGGACCACCCACGAGCTGGTGCAACAGGTCGACCGCAGCCTGCGTCGGATCTGGCCGCGAGCCCAGAGCAAGCTCTACGAGGAGCCCAAGAAGCTCGTCGCCCACGGATACGCCCGGGCCACGGACGACCCGGTCGGGCGGCGGCGCCGCACCCGCTACACGATCACTGCGAAGGGGCGGCGGGCGCTGGCGGCCTGGTTGCAGGTGCCGGGCGAAGGCCCGATCCTCGAGTTCGAGCAGCTGCTCAAGATCAGCTTCGCCGACGGCGGCACGAAGGCCGACATCCTCACCAACCTCGAGGCCACCCGCGCCTGGGTGCTGGAGCAGAACGAGGAGAACCTGGCGACCGCCCGCGCCTACCTCGGCGGCCGCGGCGCGTTCCCCGAGCGCGCCGCGCTCAACCAGCTCGCCGGGCGCTTCCTCACCGACTTCTACGTCATGGTGGGGCACTGGGTCGACTGGGCGTCCCACCAGGTCGCACAGTGGCCCGATGACGTGCGCGAGGCGCCCTACGACGTGGCCGCGGCCGAGGAGGCCGTCCGGCTGGCCGAGGGCGTCGCGCGGGTCTCTCAGACGTCGTAGACATCCATGCTTCGCGGGCTCGGGGCGCGCCCCCCTCGAGCGTGCGTTGTCTGAGCTTGCGCCACCTGGGTCGCTGACGGCGCGATGTCGAGCAGGGTGACCTCGACGATGGTGAAGGCCCATATACCCCGCAGACCGCGACCAGCATGCTCAGGGTCTGGCGGGCGCCGTCCCACGTCAGGTGGGCCAGCAGGTGGTGCGTCAGCTGACCGATCGCGAGCACGAACGCGAGATGAGGAAGAGCTCCAGTGGGGGAGACCTCACGCCTGGTCCCCCGAGTCGCTTGGGGCATTCCAATCGCCACGGCAGACGAGGTCGCTCGAGAGGCACTGAGCGCATTTTTCACGCCGCCGGGAGAGTCGTGGCCGTCACGGGAAACTGAAAGATCACCGGGTTCGCGGCATCAAGCGTAATATTGACTCCTCACGTGGGAGTTTCACGTGGGAAGTCGGAAGCGGGTCGCGCCTGCACACGCAGGGGTGGCGCGTCTCACCCTGGGGGGGGTGACTGACACGGTGGGGCCAGATCGAGGACGCGAGGCGACCCGAGGGCGTGCGCGCGCTCCCGGACGATTGCGCGTGGTCGTCGTCGATGACCACACCTACTATCGCGACGGCCTGGTCGGCCTCCTCGAGGACAGTGCGATCGAGGTCGTCGACGACGTGTGCAGCGGCGAGGCCGCGCTCGAGGCGGTGCCCGCGAACGACCCCGATGTCGTCGTCATGGACCTGAGCATGCCGGGCCTGGGTGGGCTGGAGGCCACGCGCATCCTGCTGAGGCGCGATCCCGACGTGAAGGTGGTCATGCTGACCGTCTCGCAGGAGGAGGAGGACATCCTCAACGCGGTGATGGCGGGTGCGCGGGGGTTCGTGCTCAAGGACGGGCCTGTCGACGATGTCATTCATGCCGTCGCCAACGCGGCCGCCGGGTTGGCGTACTTCTCACCGAAGATCGCGCCCAGGCTCCTCAGCCACGTCGCCGCGACGGGCCGGAGGCCGACCGGACTCAACCGGCTCACGGCCCGAGAGGCGGACGTCCTCACCCGGATCGCCCGTGGGGAGTCGCCCGCGCCGATCGCGGCAGCCCTGGGCGTTGGCGAACAGTCGGTGCACGCCATCATGGAGAGCATCCTGGTCAAGATCCAGGCGCAGAGTCGCGGCGAGATCGCCGTGCGTGCCATACGTGACCGGATCGTCTGATGTCGGCGTCGGTGCCTCACGTAGCCATCACCGACGTGAGGACACATGGCACCCCGCTTCAGCGTCTCGGCGTGAGACGAGCAGTGGCCTGCGCCCTCGCGTTCTGCCTGCTCCTGAGCCTGATCTTCGAGATGATCGACTTCGACCCGACCATCGGCACC
>JALZCZ010000028.1 GCA_030862825.1 Actinomycetota bacterium | reverse complement strand
CGACGGCGCGGCGCAGGCGGTCGGGCACCAGCATCCAGCCGATCCGCCACCCGGTCATCGAGAAGTACTTGGAGAAGCTCGCGAAGACGACGGCCTCGCGGCTGGTCTCCCAGGCCGAGCGGGCCAGACGGTCGGCGCCCTCGAGGGGTGCGTACTCGATGCCGTGGTAGATCTCGTCGGAGATCAGCTGCACCTCGTGCTCCTCGCACCAGCGCGCGTGCGCGGCCAGCTCGTCGGGGAGCAGCATGGTGCCGGTCGGGTTGGCGGGGCTGGCGAGCACCAGTCCCTTGAGATCATCGATCCCGGCCACCTGCTCGACCGTGGGCTGGAAGCGGGTCTCGGGGCCGGTCGGGATCTCGACCACCTCGCAGCCCAGGGCGGCCAGCACGTTGCGGTAGCAGGGGTAGCCCGGGCGCGCGATCGCCACCCGGTCGCCGACCTCGAACGCCGCCAGGAACGCCAGCAGGAAACCGCCGCTGCTCCCCGTGGTCACCACCACCTCGTCGGGGTCGACCTCGACGCCGTAGGTGCGACGGTGGTGCCCGGCGATCGCCTCGCGCAGCTCGCGGATCCCCGGCGCCGGCGTGTAGCCCAGCGGGTCACCGCTGCGCAGCAGCCGGACCGCCTCCTCGTTGACCGGCTCGGGCGCACCCGTGCTCGGCTGGCCGGCCAGGAGGTTCAGGAGGTCGCCGTGGGTCCGCTGCCGCTCGGCGCTGGCGGCCAGCAGGTCCATCACGTGGAACGGTGGCACGTTGGCGCGGCTCGCCGCTGCCCAGCGGTCGGTCATCTCGGTGATGCTAGGCGGTGTTGGAATCCCCGGTGCACCGGGGATCCTGTCGCTTCTCTGGGGAAATGTCCCCCGAGAAGTGCGTGTTTCCCCGGTGAACCGGGGAATCAGGCACCGGCCGCGTGCCGCCCAGCCCGCCGACCGAAGAACGACCCCTCACCGAGCTGGGTGCCGGAGCTGTAGCCCTTACCGTCCTGGGCGAGGTTGGACGCGCACGCGCCGGCGGCGTAGAGGCCGGGGATCACGGAGCCGTCCGGCCGCTGCACCTCGCCGTCCACGGTCACCCGCATGCCGCCGAGGGTGAAGCCGGCGTAGAGCGCGTGGCCGAGGCGCACGTCGAAGACCGCCCAGGGGGCGACGGCCTGCGGCGCGAGCCAGTCGGCGCTCTTGTGGAAGTCCGGGTCCTCGCCGCGCGCGGCGTGCTCGTTGTAGCGGTCGAGCGTCTCCTTCAAGGTGCCCTCGGGCAGCCCGAGTGCGGCCGCCATCTCCGTCACGGTCTCGAAGCCGTCGATGAGCGGCACCAGCGGCATCTTCGGATACTCCACGTGCTCGCTGTCGACGATGAGGTACGCCGCCGACCCGGGCTGCTCCATCACGTACTGCGAGGTCCGCGCGTGGTAGCTGTCCTCGGCCACGAACCGCCGCCCCTCGGCGTTGACCAGCAGCCCGGTCACCAGCACCGACGGCGGGTAGAACGGCGCGGTGATGAACGGCTCGTCCATGTGCTTGAGCTCCGCGCCGACCGAGACGCCGAGCCGGATGCCGAGACCGTCGTCGTACGTCGACCCGAGGGTGAACAGCTTCGAGCCCAGGGCGGGGGTGTGCTCGGCGAGCATGTCGGGGTTCATCACGAAGCCGCCCGCCGCGACCACCACCGACCGCGCCGCCACCAGGCCGGTCTCGTCGAAGCGGCGCCATGCCAGGCCGACCACGGCCCCGGACTCGTCGGCCACCAGGTTGGTCGCGCCCGTCTCGTAGTGCACCTCGACCCCCGCCTCCTCGACCCGGGCGCGCAGCAGGTCCATCACGATCCTGGTGCCCTCGGTGTCACCGGGCACCGGCACCTTGTGACCGCGCGGGGCGGGCTTCGCCTGCTCGACGTACGGCCAGACCTTCTCGTTGCCGGTGAACATCAGCCCCTCGGTGCCGGGCTGGATCACGGCCTTGCCGGGGAAGAAGGAGCGCTCGAACTCGAAGCCCAGCGCCTCCAGCCAGCCGAAGTGCTCGACCGACCCGTCGCAGTAGGCGCGGATCTTCTCCGGCTCGGGGTCCTTCGACACCGCGAGCAAGTACTTGTACATCTCCTCGGCCGAGTCGTCGTGCCCGGTCGCCCGCTGCACCTCGGTGCCGCCGCCCAGGTAGAAGTGCCCGCCGGACATGCTCGACGTACCTC
>JALZCZ010000235.1 GCA_030862825.1 Actinomycetota bacterium | reverse complement strand
GGCAGACGTCGGTCCAGAACGCCACGTGCGCCGCGGCGGTGGCGCGGGTCAGCGGGCACCACGCGGCGTCGCGGATCCGGCGGACCTGGATCGCGCACAGCAGCCGGGCCACCTCCTCATCCGACAGGTTCGTGCCGGCATCCGTCCGCGCGCTCACCAGCGCGTGCACCCACGCCCCCTCCATCAGGACCTTCTCGGCGGGCAGATGGTCGACCGACAGCCAGTCATCGGGCAGGGCCGCGACCAGCTCGCCGACCCGGGCCGCCCTTGCGGGGTCGACCTCGAGGCTGGCCGCCAAGGCGCCGCGCGAGTCGTGGGTGACCTGGCCGCGCAGCACAGCGTGGGCGAGGAAGGGGTGGGCGCCGACGTCGTAAGGAACGCCGGGCGCGTCGGGGTGCTCACCGAGGAGCGGGAACCAGTGTCTCCCGTCGGCCCGCAGCATCTCGGCGATCTCGACGCCGGCGGCCGCGAACTCCTCGCGCAGCGCGGCCGCGAGCCCGGCGACGGTTCCGTCGTCGTCGCCGTAGACGACGAACACGACCTGACGCACCCGGTGACGACGGGCCGGCCTGAGCAACGACTCCACGACCTCCGCGACCTCATCGGGCCCGTCGGGCCGGTCGACCCGGGCGTGGAAGGCCTGCACGGCGCCGAAGGTCAGCATCACGACCGAGTCACTCGGCACGAACCCGAGCACGACCGGCACGAGGGCCAGCACATCGTCGGGACAGCGCGCGGTGAGCGTGGTCGGGGCGGTGGTGTGAGGCGTTGTCGTGGTCATGCCAGGACCGTCCCCCGGCCCACCCCCGGTCGGGCCCGGTGCGCCGCGGTGCTGTGGACGACGGACCCGGACCGGCCGGGCTGTGGACGACTCGTGGGCTGTTTCGCGGGTCTGGGGTTGCCGGCGGGTACGTTGCGCGGGTGCGACAGCAGGCGTCGGTCCTCCACCTGGACCTGGACGCGTTCTTCGCGGCCGTCGAGCAGCGCGACAAGCCCTCGCTGCGCGGCAAGCCCGTCGTGGTCGGAGGCGTCGGCGGCCGGGGCGTGGTGTCGACGGCGTCCTACGAGGCCCGCAAGTACGGCGTCCGCTCGGCGATGTCGACCCGCGAGGCCCGCTCCCGGTGTCCGCACGCGGCGTTCCTGAGCGGCCGTTTCCACGCCTATCGCGCGTCCAGCCACGAGGTGATGGGCCTGCTGCGGTCGATCTCCCCGCTGGTGGAGCCGCTGTCGCTCGACGAGGCCTTCGTCGACCTGGAGCGGGCAGCTCTCGCCGATCTCGACGTTCCCGCGGTCACGGCGTTCGCCGAGGAGCTGCGCGGCCGGGTGGTCGAGGTGACCGGCGGGCTGACCGCCTCGGTCGGGGTCGGGACCTCGAAGTTCATCGCCAAGGTGGCCAGCGAGCTGGACAAGCCCGACGGCCTGACCGTGGTCCCTCCCGGCACCGAGCAGGAGCTCCTCCGTCCGATGCACGTGACCGTCCTCCCGGGCGTCGGCCCCGCGACCGCCGAGCGACTCCGCCGCGCCGGCATCCACACCGTCGCCGAGCTCGAGTCGGTCAGCCTCGAGGAGCTGGTGCGACTGGTGGGCAAGGCGCACGGCCACGGCCTGCACCAGCTCGCCCGGGCGGTCGACGACCGCCCCGTGGTCGCCGAGCGGGAGGCGAAGTCGGTGAGCGTCGAGGGCACCTACGAGACCGACCTGACGGACCGCAAGCTCATGGAGGGACTGCTCGTCCGGCAGGCCGGTGAGGTCGCCGCCCGGCTGCGCAAGAACGGCCTGTCCGGGCGCACCGTGACCATCAAGGTGCGGCTCCACGACTTCACCACCCTCAGCCGATCCACGACGCTGCCGTCGCCGACCGACCGGTCCGCGACGATCAGCCGGCTCGCGCGCACCCTGCTCGCGGACCTGGACACGTCCGGCGGGGTACGCCTGCTCGGCGTGGGGGTCTCCGGCCTGGCGGACTGGATCCAGGACGACCTGTTCGGCGAGACCGGCACTGGAGACGACGAGCCGGAGGAGGAGGTCGAGGCGCCTGCCGAGCCGCCCGGACGGCGTACGACCTGGGCGCCGGGGATGGACGTCGTGCACGCCGAGCTCGGCCGTGGGTGGGTGTGGGGCTCGGGCCGGGGTGTGGTGACGGTGCGCTTCGAGACCGCCGAGACCCCACCCGGTCCGGTGCGCTCCTTCCCGATCGACGACCCCGCGCTCACGCCCTGGCAGCCGCCACCTCTCGAGGGCGAAAAGCAGTCGCCGCAGCCACCCGCCCCGGCCTAGCCTCGACGCTCGTGGACATCCGACCGATCGACCTCTCCTCCGACGACGAGCTCCGCGCGGCGTACGACGTCGACACCAGGGCCCAGCTCCTGGGACGGGAGGGCTCGCCGCACTGGAGCTACCAGGAGATGGCCGGGATGTACCGGCATCCCGACAGCGGGGAGCGGCAGGACCTGCTCGGCGGCTTCGTCGGCGACCGCCTGGTCGGGCTCGCCTCCAGCTACGTCGGCCTGCTCGACAACCTCGACAAGGCGTGGGTCGCCGTCCACGTCGACCCGGTGCATCAGCGCCGGGGCTACGGCGGCGAGCTGCTGGCCGCGATCACCGACCTGCTGGCCGCCGACGGCCGCACCCTGCTGGTGGGAGAGACGAAGCTGCCCTTCGCGGCGCGGGAGACGCACGGCTACCGGCGGTTCTGCGAGCGGCACGGCTACGAGTTCGCGAACGTCGAGGTCGTGCGCTGGCTGACCCTGCCGGTTGCCGACGAGGTCGTCCAGCGCTGGGCGGACCTCGCAGCCGAGCGGCACACCGGTTACACCCTCGAGACCTACGTCAACGACGTGCCCGAGGAGCTCATCCCGTCGCTGTGCGTGCTGCTGGGCCAGCTCGGCGTCGACGCCCCCACCGGCGCCGTCGACTGGGAGGAGGAGGTGATCACGCCGGAGCGGTTCGCCGAGAGCCGCACCTCGCTCGTCACCGCCGGCCGCACCATCTACGAGACCCTCGCCGTCACCCCGGACCGGACCGTCGCCGCCCATTCCACGATGTCGGTGCCGCCCCCGGGCCGTACCGACGTCTCCCAGTGGGGCACGTTCGTCCACCGCGAGCACCGGGGCCGGCGGTTGGGCCTGGCCACCAAGGCGGCCAACCTCCGGGCGATGCAGCAGGCCCAGCCGGAGATGAAGCGGATCGTCACCCAGAACGCCGAGACCAACGACTTCATGGTGTCCATCAACGTGTTGATGGGGTTCGAGCCGGTCGAGGCCTCGACCGAGATGTTCAGGAAGCTGTAGTCGTCGACCAGGCCGACCAGAGCTCGGCGTAGCGGCCGCCCGCAGCGACGAGGTCGGCGTGGGTCCCCTGCCCGACCACCCGGCCGTCGTCCATCACCAACACCCGGTCGGTGCCCGCGGACTGGCTGAGCCGGTGGGCGATCACGAGCGCGCCGCGTCCCTCGGTCACAGCGAGCGCCACCTGCTCGAGCTCGCGGGCACCCGACGAGCCCGCCTCCGCGGTGGCCTCGTCGAGCCCACCAGCCACGGGTCGAGCAGCGCCACCCGTGCCAGCGCCGGCCGCTGCGCCTGGGTCGGGGTGAGCGCATGCCCGAGCTCGCCGACCACGGTCGGAGGTCACGCCGATCGGCACCGTTACCCGTGGACGAAACGCACCTCGTCGCCCGGCCGCAGCTGCGCGCACTGCCAGAGGTCGTCGGCGCGGACAACGGCCACGACCGGATAGCCACCGGTCGGCGGATGGTCGGCGAGGAAGACGACCGGGCGTCCGTCGGGCGGCACCTGGACAGCGCCGAGCACCATCCCCTCGCTCTCCAGCTCACCCTCGCGGGCCCAGCCGATCGGGGAGCCGTCGAGCCGCAGCCCGATCCGGTTCGACTCCGTCGTCACCGTGTACGCCGTCCGGCACAGTCGGTCCAGCGCGTTCGGCACCAGCCAGCCGGCTCGCGGCCCGGGGT
>JALZCZ010000194.1 GCA_030862825.1 Actinomycetota bacterium | reverse complement strand
CGGCGACCACCGGTCGCAGCCCGGACATGCGAGTCCCGACCAGCGCCACGGAGTGGGCGTCGGTGGCGTCGGTCTTGCGTCCCTGGCCGGTCGAGAACACCCGCGCCCGGGCAGAGAGCTTCGGCGGGACATCGACCACGTCCTGGTCCTCGGCCAGGAGCCGCGTCGCGACGTGCCGGCCGATCCCGTTGCATCCCTCGATCGCCCAGATCCGCTCGGGCCACCGCTCCACGTACTCGACCATCGCCGCGAACCCATCGGCGTCGGTGCCGAAGCGACCACCACCGAGGACCTCCTCGTCGGCGGTCATCACCTCGACCGTCACCGATCGCTTGTGCGGGTCCATCCCGATCACAACTCGCTCACTCGCTGCCACCTGCTGCTCCTTCGATCCGTTCGGTTGGACGGGTCGAGAGGGCACCGCTGCTATGAGCTGAGCAATCCCTTCTTGAGCCACTCCGACCCAGCGGCGACCAGGACCGCGCAGGCCATGAGAGAGCCACACCAACAGGTGGGCAGCCGATGAGAGAGCGACAGTCCCGGACACCTCGACCGAGACTCGTCAGAACCCGGCCGTGACGTCAATGGAACTAGCAGCCGATGAGCGAGCGCGCAATGATCCGTCTCATGATCCCGGAACTGCAGACAACTGCCCCGCATCTCGCGATCCCCGCCGGGGCTCAGTGGGCCCCGGCGAGCCGATCCTCGTACATGACCTCGATGATCTTCTCGCAGTTGAAGAACCTGTCGAAGGCCTCGGGCTCACCGGTGTTGTTAACGTTGTAGTACACCCGGTCGAAGCCTTCGCCGCAGTAGTGGACGTCGGCGTTCCCGTCGGGGAAGGCGTGGACGATGTCGTTGCCGGTGCCGAGGCGGACCTGGTCGGCGCCCTTGTCCGGCCCCGGCCCCGAGCCGACATCGCTCCAGAACTCGACGGTGTCGTCGCCCCTCCCGCCGTACACGAGGTCACGCCCGTTTCCGGGCACGAAGTAGTCACCGCCCCGGTGGCCGTACATGACGTCAGCGCCCCTGCTGCCCTTCAGCGTGTCCCCGCCCGCCCTGCCGACGAGCAGGTCATCGCCGCCCTTGCCGCGGATCATGTCGGCCTCGGCCGTCCCGAAGAGCTTGTCGTCCTCTGGGGTTCCGCCGATGACGGCGGCGGTCGTCGGGGCGGCGCAAGCAAGGGCGAGTCCTAAACCGGTAAGGCCGATGGCTACGGGGAGAACCAGGCGAGTCGGCGACATCGAATTTCCTTTGTTTGAAGAGGCCGATCAGTGGTCCGACGCCAGGCGAGCCTGGAAAGTTCTCCGATCCCCAAGTATTCCGCAGTTCACGCTTGGCGAGGGTCTTTAAGGTGGCGGCGAAGCACGTCGGCGCCCTGACGACATGCCTGACCCGTCCGCTTATGCCGCGGTTCGCGCGCACATGCCGAAAGGGCGCGGTTTTCAGCGCGGGCCGGCCCGGTCCTCCGGGGCTGAAAGCGCTCGCCCCGGCGGGCGCCGTTCGCCGTGCGAGAACACGCGGAATTCGGGCCGTGAGCCGCTCGTTCTCTCAGTGATGACCAGCGACTCCGCAGCCGAGTCCGGCGCCCTGGACGCCTACTCCGCGATCGTGACCTCCGTCGCGGCGCAGTTGACGCCGCGGGTGGCGGCGCTGCGCATCCGGTCGCGCCGGGGCGAGTCGGCTGGATCGGCCGTGGTGCTCACCGGCGAGGGTCACCTGGTCACCAACTCCCACGTGGTCGGCGATGCCGATAACGGTACGGCGGAGTTCGCCGACGGCACCGTCGCCCGCTTCGACGTCGTCGGGCGCGATCCCCTCTCCGACCTCGCAGTAGTGCGCACCGACCGCGAGGTGCCGAGTCCACCCGAGTACGGCGATGCCGACTCGCTCCTCGTCGGCTCCCTCGTCGTGGCGGTCGGCAACCCGCTAGGCCTGGCCGGCACGGTGACCGCCGGTGTCGTCAGCGCCTTGGGACGGAGCATGCCCGCGCGGACGCGGACTGCTGCCCGGCTGATCGAAGACGTCATTCAGACCGACGCCGCGCTCAACCCTGGGAACTCCGGCGGCGCACTGGCCGACAGCCGCGGACGCGTGATCGGCATCAGCACGGCGGTGGCCGGCATCGGCCTCGGGCTGGCCGTGCCGATCAACGCGACCACCAATCGGATCATCCATGCGCTGATGCGCGAGGGCCGGATGCGGCGGGCCTACCTCGGCATCGTGAGCACTCCCGCGTCGCTGACACCTGTGCAGGCGGACCGGTTCGGGCAGCGCCGCGCGCTGCGCGTCGTGGAGGCCGTCGAGAACAGCCCGGCGGCCCTCAGCGGGCTGCGCGCCGGCGACCTCGTGCTCGCGGTCGACGGCGTACCGCTCGGCGACGCTCAGTCCCTGCAGAAGCGGCTGTTCGCCGACGCTATCGGAGAGCGGGTCGAGATCACCGTGCTGCGCAATGGCGCGCTGGTCGACGCCGTGGCGGTACCGACCGAGCTCGCGGACTGACAGCTGGCCGACGACATCGTCGGCGAAGCAATGCGACGCGCCAACGTCCTCGGCCCCGGCCCGATCCGACCGACTCTTACCGCCTACCAAGACGCAGCGAAGGCACGCGGATTGAGGCGAAGCGCCCGGTCATGCCTGCGGGGCGGGGCCAACCTAGTGGCCATGCGGTATGGAGCGATGCAACCGGACGCCTCCGACGTCAAGGCGAGCCTCCTGAGCAACGACGAAGCGCTGGTGCTCTTCGAGTGGCTGGTTCGGCCAACGCGGCAGACCTGACGTCTCCTGACGCCGCGGACCACGCCGAGCAACGGGTGCGTTGGGACCCGCAAGCGATGCTGGAGTCGAGCTGGTCGCCCCGGTCGGATCGGAACACGACGACGTGGTCGCCCGGTCGCGTGTCGTGTCTTACGCTGCCAAGACGCCACGAGGAAACGAGCGAAGCCGTGCCACGACACAGACCCATGCGAAGCCTGGCCAACCGCTGATGACCCACGCGAGGCGCTTGGCCGGGCCCTGGTCCCGGCTGCGTCGCTTCGCCGGGCGACTCAAGGCAGGTGTCTCGCACGACCGGACGGTTCCAGCGGCCGCACCTCGGGCCGGCGCCGCCGGCGGACAGCTGCGCGGACCTGCGGCGGAGATGGTGCGCTCGTCAGGAGGCCGCGCCGTGGTGGTCCTGGCGGATCCCGCCTGTCGGGACGCCGTCCGGCGCTGGCTCCGCGACTTCTCGGGCGACCGCGTCACCGTCCTCTTCGTCGGCCGGGTTCCCGAGCTGCGCCGTGGGACCGAGCCCGCGGGGAAACGTCCTGCGTTCGTCGAGGTGGCCGACCTGGACGACGTGGTGGCCCGACTGACCCGGCTGAACGCCCAGGACGTCATCCTCGTCGTTCTCGGCTCCGGCGTGCTCGTCCCCCTGGCGGGCAATCACGGCCGCCTGTTCGAGCAGCTGTTCCTGCATCTGCGACCCGGAGGCGCCTACCTCGTGGACCGGACCGCTGGGCAGATCGGGAATCGTGGTCGCCCCGACGATCGTGCCCCGGCGCAGTTCCACCGCATGCGGGCGGCCGCTCAGGGGTTCGGCAGCGGAGCGAAGGCCAACCGCAGGGCCAGGGTTGCCCGCTTCATCCAGAAGCTGTCGGTGGACGACGACCTCATCGTTGCCACCAAGCGCGGGCGGCACGCCCTCAAGCTCCGCGAGCATCAGATCCGCGATCTGCTCCCAGAACGGGAGCCCGGGATCGACGTGTCGGTCATGGAGACCCGCCCCTCCGGTCTGTTGAACCTGCAGGTGGAGCCCGCATGGTACGGACCCAGCCGGGCGGCCCCGTGGCGTGAGGCGCTCGAGTATCCGGAGATGACCCTGCGCCACTACGAGGGGAACATCGTCAGTGCTGGTGGGATGCGTCTCTACACGGGCAACACGCTCCTGCCCGACTCGTTCCGATGGCCTCAAGCGAGGGTCGCCAACCATCCCCGGGTCGAGTCGGTGACGCCCCTGTTCGGTCGGTTCCGCCGGCGCCCGCCCGCGCGCGTCCTCGACGGCGACTACTACTTCCTGGACTGCGTGTTCAGCGGTCACTTCGGGCACCTCACCACCGAGGTGCTGTCCCGGCTGTGGGGCTGGGAACGAGCGAAGCGGGAGATCCCTGAGCTCAAGGCGGTCTTCCACACCAACCCGGCTCGCGGTCGCGACGGGTCGCTGGAACGCCGGCTCTTCAGTGCCTACGGCATTGAGGAGTCTGACCTGGTCTGGTCGGCGCGGCCCGTCCGGCTCCGGAGCGTCGTCGGCGCGTCGCCGATGTGGCACAACGAGAAGCCGTACTACGCCCACCCGGACATCAGGGAGACCTGGGACAGGATGACCGCCGGACTGCTCGCGGGCGGCGACCCCGCCGCGCATGAGCGGATCTTCGTCTCCCGGGGCGCCTCCTTGAGCCACCGACGCGGATGCCGCAACCAGCAGGAGGTGGAGCGTTTCTTCGCCGACCGCGGGTTCCACGTCTGCTATCCCGAGGAGCTTCCCCTGCCGGAGCAGGCTGCGCTCTTCGCGGGCGCCCGGGTGGTGGCCGGGTTCGCCGGGTCCGCGATGTTCAACATGATGCACGCCCAGCGACTCGAGTCGGTGGTCGTGATCAGCCACAACGCCTACGTCGCTCGCAACGAACACCTGTTCGCCACGGTGCTCGGCGCGCAGCTCCACCACTTCTGGCAGCCGGCAGACGTCGAGCCGCCGAAGGGAAAGCGGAGCCCGGCGTCGGACCGGTCCTCCTTCGAGTTCGACTTCGCGACCTACGGTGATGACCTTGAACGGGTTCTGAACGAGCTCTGACGGCCTGGCCATGGCCTAGCTCCTGTACTCCTCGAGCACCCGGCGGCCGATGATCATCCGCTGGACGTCGGCGGTGCCCTTGCCGATCAGCAGCTTCGGCGCCTCACGGTAGAGGCCCTCGATCTCGTACTCCTTGGAGAACCCGTAGCCGCCGTGGATCCGAAAGGACTCCTCGACCATCCGCGGGGCGTCGCGCTGTCGGCTTGCGGCTCTCCGCAACTGCCGCACGTAGGGCGTGCCGAGCGACGAGCTCCGGCAGGTGAAGGTCTTGTGCAGGTTGCCGTTGATCCGGCACCAGGCGTGCGCAAGGCGGGCGATCATGAGTACAGGGTGGACGCCGCTCGTCCCACCGCCACGGAGGTCAGTTCAGATGACGTCAGGACCGCATTCCGCGCGCTGGCTTCGATCGGCGTTGGCGGCCATCCCGCTCGCCCTGGTTGCAACGATCTTGAGCGCCCTCTGGGAACGACCGAGAGCCACAACGGACATGGACCTGGCAAGCGCGGACTTCGGGTTGCCGCTCCCCTGGCTTCACCAGAACCAGAGCAGTCTCGACCCCCCGCTTCCCGTCCGCCTGGCACCCGGCTCGCCGTGGGAGCATCCGAGCAGCGCCGACTGGCCCTCTCTCGCGGTGGACGTTTCGCTGTACTTCCTGCTTGTCCAGGTGCTGTGGATCGCCGTGTCCACGGTGTGGGCGGGCACGAGGTCCAGCAACGCCGATACGGTCCACCGCTAGACCGTCGTCGTTGAGCACGCCGACAGCCGTGGGAGAGCGTGGTCACGGACAGCGCCAGCCATAGGCAGCGCCCCGAGCCGGACCGCTGCACACTGGAGAGGTGGGCGTGTCGCCCCGGCCGAGCCGGCGGACCAACCTGGCGCTCCTAGTGCTGCTCGCCGGGGCGTTCGTGAGCGGGTGGGTGGGATTCGGGATCGAGGGTTCGCCGGAATCCCGGGTCGTGAGCGTGATCCACGGCATTCTCGGCCTCGGCATCCTCGTGCTGGTCCCGTGGAAGAGCGTGATCGTGCAAGGCGGACTGCGCCGCCGACGTCGGCACGGTCTTGCGGCCGCGTTCGCCTTGACGGTCGCCGCCAGCCTTCTGGCCGGCGTCGTGCACGCCACGCTCGGCCCGCTCGAGCTGGCCGGGGTCAGCGCGCTAGACGTCCACATCGGCGCCGCCGTTGCGGCCGTGCCGCTCGCGGTGCTGCACGTGGCCCGTCGACCGCAGCGGCCCCGGGCAACCGACCTGTCTCGGCGAACCGCGTTGAGGGCCATGGCCCTCGGTGGTGCTGCGGCACTGGCGTACGGCGCGGTGGAGTCCGTCACAGCCCTGGCACGCCTCCCGGGCGCCCGTCGTCGCGCGACCGGGTCCTACGAAGTCGGGTCCGGCGTTCCGTCCGCGATGCCGGTCACCCAGTGGTTCACCGACGATGTGCCCCGAATCGACGTGGACGCCTACGAACTGCTGCTCAGCCGACCCGACGAGCCGACGTTGCGGCTCTCGTACGGCGAGCTGCTCGCGATGACCGGCACGACCCAGACGGTCGTCCTGGATTGCACCGGCGGTTGGTGGGCCGAGCAGACCTGGCGCGGCATCCGGCTCGACACTCTGCTCGGGACCGTGGACCACGGGTCGATCGCGGTGCGGTCGGTGACCGGCTACACGAGGCGCTTCCCGCCCGAGGACGCCGCGGCGCTGCTGCTCGCCACGCACGTTGGCGACGCCCCGCTGTCGCCCGGCCACGGCGCGCCGGTCCGACTGATCGCCCCCGGCCGCCGTGGCTTCTGGTGGGTCAAGTGGGTCCAGCACGTGAGCGTCGAACCCCACGCCTGGTGGTGGCAGCCGCCGTTCCCCCTGCAGTGAGCGAGCGCCTCGCCTCCGTGCAGGTGCCCTCCGCGACGTGATCACCGACGATGTGTCACTCCGCCGCGTCTTGGTCGGCACGTTTCGGGAGGAGGCCGCGAGCGACCCATCGGCCCCTGTCGACGTCGAGTGCGCACGCCAAGCCATGGTGAGTCAGGACGGCACTGGCCGTTGTCTCCCTCGCCATCCTCTGGCAGGGGCGCAGGCGGATGTCCCTCGGGTGCGCCTTCCACGCCCCCGTCGCCGACGAACCCACGCCGGCGGACGGGCTCAGCGCCTGACTTGGATGGTCTTGGTTGCCGTCGACGCCCGGGTGGTGGCGTTGCCGCGGTAGGTCCCTGTGAGCTTGAGCTTGCCGGCCTTGAGCTTCGGCAGCTTGAAGGTCGCCGAGCCACTGGTGAGCGTCAGGGTCTTCGCCCTCGTCCCGTAGCGGAGCAGCACCGTGCCGGTCGCGGGCGCCGAGCCTCGCAGCACGCGGATTCTCACCACAGGTCGCGTGCCTGCCCGGGCCCGTGTGGGGGCGGTGATGGTCATCGTCGAGGCCACCTGCGTCGGTGCAACCGCCAACGATCGGCTGGCCGAGGACGAGGGCAGCTGGTCGGCGGTGTACGGGGTGAAGCGCGCTTGGTAGACGTGCGTCCCGACCGCGACACCGGGCAGGACGAGGGTCGCGCGTCCGCCGCTCAGTTGCGCTGTGCCCACGGCGCGGGGGCCGTCGAGGACCTGCACGAGGCCCTCGGGAAGGATGCCGTCGGCTCCCGACACCACGACCTTCACCGTCACGGTCGAGCCGCTGACCGACCCGGTGAGCGCGGTCGACGTCGGGGTGGCGTGCACCGTCCGTACCACCTCCGGGGAGGTGGAGGACGCGTAGGCCGCTGCGTCGCCGGGCACGAACGTGCCTGTCCACCCGTGCTGGCCGGCGGTGACGGCGGTGAGAGTCGCGACGGCCGTGCCGTCGCCCACCGCAGCGACCGCCACGACAGCGCCGTCCTGGGCGAACTCCACTGTTCCGGCAGGCGCGCCCGCGTCCGCACCGACCGAAGCGGACAGGGTCACGGTGCGACGCACCACCTCGACCGTGAGCCCGGTCCTGGTCGGCGTTGTCTGCGGGGCGCTGGTGACCTCGACGACCTGTGTCGCGGACGCGGAGGGCTGGTAGGTGCTGTCCACGGGGGTGAACAGCGCGGTGTAGGTGTGCTCCCCCGGTGCCACGTCCGTCACCGAGAGGCTGGCGCCACCGTCCTGCAGCAGGCTCTGGCCTCGGTCCTGGCCGTTCTCCTCGATCGTCACCTGACCGGCAGGAGTCCCGTCGGGGCTGGAGACCTGGATGTCGAAGGTCACGGTGTCGCCGTCCGTGGAGACGTCCAGGGAGGTACTGGTGGTGCTCGGCTCCATGGTCACGCCGCGCGACGGCGAGGTGGACCCGACGTACTCGGCGGCATCGGTCGGCACGAACGCCGCGACGTAGTCGTGGGCACCGGTCGACACCGCAGGCAGCGCGGCCACGGCGGTGCCGTTGGTCACGATCTCGGTCGCGACCACCACGGAGCCGTCGCGGAACGTGACCGTGCCGGACGGCTGTCCCACCGCCGAGGCGACAGTCGCCGTCAACGTGACCTGACGCCCCTGCACCTGGGCTTCGAGCGTTGTCTGGGTGGTCCTCGCCTCGACGGTGACGGAGCGGGCCGCGGACGTGGAGGCGGCGTAGATCGTGTCCGCGGGGACGAAGGTGGCCGTGTAGGCGTGCGCGCCTGGGGCGGCGCCCGGGATCGTCGTGACAGCAGTGCCGTCGCTCAGCGGTGCTGTCGCGAGCAGCTGGCCGTCCTCGCGGAACTCCACCTCGCCGGCTGGGGCGCCGGACACTGCAGCGACGGTCGCCGTGAGGACCACGGCGCCCGCGTCGACGGAGGCTGCCAGCTCGGTCGTGGTGACGATCCGGTCGACGCTCACCGTGCGTTGTGGTGATACCGAGCTGGCGTAGGTCGCGGAGTCGGTGGGCACGAACGTGGCCGTGTAGGTGTGCTCACCCGGCGCGACGTCGGTGACCACCAGGGCTGCGGTCCCGCCGTCGAGCACCGTGCTGCCCAGGACCGTGGCTCCCTCGCGGAACTCCACCGTCCCGTTCGTGCTGCCCGACGCGGCCTGCGTGGTGGCCGTCAGCGTGACGGAGCGCCCCGAGACGCCGGTGGCCAGATCGGTGGTGGTCACCACCTTGTCCACGGTGACCGGACGCTCGTCCGACGTGGACGCGGTGTAGGCCGCGGGGTCGGTGGGCACGTAGGTCGCCGTGTAGGCGTGGGCGCCGGGGGCGACATTCGACAGCGTCAGCGAGCCGGCGCCGGACGCGAGGTTCGCGGAGCCGACGAGGGTGCCCCCATCGCGGATGTCGACGGAGCCTGCAGGGTCACCGGCGGGTGCCGTGACCTGGACGGTCATGGTCACCGTGCGTCCGTCGACGACCGCCGTGAGGGCGGTCGAGGTGGTGACCCGCACCGTGACGGTGCGCTCGACCGAGGTCGAGCCGGCGTGCCGCGTGGTGCTGGGCACGAAGGAGGCGGTGTAGGCGTGCGTGCCGGGCGTGCGGTCGGTGAGCTGCAGGGTCGCGCTGCCACTGCTCAGGGCTGTGGTACCGACGGCCGTGGTGCCCTCGCGGAAGACCACCTCGCCCATCAGCGTCCCGGAAGCAGCGGTGGGGGTCGCGATGAGCGTCACCGTGCGACCGTTCGCGCTCGCCTGGAGCCCGGTGGACGTCGGGGTGGCGGTCACGGTGGCGGTGCGGACGGGCGAGACCGAGCCGGCGTACGACGACGGGTCGGCAGGCACGAACGTGGCTGTGTAGTCGTGGTCACCCGTGGCGACGCCGGTCAGCGTCGCGGTCGCTGCCCCCTGGGTGACGGGCACGGTCGCGAGGACCGTGTCGCCCTCGCGGAACACGACGGAGCCGGAGACGGTGCCCGTGGTGGCCGTGACCGTGGCGACCAGGGACACGTCGTGGTCGTCGACCGTGGCACCGAGGGCGGTGGCGGTCGGCGTGGCCTGCACGGTCAGGCTTCTCACGGGCGACGTCGAGGCCGCGTAGCGAAGGTCGTCGGCGGGCACAAGCGTCGCCGTGTAGTCGTGCTGTCCTGCGGTCACGTCGGTGAGGACCAGCTGGCCTGCGCCATCGTCGAGGCCGACCGTGCCGACCAGCGTGGAGCCGTCACGCAGCTGGACCGTGCCACCCGCGGCGGCCGGGTCCACGGAAGTCTGCAGGGTCACGGTGCGTCCGCTGGCCGATGCGGTGAGCGCTGTGGTGGTCGTGGTCGCGGCGATCTCCGCGACAACCGCATCCGATTCCGAGGTCGCGAACGCCTCGGGATCGGACGGCACGAACGTCGCCCGGAATGTGTGGGTGCCCCGGGTCAGGTCGGTCAGGGTGAGCGAGGCGGAGCCGGCACCCAGCGTCGCACTGCCGACGACGGTCGCGCCGTCGCGGAGCTGGACGGTGCCGGCAGGCGTGCCGGTGTCCGCGGCGACCGTGGCCGTCAGGGTCACGGAGCGACCGTCGACCGTGCCGGCGAGGCCGGTGGTGGTCGCCTGCGGAGTCGGCGGCGGTGCGGTCACGGTGACCGACTGCGTCGCTGACGTGGAGCCGGCGTACCGCTCGACGTCGGCGGGTACGAACGTGGCGGTGTAGGAGTGCGCGCCGGGGCTGACCCCGGTCAGGACCAGTGAGGCGGTGCCACCCGTTACCGCGGCGGTGCCGACGAGCGTGGTCCCCTCGTGGAGCTGCACGGTGCCGCTGGCCGTCCCGGCGGAGGGGGTGACCGTCGCCGCGAGCGTCACGGTCTGGGCGTCCGTCGTCGCCTCCAGCGTCGTCGCGGTCGGCGTCGCGGCGATGGTGACCGTGAGAACGGCCGACTGCGACGCGGTGTGGACGGCGCTGTCGGTCGGCACGAACGAGGCACGCATCGCGTGGTCGCCGCGCACCAGGTCGGTCAGCGTGACGCTGGCGGAGCCGTTGGAGACCGGAACGTTCCCGACGACGGTGGCGCCGTCAGTGAACTGCACCGTGCCCGCCGGGTCGCCGCCGGTGACGGTCGCGGTGAGGGTGGCCGAGCGACCGCTGACCGCGTGGGACAGCGTGGTCGTGGTCGCCGTGGGCGGAGTGCCTTGCCAGGAGAGGCCGAACGCACCGACTCCCTCGGCGAAGGTGCGGTAGCCGTTCACGGCGATCGCGTACGTCGTGCCGGCGGTCGCGTCGAACGTGACGGCTGCGAGGTGGGAGGAGGCGTCCGGCTCGTCGTTGCCGGACACGAGGGTGAGTCCGCCCAGGACGGACCCGGTGTAGACCCCGAGGGTCGTGTCGCGGTTGGGGACCTGGGACGTCGTCGTCAGTGTCGCCGGGCCGGAGGAGGGCGCGGTCCACGAGTACCAGACGGAGGCGCCACCGGCACCAGCCCGGGTGGCCGGCGGGACGGGCTCACCTGCCTCGGCCGAGGACTCGAGGTTGTTTCCGCTGACGGTGCCGCTGAGACCGGCCAGCGTGGTGCGCTGGCCGAAGCCGTCGTTGCCGACCCGGGCGGGGACGACCTGCTGCACGCTGGCCGTCGGTCCGCGGCCGGCCGAGTTGCTCGCCGCGACGCCGACGGTGTGCGTCTGTCCGGGCGGGACGTTGGTGAGCTGGACTCCGAATACCGAGGGGCCCACGGAGCCGAGGTACGCCCCGTTGACGAAGATGTCATAGGACTGGACAGCCGCACCGCCGTTGCTGGCCGGTGCGGACCAGGACATCAGCACGCGCTGGCCGACGCCGTCCCACGTCGATGTCAGGCCCTGCGGCGCGCTCGGCACCGACACGACGGCGGCCGGGGTCGTGGCATTCACCGTCGCGCTCGCGCCGGGGCCGCGGGCGTTCATGGCGGTCACCGTGAAGGTATAGGCAGTCTGGTGTTCCAGCCCGCTGAAGGTGTGGCTGGTGGCGCCCGCACCCAGCAGGACCGGGGTGTCGTCGCCGCTGCGGCTGAGCACGTAGCCGGTCACCGGATCGGCACCCGGGCTGGTCGGCGCCGACCAGGCCACCGTCACGGTCGGGTCGGTGGCGTGCGGCGTGGCCGTGGTCCCCAGAGGCTCGGACGGGGTGCCGGTCGGGGCCGCGCCGTTGCAGGAGCCGGAGACCGAGAGCGTGTAGGCGCCGATGGAGCCGTAGTCGTCGTAGCCCGTGGACCACGGGCCGTTGCCGACGCCGTCGACCGCCACGTAGTAGGTGCCGGACGCGAGTGTCTGGGAGATCTGGGCGTCGAGACCGGACGCGACGGTGGGGCTGGTCTGCGCGGAGGCAGGGTCGGCCGTGGCGATGACGGCGCCGGTGGCGGAGTGGAGGGTCAGCTTGACGTCGAGGTTCGCCTGCGCGGCGAGCGGGTTCGCCGAGACGGTGACCGCGCCGCTACACGTGCCGAGCAGGTAGGTGTCGATGTCAGTGCGAGAGGCGATGTGCGCGGTGCCGGTCGGCAGGGCCGCCGCCGAGGCGACGCTGCTCCCCGACTCGTCGGTGCGCAGGCCGAGGCTGCCGCGCAGGCTCGCGAGGTCGTCCTCCTGGTTGTTGGCGCCCGCGTAGTCGCCCTTGCTCCACTGGCTGATCGGGTGGTGGTAGCCCACGCCCATGATCGGGGCCCACGCACCGTGACCGGTGTCGTAGCCCTGGGTCGCGTTGCCGTCGTGGGAGAACCCGAGGTTGTGGCCGACCTCGTGGGTGGTGGCCTCGGCGATGTTCTTCGGGGAGTTCCCGAGTCCCTGCGGGAAGATCCAGGCGGGCTGGACGAAGCCGTAGCCGTTGCCCCCGGCGCCGTAGACGCCGTTGAAGACCCCGACGTACGCCACGCCACCGCAGCTTGCCGCACAGATCGTGTCGAAGGCCGTGCTGGGCGAGATCAGGGCGTGCGAGCCGTACGCCGTGTCGGACCCGGACGAGCGATTGATCGCTGCGGGGCCCGGGTCGGCCGTGGTGACGTCGACGTCGAACGGTGCGTAGTCCTCGGCGACCGACTCCCAGATGACCTGGATGCTGGTCAGCTCAGCGTCGTCGAAGGCCGCGCCGTTGCCGGAGGGGTCCCAGGCCGGGTGGGTGGTGGCCAGCCCGGGGTACTGCGCGTGCCAGTTCGTCGCGTCGACGGTCGCGCCGTCGAAGTCCAGGAAGACCGTCTTCTGCGCGCCGGGCTTGCTGTGCAGGGTGAACGTCTGGGGCAGGGGCACCGCTGCCGCTGCGACCGGCTCGTCGCTGGGGGCATCGGCGGTGAGATCCTTGTAGAAGAGGCGGCCGTCGGTGTCCAGCCAGGCCGTGGAGTCGGCGCGCAACAGCTCGAGGAGGTCGTCAGGTGCCATGTCGTTGGCCGCTGCCGCCTCGTCGAGCTCGTCGCCGAGCAGGCGCACCGCTGCCGCGCCGTGCGCGGGGCGCGGGAGGTCGACCGAGGACGCGACCGCCTGCGCCGAGGCGGGCAACCGGCGAAGCGTGATCTCCTCGTCGTCCTTGACCTGGGGCACTTCTGCAACTGCCGGGTCCGGGGCTACGCCGGCGGCCGGATCGGACGTGCCGACACCGCCATCGGCGATCGAGGCGGTGGTCATGGAAAGGACCAGGGACAGAGAAATTACGCAGCCCGACAGGGCCCCCCACGAACGACGCACAGCACCCTCCCAAGCGCTAGGCCGTGAACCTACCCCGCGCCCTGCGCTCTCGGAGGCGAAAGACCAGAACAAACCTGCACCGAAGGTCGCCCGCCAAGACCCCACGGGTCCTCGGGACATCGGAAGACAGCTCGGCTGGGACAGGAGCCGCGTGTCTCACCAGCTGCACCGCAGGAGCAGCGCGGCCTGGTTGCCCGCACCGGAGTCGAAGACGACGCCCGCGGGACCCTGATGACGCTTACCCCGCAGGGTCGACCTACTCTGCGGGCCGCCACGCCGGAGCATGTCGACTGGGTGCGGCAGAACCTCCGTCGTGACTTGGACGACCACGAGGCCGAGGTGCTGGTGCGCGTAGCCGAACGCATCGTGGACTCCCTGAAACCCGCCGGCTGAGCGACCACCGCACGCCGGCGGCGCACATCGTCGACCCGTCGCCTCCGCTCTCGGAAGCGACAGCGACATGCGTCTCACCGCCACCCGTGCGCCCGGCGAGTGAATGCTGTCCAGGCTCGACGCCCGGGCGCTGGAGCGAGTCACGGCTGGCCGCTGGCCCACGCGGCGATCTGGGCGCGGGAGCGGAAAGCAAGCTTGCTCAGGATGTTGGCGACATGCGTCTGCACAGTACGAGGGGAGAGCGTCAGTCGTTCGGCGATCTGTTTGTCCGTCAGGCCTTCAGCGACGAGGCCGCAGATCTCTCGCTCTCTCGGAGTCAGGACGTGGTCGTCCCTCGGGGAGGGGGCTCGATGCTCCTCCTCGACCGCCTCGTTGAGCGCGAACGCCGCCAGCTGCTTGAGATCCATTCCGGCTCCCTCCCGCAGCTCCTTCTTGAAGGCCTCGTTGCCCAGAGCCGCACGAGCCTGGACAAGGCACCACTCATGCCGGGCGAGGTAGGGACCGAACGAGAGAAGGTAGGCCCCGAGCGGTCGCCACAGCGCCTCGTTGGAACCCAGGATGCGGGCTGCGCGTCTGGGATCGCCGTGCGCGACCGCAACCCACGCCAGGAGCTCGGCTGCCTGGAGGATCCCGAGAACGTCGTTGAAGGCCACCTTGATCCGCAGCATGTTCTCGAGGTCGCTTCGCACGTCCTCGTTCTCGTTCTGCACGAGCCGCAAGAAACTCAACACGAAAAGGATCCATGACAGCGCCCATGTCTCGCCCTGGGCCTGACAGAGTTCTCGGCCCTCTTCGCATCGGGCCACCCCCTGCTCGACGGCGCCGGACAGGCCAAGGACGACACCGAGGTCCGCATAGCTGACCAGAGCGAGACTGTGCGACGTACGGGCGTTCTCGAGAAGCCGAACGGCCTGTTCGAACCAGGGCCTCGCGGCGTCCAGGTTTCCGTCGAGCATCTCGACCGTACCGGCAGCTCGGGCGAGGATCGCCAGCAAGGCCGGATCGTCCACGGCGGCTCGTTGGGGGTGGGAGTCGTCCAGAAGGGCACGGGCTCGGGGAACATCGCCCTCCAGGCAGGCCAGCAGAGCACCGACCGCCGCGGTCCTCGCGCGGTCCAGATCAGCGTCCACGCCCACGGCGAGCGCGCGGTCGATCCAGTGCCTTCCTTCCTTGAGCAAGCCTCCCACGATCCAGAGCGGCCAGAGCAGTCCCGCGATCCTCACCCCCGTGGCCTGCTCGCCCGGATGGGAGAAGGAGAAGTCCAGGGCAGTCCAGAGGTTGGACCGCTCCTGGCGCAGGTGTGCCAGCCGCTCCGGCTGGCGCGGCCCTGACCAGTCCTGCTCCGCACGCTCCACCACGGAGAGATAGTGATCGCGGTGACGGCGTCTGACCCTGGCCTCGTCGTCGAACTCGGCAAGCTTCTCTCCGCCGTAGCGCCGGATGGTTTCGAGCATCCGGAAGCGCGTCGTCTCCGCCTGTTGAGAGACGACCAGCAGCGACTTGTCGACCAGACCCCTGAGGCCGAGGAGGACGTCTTCATCCGGGACTGCGTTCGTGCACACCTCTTCTGCCGCCTGCAGGTCGAACCCCCCGGCGAAGACGGACGAGGATGCCCAGATGCGCCGCTCCGCGGCGGAGCACAGCTCGTAGCTCCCGTCGACCACCGCACGCAGACTGTGCCGGCGGCTCGACGTTTCGGGCCCTGCCACTCTCAACATCGCGAAAGGCCGGTCCAGACGGTTGAGGACCTCGCCGAGGGTGAGAGCTCTCAGCTGAACGGCGGCCAGCTCCAGGGCCAACGGACTCCCGTCCAGTCGGCGGCACAGCTCGGCGACCACCTGTGCATTCTCGGCTGTGATCGTGAAGCTTGACAGCACCGCCCGCGCGCGCTGCTCGAACAGGACCGGAGCTTCGTACTGCGAGAGCGCGGCGGGTGCGATGGTCGCCTCCGGGCCGGGGACAGACAGGGAAGGGATCGGCCAAGCGACCTCACCTGGTACACCCAGGACCTCGCGGCTTGTTGCCAAGATCCGCAGGCCCGGGGCGCGGACGAGGAACTCGGTCACGAGCCTGCCGCAGGCCTCGACGAGGTGCTCGCAGTTGTCGAGGACGATCAGGAGCCGCTTGGGCGCGAGCCATTCCAGCAGGCTCTCCTCCGTGGGCCGCCCGGACTCTTCGGGGACCCCGAGCGTCGACATGATCGTGTGGGGAAGCAGCGTCTCGTCCTCGAGATCGTCCAGCTCGATCAGCCAGGTGCCGTCCGGTTGCCCGCCGCTCATCTTCCGGGCGACGTGCACGGCCAGTCTCGACTTCCCCGCACCGCCCACACCGGTCACACTCACCAGGCGTCCCGACGACAGCGCGGCTCTGAGCTCATTGGTCTCATCGACTCGACCGACGAAGCTGGACACGTCGAAGGGCAGGTTGCCCTTTCCGCGCTGCATCACGACCTGTCCCTCCGCGGTACCTCGCCCCCGACCTACGGGCCCCCGTCACACGGTCGAACCTACGCCTGACGCCCCCGGCGACTGGTTCCTGGGAGTCCGCCCATTAGAGCGTAGGGCGCCTGTGTGACAACTCGATCCAGCTGCCCGGGCGGCAGTCGCGCGGTCGCAGGCCTCGCAAGGGGCGGCCAGCGGGACGAGGTCGTCGCGACCACCGACGACGACCTGCGGGAGCCGGTGAAGGACTCGGGGCCGAAGCGTCCGACCGCCACGGCCGCGCTCAGGGCGAGATCCGCCAGGGTTCAACAGCAGGTGCTTGGGGGAAACTATGCAGAACGCCCGGATGACGCTGCCCGCGTGAACTCACACCACGGGCGTGCCTCGGTGGCGGTGCGGGCCGCGTTGCGCGGCGTCCGACACCGGGTCGAGCGAGTCCGGACGCTGGCGGCGCACAGAGGAGGTGACGAGCGAAATCCCGCTGTCGTCGTAGACCGGCGACGTGAACTCCGCGAGCACGATCCGCGTCGGCCCGGACCGGTTGAGCAGTCGTCTCCCCGTCCAGGACGTCCACACGATCGCGGTCTCCTGAACGCCGGGTTTCCACGCACACGGGTTTCGAGGAGTGCCGGGCGGGGTACCGACGCATGCCCGGTATGCCGCTTTCCGGCGCCGAGCATCTGCCCTAGAGTAAAAGTTCAGGGAGCGATCATGGTGCCGATGGACTCGTGGACCCGGCGAGAGGTCCTGCGGATCGCGGCAGCTGCCGGCCTGGGGGCCGCAGTTGTCGGTTGTGCGAGTGAACCCGAGAGCCCGACCGAGCGTGCTGAAGGCGGCGAGCCGGAAGCGGTCTTCAACGAGCCGCCCACCTCGCTGTCCGGCACATTGACCATCCTGCTGTGGAGCCACTTCGTGGCCAGCCACGACGAGTGGTTCGACACGTTCGCGACCGACTGGGGCAAGGAGGTGGGTGTCGAGGTCCGGGTCGACCACGTCGACGTCGCCAACGTGCCGACCCAGATCGCCTCGGAGCTGCAGGCCGGTCAGGGCCACGACCTGATGCAGTACATCGCGACGCTCTCACAGTTCGAGCCGAGCGTGCTCGACCTGCGCGACATCAACGAGGAGGCCGAGAAGCGGTACGGCGAGCAGCTGAAGATCTGCCGCGACTCCAGCTACAACCCGCACACCGACAAGTTCTACGCGTTCTCCCCTGGCTGGGTCCCCGACCCTGGCAACTTCCGGCGCAGCCTCTGGGAGCCGGTGGGGATGGCCGAGGGGCCGAAGACCTGGGACGACCTGCTCCAGGGCGGCACGGAGATCATGAGCTCGCAGAACGTCCAGCTCGGTCTCGGGATGTCGCAGGAGATCGACTCCAACATGGCCGGACACGCGCTGCTGTGGTCGTACGGCGCCTCGATCCAGGACGAGAACGAGAAGGTGGTCCTCAACTCCCCGGAGACGATCGCCGCCGTCGAGTTCATGACGGAGCTCTACAGCGGAGCGATGACCGACGAGGTGTTCGCCTGGAACGCCGCCAGCAACAACGAGGGCCTGATCGCCGGCAAGCTGAGCTACATCCTCAACTCCATCTCGGCGTACCGCTCGCTCCAGGAGGTGAACCCGCCCGTCGCCGACGACACCTTCTTCGTCCCGGCGCTGGAGGGTCCGTCGACCGCCCTGGCCGCGCAGCACGTGATGTACAACTACGTGATCCCGGAGAACGCCCAGAACGCGGACGCCGCCAAGGCCTTCCTGCTCCACCTCTCCGACAACTTCGCGCTGGCCACCTACGAGTCCCAGCTCTACGACTTCCCCTCCTGGCCCTCGCTCGCCCCCGACCTCGGCGACTGGCTGGCCGAGGACCCGTTCGGCTCCAACCCCTCCGACAAGCTCGCCTTCCTCGGCGACGTCGAGTCGGCGGCCGAGTGGAGCACGAGTATCGGCCACCCCGGCCCCTCCAGCCCGGCCATCGGCGAGATCCTCGGCACCTACCTGATCCCGAACATGTTCGCCCGCGCCGTACGCGGCGACGCCACGCCCGAGGAGTCGGTCCGGCAGACACACGCCGACTGCGAGGGCATCTTCAGCAACTGGCGCCGGCGCGGACTGATCGGCGGTTGAGGACCACACCGTGTCGGTCTCCGTGGAGGTACGCGGCCTGCGGAAGATGTACGAGGGCGGCCACGTGCACGCCGTCGACGGCGTCGACCTCGCCACGAAGGAGGGTGAGTACCTCGTCCTGATCGGGCCGTCCGGCTGCGGCAAGACCACCCTGCTGCGCACGATCGCGGGCCTCGAGCAGCCCACCGAGGGCCAGGTCGTCATCGACGGCGCGGTCGTCAACGGCCTGCCGCCGCGCGCCAGGCGGGTGGCGATGGTCTTCCAGAGCTACGCGCTCTACCCGCACAAGTCGGTGTTCGGCAACATCGTCTTCCCGCTCAAGGCCGAGGGACTCGACCGGGCCGCCAGGGACAAGCAGGCGAAGTGGGCCGCGGAGCTGCTCGGCCTCGGCGACCTCCTCGACCGCAAGCCGCGCCAGCTGTCGGGTGGTGAGCGGCAGCGCGTGGCCCTGGCACGGGCGATGGTGCGCGAACCGCAGGTGTTCCTGCTCGACGAGCCGCTGTCGAACCTCGACGCCAAGCTCCGGGCCAGCGCCCGCGACGAGCTCAAGAGGTTCCAGCGCCGGGTCGGCACCACGACGATCTACGTGACCCACGACCAGGCGGAGGCGATGGGCCTCGGCGACCGGATCGTGGTGATGGAGTTCGGCAAGGTCCGGCAGGTCGGCCACCCGGTCGAGGTGTACGACAACCCCGCGGACACCTTCGTCGCCCGGTTCATCGGCTCGCCCCCGATGAACCTGGTCCCGCGCGACGGCACCCTGGTCGGCTTCCGTCCCGAGCACCTGCTCCCCCAGCGCCACGTGACCGGCGAGCAGGCGTTGCTGAGCTTCGCCGTCGACCGGGTCGAGTACCTCTCGGGAGACCGGCACGTCTACGGCACCATCACCGGGCTCGGCGAGGAGACCCGCGTGATCGCCCGCCTACCGGCGACCCTGACCGACGACCTGCCCGAGGGCACCCACGAGTTCGCCGTACCGGTGGACCGTCTGCGGTTCTTCGACGCGGAGTCGGGGCTGCGCACCGACCCGGTCCCGGTGGCTGCCGGCGATGGCTGAGACCGCCGCCCGCGCACGCCTGGCCGACCGCGAGGGAGTGCTGGGCTGGTTCTTCCTGGCCCCCACGGTCGTCTACGTCGTCGCGCTGGTGGCCGTGCCGTTCGGCCTGGCGATCGCCTTCGCGTTCAGCGACGTGACGTCGGGCGACCCGTCGTACGACTGGGTCGGGCTCGAGAACTTCCACCGGGTCTTCGACGACCGGGTGTTCTGGCGCTCCCTGGGCAACACGCTGATCTTCACCGCGGTGTCGATGTTCTTCATCGTGCTGTTCGGCAAGATCCTGGCCAACATCCTGGTCGCGGACTTCCGCGGCAAGTGGGTGGTGAGGTTCCTGGTGCTGCTGCCCTGGACGACGCCGGTCGCCCTGTCCAGCGTGAGCTGGCTGTGGCTGCTGCACTCGATCTACAGCCCGATCGACTGGGTGCTCCGGGAGGTGGGGTCGATCGAGACCAACGTGTACTGGCTGGGCCGGCCCAACCTCGCGATGGCGTCGGTGATCGCGGTCCACGTGTGGCGGCTGGTGCCGCTGGCCGCGGTGATCATGATGGTGGGACTGCTGTCCATCCCGACCGACCTCAACGAGGCGGCCAAGATCGACGGGGCGGGCTACTGGCGGCGGATGTTCGAGGTGACGATTCCGCTGACCTTCCCGCTGATGGCGGTCGCGGCGCTGTTCGGCGCCATCTTCACCTTCACCGACATGGCCGTGGTCTACATCCTCACCCGCGGGGGCCCGACGAACTCGACCCAGGTGCTCGCGAGCTGGTCCTACCTGCGCGGCATCGGCGGTGGTGACGTCGGACAGGGCGCGGTCATCGCGCTGTTCCTGTTCCCGCTGCTGCTGGTCGCGGCGGTGCTGATCCTCCGTGCCGTACGACGGATGGAGACGCTGTGACAGCCGCCTCCACCACCACCGCCCTCGACCCCACCAGCGCGGAGCGGCTGCGCCGGCATCACGCGCGACGACACGTCATGGGCCGGATCGCGCTCTACCTCGCGGCGATCCTCGTCGGCCTCGTCAGCGCGGGTCCGTTCATCTGGAGCTCGATCACCGCGACCAAGCTGAACGCCGACCTCTACAACCCGGACAACAACCCGTTCGCCTACAACGACCCGCCCACCTTCGACCACGTGCGGTTCCTGTTCACCGAGACCACGTTCCCGACGTTCGCCTGGAACACGCTGTGGGTGGGCCTGCTCGTCGTGGCCATCACCCTGGGGCTCGGCCTGCCCGCGGCGTACTCGCTGGCCCGGCTGAAGCTGCGCGGCTCGGGTCCGCTCGGCATCGCGATCTTCTTCGTCTACCTCATCCCGCCGAGCCTGCTGTTCCTGTCGCTGACCCGGATGGTGGTGTGGCTCGGCCTGCAGGACTCCACCTGGTCGCTGGTGCTGATCTATCCGACGATCACCCTGCCGGTCTCGATCTGGCTGCTGATCGGGTTCCTCAAGGCGCTGCCCCGCGACGTGGAGGAGCAGGCGATGATCGACGGCTACAGCCGGGCCGGCGCGTTCTGGCGGGTCGTCGTGCCCCTGCTGTTCCCCGGGATGGTCGCGGTCGTGGTGTTCGCGTTCACGCTCACGGCCAGCGAGTTCATCTACGCCCTCGCGTTCATCTCACCGACCTCGGAGAAGGTGGTGAGCACGGGGGTGCCGACCGAGCTGATCCGCGGCGACGTCTTCCACTGGCAGTCGCTGCAGGCGGCGAACATCGTGATCGCCCTGCCGATCGCGATGATCTTCAACCTCTTCCTGGCCCGCTTCATCGCCGGGTTCACGATGGGCGCGGTCAAGGGCTGAGCGCCCGCCCGTCCGGAAGAGGGCTCGGGCTCGAGCAGCTCCGGAACCGGCGCCACGCTCCCTGTCTCCTCGTGGTTGGCCTCGCTCGCGAGACGGAGCGCGGACGCCTGATGGATGCCGTCCGCGATCGGGTCATCGCCCCGTCCGCGGGCAGCACCTAGCGAGCTTCATCGGCGCAGGAACCGACCAAGGACGACGCGGAACGGAACCGGGACGGTCGTCTGGTCCACGACTCCTGGTCAGTGTGATCTGCCTGCTCGGATACAACCTCCGTGGCACCTGCGCGACACCAGTCGAAAGCCAGCTCTCGGGAGTGCGTGTGCGAAGTGTCGTGGGAGTCTCGACGGTCATGGGTAGCGCGCCGCCGTTGGCGGCGACCGAGAGCGTTGCCGCTGAGAACCCGCCCCGGTGGTGATTTTCCCGGCGTGCTGACCCGGTCGCGGAACGTGACGACGTTCAGCCATCGCAGGAGGCGCTTGAGCAAGGCCTGTTCACGGACCTGGATGCCCGGGGAGCCGCTGGGCACGTTGGTCCTTGCGGGCGGGGTGCCGCGACCCTCGAGTTCGCCGTTCCCCCGGGCAGTCAACGCCGACGTCCGCGTTGACGGTGTGACCGTCGACTACGAGGTCGCCGGCGTGGCCCACAGCGACGAGGCGGACGAGGCGGACGGGATGTGCACGAGCGCCCAGGGCCTCAGCAGTCGCCCGAAGGCGGCGATGCCGCCGCTGGGCGACACCTCACTCGGGCGTGGCGACCAGCACGTAGCCGGTCAGCGGGATCGTCAGCTGCTCGTCGTCGGCGGTCCGCCACGGCTCGTAGACCTCGTAGGAGTCGGCGATGATCGCGTCCAGCTCGGCCTGCGAGAGCCGGTCGGCGAGCGGAGTGGCGTTGACCTCGGTGAGCACCATGGCCTCCACCGACGGGAAGCTCGCGGGCCGCTCGTGGTCGTGGATCGCGGTCACCCGGAGGCCGGCGGCCGCACACCGCTCGCTCATGAGGGCGCGGTCGCCGTGCACCCAGTAGGTGCCGAGCATCCGTAGCGCGTCGTCGCCGGCATGCCGGGCCACCATCGCGATCCACGGGCCGTACGCCGGCTGGTGCTCCCGGAGGTCGAACACCTGCACGGCGACCACTCCGCCGGGTCGGGTCACCCGTCCCATCTCGCGCAGTGCCTTGCCGAGGTCGGGGAAGAACATCGCGGCCGCCTGGCAGGTGACGACGTCGAAAGAGTCGCCGGAGAACGGCAGCGCGGCCGCGTCGCCCTGCCGCCAGGTCAGGTCCGGCCGGAGCCGGGCGGCCACCGTGAGCATGGCCTCGTTCAGGTCGAGTCCGGTGACGCTTCCGGTCTCCCCCACGCGCTGCGCCGCGGCCCGGGCGACGACGCCCGTGCCGCAGGCGACGTCGAGCACGTCCTGGCCGACTCCTGCGCCGGCCGCATCGAGCACGGTGTCGACCCAGTGCGCGAACAGGGCGGGGACGAAGCGTTCCTCGTAGAGCTCTGCCTGCTCCGGAGTGATCTGGAAAATCTCGGTGTCGGCCATGGCGGTCTCCTCTGTCGGGGCCTCCCACAGTGGCCGGCCGGGCCGCCAAGAGCATCGGGCAGATGCCCCATTCGACATCCGACCGATAATGAGCCCGTGGGTGACGAGGACCCCGAGCTGCTCGAGCTGCGGGCGGACCAGTGCGCCGAGGCCGGTGACTACGAGGCGGCCGTGGCGCTGCGGGAGCGCGCCTTCGCCCGCTGGCGGGCCAGGGGCGAACTCCGCCGCGCGGCCAAGCTCGCGGCGTACCAGATCGCCTTCGACCACCTCGCCCTCTTCGGCAACGAGGCGGTCGCCCAGGGGTGGCTCCAGCGCGCCATGCACCTGGTCGACGAGGCGGGCGAGTGTGCCGAGGCCGGCTGGGTCGCACTGTCGCGCGCGCTGTACGCCGCCGACCCGGTCGAGCGGGCCGAGCTCGTCGGCGATGCGAACCGGCTCGCGCAGCGGTTCGGGGACGACGACCTCGGCTTCGACGCGCTCGCGTACGCCGGCCAGGCGCTGGTCGAGGACGGCAGGGTCTCGGAGGGGATGCGCCGTCTCGACGAGGCTGCTGCGGCGGCCCGCGGTGGCGAGGTCACCAGCCCGGTGGTGGCGGGTGAGATCTACTGCAAGCTCCTGGTCGCCTGCGAGAGCACTCTCGACGTGAGGCGAGCCGAGGAGTGGCAGCCCGTCACCTCGGCGTTCGGCGAGCGCCCCGCCGTGGCGTGGGCATCCGCGATCTGCCGCACGCACTACGCGGGCATCCTGGTGGTCGCCGGGCGGTGGGACGAGGCAGAGCGCGAGCTCGACGAGTCGGTGCGACTCTACGACGCCAGCTACCGGGCGCTGCGCTCCGCGGCGCTGGCGCGGCTTGCCGAGCTCCGGGTGCGACAGGGGCGGCTGACCGAGTGCCTGGAGCTCCTCGACGGGCAGATGATCGACGACTACGCGCTGCGACCCCGGGCGCGGACCGAGTGGCTGTGTGCGGAAGGAGCCGACGAGCGAGGTGTGGTGGCGGCCCGGCTGCAGCGGACGGTGCACCGCAACGGACCGGGTCTGCTCGACGTTCCGGTGATGGCGCTGCTCACCGAGATGCAGGTCGCGTGCGATGACGTGGCCGGGGCGACGCGCACAGCCCGCACCATGCTCGAGCTGACCTCCGCCGACCCGGTCGAGGCCCTGGTGGGCTACGCCCGACAGAGCCACGCGTCGGTCATCGCCGCTGCCAGCGGGTCGGCAGGCGAGGCCGTGGTCGAGGAGCTGGAGAGCGCGATCGCCAGCTTCACCGCCGCCCGACTCCCCTTGGAGGCCGCCGGCGCCAGGCTGCGGCTGGCCGAGCTCGTGTGGGCCGAGGACCCGGCGCTGGCGAGGGTCGAGGCCAGGACGGCGGCGGAGGCCTTCGCCTGGCTCGGCGCGCGCACGGACCTCGACCGCGCCAGCGCACTACTGCGCACGCTCGGCGGTCCGGCACGCACCGGCATCCGCCGGGTCGGATCGCTCACGGACCGGGAGACCGAGGTGCTCGCCCTCGTGTCGCAGGGCCTGAGCAACCCGCAGATCGCCGAGCGGCTCTTCATCAGCAGCAAGACCGCCTCCCACCACGTGAGCAACGTGCTGGCCAAGCTGGGGGTGCAGAACCGGGCGGAGGCGGCTGCGTGGGCGGCCGCGCATGGCAGGACCGGAGGCCGCTGAGAGCGGCGACGTCCGAGGGTCAGCCGTCTCGCGCGGCGAGCCAGTCGTCGTACGGCAGCGGGTCGGCGTCGTCCTCGAGCTGGGTGACGATGCTGTGGGTGAACCACTCGCGGAGCAGGTCCATCTCCTCCGACGCCGGTACGGCGAGGAGCTGGTGGTCGCGGCAGAGCTGGTCGGCCACGCGCATCGCGACGAGGAGCCCGCGCACCGACGGGGCGGCCTCGCGCGGCATGGGCAGGTAGACGTCCATGTGCGTCTGGCCGCGCTCCGCGGCGTCCAGGGCCTGGGCGCGTGCCGTGTGGCGGGCGAACGGCACCGACACCAGCCCGTTGATCAGCCGGGCCTGCTCGGCCGTCGGACTCGTGGGGCTGCTGTCGATCAGCTGCAGCTCGCGGATCACCTCGTCGATGTGGCTGTCGATGCGCACGCTGAGCGCGACCGGCGCATCGGGGACACGGACGAGCTTCCAGCCCTCGGGGAGTACGTCGTTCGGCCCTGCCTCGGCCACGGCCTGGTCGGTACGCGGCGGGCGCACCGGGCCGATCGCATCGTCCGGGGCGAGCACCGCCCAGATCCGGCGCCGGCCGTGGGCGTCCACGACTCCCCAGTCATGGCTGAGCATGGACACGATCGCCAGGCCCCGGCCGGTGGTGGGCTCGGAGACGAGCACAGCCGAGCCCGAACGCATCGCCGGTGAGGTGCGTGGCACCACCGACTCCAGCTGCGCCACCGCGCCCTCGTCGAGCACGGCGAGCTCGACGGCGTCGCCGAGGTCGTGCAGGTGCACGTCCATGAAGCGGCTGCCGCTGTGCAGCGCCGCGTTGGCGGCCAGCTCAGTCATGCAGAGCTCCGCATCGTCGAGCAGCTCGTCGCGGCCCCACTCCCTCAGCCCGTCGCGCACGAACCTCCGCGCACCCGGCACGCTGACCGGCTCGGCGACCAGCCGGACCCTCAGGTCCCGGCGGTCCTCGGAGGTCGGGAGGCGGGGCATCTCTGCATCATGCCAAAGGCACGGCATCGGGGCCGTCCGGCGCCGGAGCCGGCCCTAGTAGCCCGGCCCCCGGCCGTACGAGGCGGCCGGCGCGCGGTTCGCCTGTCGACCGTCGTGGGCGAACTCGAAGGAGTCGACGATCGGGGCCGTGATAGCGAAGTACCGCTGGGCAGCCAGCTGTTCGTGCACGCTCGTGATCTCGATCGTCACGTTCGTCTCCCCCCAGGAGAGGAAGACGAGGCGAACGGTCAGCCCGGGCAGCACGACGTGGTAGAGGTGCGAGATGCCCGAGCCGATGATGAGCGGAACCGCCGGGTGACCCTCGCTCCAGGGACACGTGCTCCGGTATCCCTTTCGCAGCGTGATGTCGACAGCGAGGCCGTCGAGCCCGCCCACCTCGACCCGCTTCGGCCGGGTCACGCGCAGGCCGGGCCTCGACCGGAACCAGGCGACCAGCTCCTCCGGAGACGTCCCGACACCGGCCTGGGCCTCCTCGGGACAGTCGTCGTCTGCACTCGAGGCGCGGATCCCGGACCAGACGCCGATGTAGCTCCCGCCACGGATTCCCTCCTGCCCGTCTTGTGCTCTGTGGAGCAAGAAGTTGCCCGGCAGGTCCTCGGCGTTGACCCAGCCCCCCGGAACCGTGTAGCGAAGCGCCGGCGTGAACACCGACGTCTCGTAGGTCCCGGCCTCGAGCGGCCCCAGGCACTCTCCACCATGCGGGTTGAAGCAGGCCGGCTGCCTGTCGGACTCCTCGCTCACGGGCGAGGTGGTGTCTGAGGCGGCCGCGGCATCAGGGGGGTCGGCGGCGGTCTCCGACGAGCATCCGGCGAACAGCAACAGGCAGCTGGCCGTGGCGAGGGCGATGGTTCTCATGATGGTCTCCTTGGTTGGATCGGATGACCACACGCTGCGCTCCGCCGGTTTCCGCCGACCTTCCGGCGGTATCCGCCCGGTATCCGTGCCATTGACCCCCTGCGGTGCCGGTCCCACACTCGGCTCGTGGGCATCCACATGCTCGGCCCGGTGCATGTCGACGGTGGTGAGGCCCTGACGCCGCGCGACCGTCTCGTGCTGAGCGCCCTGGCCGTACGGCGAGGCCTGGTCGTGGCCCCCACCGAGATCGCCGAAGCGGTGTGGGGCGAGGACCCGCCGCCGTCCTGGCCGAAGCAGGTGCAGATCTGCGTGGCCAGGCTGCGCAAGGTGCTCGGGCGAGGGGTGATCGACACCATCGACGGTGGCTATCGTCTCTTCCCGGAGGCGGCCGACCTCGACGTCGACGACTTCGAGGGCCTGGTGACCCGGGGCAGGGAGCTCGCCAGGACCGGCGAGCCGGATCGCTCTGCCACGGCGTTCGCGCGGGCACTGGCGCTGTTCCGGGGTGAACCCTTCGGCGGGCTCGACGGTTGGCACCACGCGAAGACCGAGAGCGCGCGACTCGAGGAGCTGCGGCGATCGGCGGAGGACGACCTGCTCGAGGTCCGGCTGGCCGTCGGCGACCATCGAGAGGTGGCCGCGCTGGCCGAGACCCTGGTCGGCCAGGACCCGCTGCGGGAGCGGCGCTGGGCCGCACTCGCCTTGGCGCAGTACCGATGTGGCCGCCAGGCCGATGCCCTGCGCACGCTCCGGCGGGCCCGGCTGTTGCTGCTCGAGCAGCTGGGAATCGACCCCGGCCCCGAGCTGACGTCGCTGGAGGAACAGATCCTCCGCCAGGACCCTGCGCTGCGGGCCACGCCGGTGCCGCGCAGTATCTCCGCCGACTGTCCCTACAAGGGTCTGGCCCCCCTCGACGCCGGGGACCCGCTGTTCGGCCGGGACGCCGAGATCGCCGCGTGCCTCGAGCGACTGCGCGCAGCTCCGCTCCTGGTCGTCACCGGACCGTCGGGATCAGGCAAGTCGTCGCTCGTCCGCGCCGGTCTGGTCCCCGAGCTGCAGCATCGAGGACGGCGGCGGTGCGTCGTCGTCCTACCCGGCCCTGCCGGAGAGCTCACCCTGCCGACCGACCCGGTCGACCCACCGACCCTGGTCATCGACCAGCTGGAAGACCTCTTCGCCGCGGGCCGGCCGACCGCAGAGGTCAGGGCCGCCTGCGCCCAGCTCGCGGCGTACGCCGTCGAGCGCGCCCCCGTGATCGTGGCTGTCCGGGCCGACCACCTGGGCGACCTCGCCATCGATCCGGCGCTCGGCCGCCTGGCCGAGGAGAACCTCCACCTGCTCGGGCCCCTCGCCGGCGAAGCCCTACGAGAGGCGATCGAACAGCCCGCGGTGGAAGCCGGCCTGCGCCTCGAGACGGGTCTGGTCGACCTGGTCGCGCGCGACACCGAGGGTGAACCCGGGGCGCTGCCGCTGATGTCACACGCACTGGCCGAGACCTGGCGCCGCCGGGACGGCAACGTGCTGACCGTCGAGGGATATCGCGCGTCCGGCGGGATCCGCGGCGCCGTGGCCCGATCGGCGGACCGGCTCTACGAGGACCTGCCCCCAGTGCAGCGGCAGGTGCTGCGCGCGGTGCTGCTGCGACTGGTGGCTCCGTCACCGGACGGGGAGCCGGTGCGGTGCCGGGTCGCCGGCCACACCCTGCGAGGCGATCCCGACCGCGAGCACGTGGTGGCCCTGTTGATCCGCGCCCGCCTCGTCACGGCCGAGGCGGAGGCCGTGGAGATCTCACACGAGGCGTTGGCCCGGGCCTGGCCGCGGCTGCGGTCCTGGCTCGACGACGACAGCACCGGCCAGCGCGTCCGGCGTCACCTCACGGCGGCTGCCGATGGGTGGGAGAGCCTGGGCAAGCCCGAGAGCGAGCTCTACCGTGGCGGCCGGCTCGAGACGGCCGAAGAGTTCCGGCAGACGTCGCACCCGGACCTGACCCCGGCCGAGCACGCGTTCCTCGACGCCTCCCTCCGGCACGAGGATTCGGAGCGCGCCCAGCTGAGGGCTCGTGCCCGGCAGGATGCCCGGCGTACTAGCCGGCTGCGGATGCTGCTCGCGGTGGCGGCCTGCCTCCTGGTGGTGGCCGCCGTCGCCGGCGTCGCCGCGCGCGACCAGGCCAACGACGCCAGCGCCGCCCGGGACGAGGCGCGGCTCGAGGCGCTGGTCAACCGCTCACTCGCCCTACGGAGCACCGACCGCGACGTCGCCGCGCTCCTCGCCGTCGAGGCTGCACGTCGCTGGCCCGGCGACCCACGAACGGTCTCCGCGCTCCTCGGCACGTTCACCGGCTCCCCCGGCTTCATGAGCAACCGCTATGTCGATGGCGCGACGTCACTGAACGGAGCGCTGGTCACCGGGACCACCAGGGCGGTCGTTGCACTCGACCGGGTGCGTCCGGAGGTGATCGACCTCGAGACCGGCTCGACCCTGGTCACCTTCCCCGCGCCCAAGGGGGACTACGAGCTCGGCCGGACGATCAGGGTGAGCGCCGATGGCAGGCGCGCCGTCCACCTGCTGCTCGACGGGAGCGAGCGCTGCTTCGTGTTCGGCCTGTCGGCGTCCAGCCTGGGATGTGGGGCCTTCGTCGTGTACGACGTCGTCACCGGCGAGCGGCTGGCCGGCCCGGTGCAGCTGCCCGGTGGTCCCGGTCACGTCGCGATCAGCGACGACGGGGCGCTCGTGGCGGTCGTGGCCAGCCACGACGGCGCGCTGTCCGTGCACCGCGCCCGCGACGGGCGCGTGGTCGGTGAGCTACCCGGTCTGCGCCGGCCCACCGATGCCGAGCAGCCACTCGACACCGGTGGCGTCGACTTCGGACCGGACGGCAACCTCTACCTCGGTTCCCTCGGAGGACCGATCCGGGTCGTGGACCCGGCCAGCGTCCGGGTGCTCCGCACGATGCGGGCGCCGGCGTACCACTCGAACGTGGCCGTCGACGTCGGCGCCGACGGCGTCCTGCTCGGCGCCGGCCAGCGCGGCCTCGTCGCCATGGCAGCGGCCACCGGACGCGTGCTCTGGACGGCGGACCTGCGCGGCACCAACCCGGACCCGTGCCCATGGTTCATGGCGTCGGAGTACACCGAGCGGGTGTACTGCGGCAACCACTACGGCGAGATCGAGGAGCGCGACCGCAGCACGGGACTCCGAACAGGCGTCGTCCTGGACACCCAGCTCGGGAGCGTCGGCGACCTAGCCACGGCGTCGGCCGGGAAGGAAGTGGTGGCGTTCGGTGCCGAGACCTCCGCGATCACCCGGTGGCGTGTCGACGGCGGCGGCCCGGTGACACGTCGGGTCGCCGACGGGCACGTCGCCTCGGACGGCTTCGACTTCGAGGGCGGTCAGACGCTGCTCGTCGCGCGGCGGCCCCCTCCCGCCACCAAGGACTCGGACTTCGAGGACTTCGCGATCTGGGACCTGGCGACCGACCGCCAGGTCGACGACCTCGACGTCGGCCTGAGCGGGGTGGGCTGGGTCGGTCGCGGGCTGGTGGTCGGGATGAACGACGAGCTGCTCCGGTTCGGCTGGTACGACGCAGACAGCCAGTCCCTGGTGTCCGGCCCCGACTTCGGCCCGGAGTGCGGCCACCTGTGGCCGTCCGCCGACGGGCGGCGCGGGTATTGCGCGGGGCTCGACGGAGAGGTGTGGACGATCGACGTCGCCAGCAGGGAACTGGTCGGGCCGATGATCCGCACGGAAGGCCAGGTGTGGTCGGTGTCGGCGACCCGCGGTGGGGACCGAGTGGTCGTCACCGCCTGGACCGACGGCCGACCCCTGACCACGGTCCACGACGGCGCGACCGGAGAGCGCCTCGTGGGCCCGATGCACGACGCGCACATGACCAGCGTGAGCCTCGACGGCGAGCTGTTCGGTGCCGCGGGCGGCACCATCACTCGTTACGACCTCGAGACGCTGGAGCCGCTGGGCGATCTCCCCGGCGCACACGGGGAGGTCAACACCCTGCAGTTCAGCGACAACGGCGCGATCCTCCTGGCCACGTCCAACGACCAGAGCGCCTCGCTCTACGACGTACGCACGGGCACCCGGCTCGGCGACCCGATCCCGACCGAGGCGCCGCTCATCTTCCCTGCGTTCCTGCGGCGTGACGGAGGCGCACTGGCCGTGACCGACGCCCGGGGCGTGGCCCTCTGGGACCTCGACGCCACGCACCTGCGCGACGCGGCGTGCCTCCTTGCCGGCCGCAACCTCACGCGCACGGAGTGGGCGTCGTACGTCGCCGAGCTGGGCAGCTACCGCGAGACCTGCCCGGGACTGCCGGTCCTGAACTAGAGCCGTCCGACGCGACCCCGGCCGCCCGCCGTCCAGCACGCACCGTCGACGGTGCAGTCCAGGGTGTGGAACCCGATCTCGCTGAACTGCTCCCACGTCCGGCCGCCGTCGTGGCTGATGCTGCTGCCTGCGGTGGGCCCGGACTCGCCGACCACCACGACCGTTGCGGGAGCCCCCGCCACCCAGGAGGCGTCCTCGCCGAGATGGGCCAGGTCTCCCCCGCCCGTCCAGACCCGCCCGTCGCGGGTCTGTGCCGATGCGTCGGTACCGTCGGCCGGGTCGGTGAAGTCGCCGCCGACCGCGACGCCGTGCCGCGGGTTCTCGAACGCCAGTCCGAAGACGCCGGCGGCCTCACCGGCCGGCATGGTCGAGTCGCTCGCCTCCCAGGTGAGCCCCCGGTCGGTCGAGTGGAAGACGCGGGCAGCGGAGCCGCCGCTGCCGAACCAGGCGTCCCGTCCCGAGATCACCAGGCAGTCGCCGCTGGCCGAGAAGTTGAACTCCCCCTCCGACACGGGCATGCCCACGTCGGGCAGCACCTCCCACGACTGTCCGCCGTCGTCGGTGCTGATCACCCGGAACCTCCCGTCGACCGGGTCGCTCACCGCGAGCCCGCGCTGACCGCCGGGGAAGAAGTCGAGGCAGTTGTAGAACGCCGCCTCGTCGTCGTTGCGGAAGGTCTCGGTCCAGGTCTCGCCGCCGTCGGTGGTCCGGTAGATGCGGGACGCCTCGCCGGGTCCGATCGCCAGCACTATCGCGGTGTGGGCGTCCTGCGCCTCGACGTCGCGGAGCGACAGGCCCTCGGTGCCGGGTGGGGTGACGTCGTCCCAGGTCTCCCCGCCGTCGGTGCTCCGAAACACCTTGCCCGCGCCGCCGGAGACGCTGCCGCCGCTGATCCACGCCGTACGCCGGTCGACCGCGTCGAGCCCGCGGAAGCTCTGGTCGGCGTCCACCACCAACTCAGTCCACGCCGGGGCAGGCTCGTCGGCCTGGGCCGGCACGGCGCCGAGGGAAAGCATCAGGGCAAGGGCGACGACAGGAGTCCCGAGACGAGTTCGCATGGCCGGCACCCTGCCACCGGTCCAGACGACTGTCACGTCCCTCGCCGCTGTCTCGTCTCGGGTCCAGACAACCAACCGGACGAGAGGTGAGTCGGATGCACGTCTACATCGCGGGTGGCACCGGAGCGGTCGGCCCCAGGCTGATCGCGCAGCTGGTCGAGCGGGGTCACCAGGTGACCGCGACCACGACCGGCCCCGCCAAGGTGCCGATGATCGAGGGCCTGGGTGCGCACGCGGTGGTGGTCGACGGGCTGGACGCCGGCACCGTGGGCGAGGCGGTGGCCACGGCCCATCCTGACGCGATCGTGCACCAGATGACGGCGCTGGGCGCGGGGCTGGACCCGAAGCACTTCGACCGGTCGCTCGCGCTCACCAACCGTCTGCGCACCGAGGGCACCGACCACCTGCTCGCCGCAGCGGAGGCGTGCGGCGTGGGGCGGTTCGTCGCCCAGAGCTACACCGGCTGGCCCAACATCCGATCCGGCGGGTGGGTCAAGGACGAGGAGGACCCGCTCGACCCGGAGCCGCCGAAGGCGCAGCGCGAGTCGCTGGCCGCGATCAGCTACGTCGAGGACGCCGTACGCAAGACCGACGGCACCGTGCTCCGCTACGGCGGGTTCTACGGCGGCGCGGGCGACCCGATGGTTGCGATGGTGCGGAAGCGGAGGCTTCCGCTCGTGGGCGGTGGCGCCGGCTACATGTCCTGGATCCACCTCGACGACGCGGCGGGCGCGACCGTGCTCGCCCTGGAGAAGGACGTCCGCGGCGTACTCAACATCGTCGACGACGAGCCGGCTCCCGCCTCGGAGTGGCTGCCCTACCTGGCCGAGTGCGTGGGCGCGAAGCCGCCGATGAAACTGCCGGTCTGGGTGGCCCGGCTTGCGGCCGGCGACGTCGCGGTCTCGATGCTGACCCGCACCCGCGGATCGTCGAACGCACGCGCCAAACGGGAGCTCGGCTGGGAGCTACGCTGGCCGTCCTGGCGGCAGGGCTTCAAGCACGGGTTGGCGACGGAGGACTAGGACGTGTCCCGGTGACGGCCGAGGAGTTCGAGGAGCTGCGTCCGCTGCTCTTCTCGATCGCCTACCGGATCCTCGGCAGCGTGAGCGAGGCCGAGGACGCCGTGCAGGAGACCTGGCTGCGCTACCACGCGAGCACCACGCCGCCGATCTCGCTGAAGTCGTTCCTGGCCGCGATCGTGACCCGGGTGTCGATCGACGTGCTCCGCTCCGCCCGAGTACGCCGCGAGACCTACGTCGGCCACTGGCTTCCCGAGCCGCTGCTCACCGACGGCGAGTCGACGGCCTACGCCGATCCGGAGCATGCCGCCGAGCTCGCCGACTCGGTGTCGATGGCGGCGCTGCTGGTGCTGGAGCGGCTGAGCCCGGAGCAGCGTGCCGTCTTCGTGCTGCACGACGTGTTCGGCTTCCCGTTCGCGGAGATCGCCGACGTGGTCGGCAGGACCGAGGCCACCTGCCGCCAGCTCGCCTCCCGCGCCCGGCGACACATGGACGAGGAGCGGTCGCGGTTCGACGTCGACCGCCGCGAGCGCGACGAGCTCGCGGCCCGCTTCCTCGACGCCCTCACGGCCGGTGACGTCGAGTCGCTGCGGGAGGTGCTGGCGGCCGATGTCGCGGTGTACGGCGACGGCGGGGGCAAGGCGCCGCAGTGGATGAGGGTGGTCTCGGGGCTGGACAAGGTGGCCCGGATGTTCGCCGGGCTGGCCCGGCGGTTCGCCGGGTCCGGGCTCCGGGTGGAGCCCCACGAGGTCAACGGCCAGCCCGGTGCGGTGCTGCGCGACGCCGAGGGCCGGGTGGTCAACGTGCTGTCGCTCGACGTGCTCGACGGCCGGATCCAGGTGATCCGCTCGGTGATCAACCCCCGACAAGCTCCACCACATCGGCCCGGTCGCGGACGCCTGGGCGCTGATGCGGGAGTCGCGGGATCAGTCGCAGTAGTTGCAGGGGCCCGTGGCCGGGAGCTCGGTGTAGCAGCTCGGGCAGGTCGGGGCGACCCGCTCCTGGATCCGCAGCTTGCGGGCCCGGGCACGCGAGGCGGCCAGACGCGGGGTCAGCTCCGCGTTGCCACCCTCGGCCGGAAGGCCGTGCGCGTCGTGCAGCTGGTGCAGTGCGAGGCGCTCCTGGGCGGCGTGGATGTCGGGGTCGTCCGGGGTCTCGCCACGGATCGCCAGCACGGTGGCGGCGTACGTGTCGCCGACGCTGCCCTCCGCGTTGACGCACAGGGCCGAGAGCAACGGCTCCCCGCGCTCGGCGCAGTCGGCCGACACGCGGCCGAGGATGTCGCCGATCCAGTAGTGCGCACGCTGGCTGGTGCGGATCCCGCTGCGGTGCTGCACCTGCCGGGCGAGATCCTTGGAGGCGACGACCCCCTGGTAGCGGCCGGCCACCTCGAGGAGCTCGATGCGGGCGGCCTCGGCCCAGGCAGCCCGCGCGACGTCGTCACCGACCTCGGCCGCCTCCCGCCACTCACCGGTCACGGGAAGGTCATCCACGGTCTGCATTGATCGACCATAACCCCGCCACCCCCCGTCCGCCGCTTCGTCGAAAGCCGGGGCGCCGGTGCGTCCAGGCGGCGGTTGCCCGTAGAACCTGTGTGGCACGAGGAGTTCGACCGCATCGAGGGGGCCTGCGCCCGGGAGAGGCAGTCCAGAACCGGAGCCGTGCGAGGCGGATCGCCCTGATCGAGGGTCGCTACGGCTGCCCGAGCTTGCCGAGTGCGCACGCACGCCCGGCGCCCGCGAGCGTCGTGGTGAGAGTGGCGAGCGTTAGGTCAGGATCCGTGACACTCGCCAGGTCACGACACGGTCTCGCTGGCGCTCGCCCGGCTCGACCACCTGGACACCGCGGAGCTACAGGTCGAGCTGGCGGCGGATCTCGGGGGCCAGGTACTCGGCGTACGGGATCGAGATGTGCTCGACGTCGCGATGGGTGACCAGGTGGCCGACGACCGTGGGGCAGAGGTCGTCCCAGCAGAACCACGGCTCGGTGTCCAGGAACTCCGCGCCGGCAGCGTCGGCGGCCCGGCGGGTCGCCTCGACCATGGCCAACGAGCGGGCCTCGGGCGGAGACAGGCAGGCACGGAGCGTGGGGTTCCGGGCGGTGAGGCACTTGACCGGGCTGACCTCGTGGATCGGCGGGTCGCCGAGGACCACGGTGCGGTCCGTGTGGGGCTTGATCCGCTCGATCTGGGCGATCATCCCCGACTCGACCATCTCCTCGATGCTCTCGTCGTCGTCGACGTGGTTGCCGTCCTCGTCGGCGTAGCCGCGCTCGTTGGCGTCGGTGCCCATCAGGGTGATCGCCGGCTTCAGCTCGCGGACGGTCTCGGCCGCCCAGTCCTGGAAGTCGGCGCAGTCGGTCTGCGGGCCCTCGCCGTTGGCCTTCCACGGCGTCTGGTCGACGGCGGGGCACCCCTCGCGTACCAGGAAATAGGCGACGTAGCCCTGCTCCTCGGCGATCTGCTCCAGCGCCGGGATCCACTGCCGGGCGTGGGAGTCGCCGATCAGCACCATCGAGCGGTCGGCGTCGACGTCGCCACGCGGGCACAGGGTCAGGTCGTCGACCGCGACACCGAAGTACTCGCAGTCGCCGAGGTCGGGGATGCTCTCCTTGAGCGTCAGCGGGCTCGGCGACAGGTTGGCCGGCATCGCCATTCCGTTGTGCGCCGCCAGCACCGATGCCTCGACCAGTGCGACGTAGGGGTCCTTGCTGAACGTCGGCTTGGGGTCGCCGGAGCCCTGCCCGAAGTTGGAGAGCGTGATGGCCGGGCCGCCGTCCGCGACGTTGGCCTCGACCACGTGGTTGGCCACCGCCACCGATGGGAGCACGACGAACACAGTGGCCGGATAGAGGAGCAGCGAGCGGGTGCGGCCGCGCTCCCTCGCGGTGAGGACGTGCGCGACCCGGAACGGCGTCTCGACCCAGCGGTACGTCGCCGCCGCCAGTGCCGTGGCCACGGCCAGGACCGCGACCCCGGACCAGCCGGAGACCGGCTGCCAGGCGTACGCGGCCACGATGATCAGCGGCCAGTGCCACAGGTAGAGCGAGTAGGACCAGTCGCCGATCAACCGCATCGGCGCCAGCGACAGCAGACCCTGCGGCCCCCAGCCTGGCACCGCGCCGTGGCCGCCCACCAGCAGAAGCGCGGCACCCACGACCGGCACCGCGGCGGCGTAGCCGGGGAAGGCGGTGGCGGGTTCGTAGACGACCGCCGACCAGCCGATCATCCCGACGCCGACCCACGACGCCACCCCGCGTGGGGTGGCACCGATGCGGGCGAGGTAGGGCATCGCGGCGGCGCCGAGCGCGCCGATGCCGAGCTCCCAGGCGCGGGCAGTGGTGGAGAAGTAGGCGCTCAGCGGGCTGTGGTCCGTCGACCACAGCGACCAGGCCAGTGACGCCGCGATCGCGACCACCAGCACCAGGATCGCCGGCTTGTACGGGCCGCCGAGACGCTTGCGCAGCAGCATCAGCGCGCCCAGCAGGATCAGCGGCCAGAAGAGGTAGAACTGCTCCTCGACCGCCAGCGACCAGTAGTGCTGCAGCGGTGACGCGGGCTGGTCGGCCGCGAAGTAGTCGGTGCTGTCCATCGCGAACTTGATGTTGGCGGCGAAGAACGTCGCCCAGACCGCCTGCTCCCCCACCAGGAGCGCGGCCGCGCCGTCGAGGAAGAGCACCGACAGCAGGATCGTCGCCATGATCACCAGCAGCGCGGCCGGCAGGATCCGGCGGGCGCGGCGGGCGTAGAAGTCGCGGAGCGAGATCCGGCCGGACCGGTCCGCCTCGCGCAGCAGCAGCGAGGTGATGAGGTAGCCGGAGATCACGAAGAAGACGTCGACGCCGACGAAGCCGCCGTCGAAGGGACCCACGTTGGCGTGGTCGAGTGCCACGAGACCGACGGCAACAGCGCGGAGTCCTTGGATGTCCGCTCGAAAGTCCCGCTGCACGTCGCGGGAGTCTATGGGGGCAACCGGGCGTGTCGCCGAATTTCCGCAACCGCCGCGTCAGATCCAGCCCTGGTCGCGGACTGCCCGACGGCCCCGGCCAGGTCCACACCGGGATGGAACAGCACCACCATTCGGGCGCCGGCCCGGAGACCTCGGGGCTGCTCGTGGTCAGGGCGACCGCATGCCGTGGTGCGCCTGGGGGTCTAGAGGCCCGGGCGCTCGTTCCTCGCTTCCGGGCGAGGCCGTGTCGAGACCTCGCAAGCCGCTCTCGGGGACGTAGCCGTGTACCTCAGCACCGAGAGATGGTGGCGTCCTTGCGGGCCGCGTCGCCGTAGCGGCGGGCCTGGTCGAGGTAGGGGATCACGACGCTGGCGCCGCCGACGTTGCCGATGCCGCCCTGCACCACGCAGCCGGTGATCTTGCTCGGGTCGACCTGCGCGACCGCCTGGGCGATCCGGAACAGCTCACCGGGAGCCACGTTGGTCCGCATGTGCTCCAGCACGGTCAGCACTCCACGCTCCATGAAGCCCGGCTGGTCGGCCCGCGCCCTGATCGCGCCCTGGATGCCGCGCAGCACGCGCTGTTGGTTGGCCGATCGGTCGAAGTCCCCGCCCGGAAGGGTCTTGCGGATCCGGGCGAACGCCATCGCGCCGTAGCCGTCGAGCTTGATCCGGCCAGCCTGGAAACCGGCCGGCTTCAGGTTCTCGTCGGAGAACGGCCTCGGGTTGCGCACCGTGATGCCGCCGATGTCGTCGACCATGTCCTCGAAGAACGGGAACCGGGTGATGAAGACGTAGTCGGGTGGGATGCCGATCATGTTGCCGACCGTCTCGCCGAGCAGCTGCGGGCCGCCGTAGTAGAGCGCGGCGTTGACCCGGTCGGAGCCGCGGCCCGGGATCGACACGTAGGCGTCACGCGGGATGCCGATCGTGGTAGCCGCCCCGCTCTCGGTGTTGATCCCGATCAGCTGGAGCGCGTCGCCGCGCACCCGGGTCATGTCCTCGCCGGGCCGGGCGTCCGAGCCGACGGCCAGGATCCAGATCACGTCGGAGCCGACGTCGACACCGCTCGCCCGGTCGACCTTCACCAGCGTCGACTGGGTCGACTGGGGGCCGGAGTCGGGGATCACCAGTCCGCAGACGGCGAGCACCAGCACGAGCAGGCCCGTCTTGAGCACGCGGAGCACGCGTCGTCCCCTCATCACGCCTTCCCCCTCTGCACGTCGTAGCCGAAGACCTTCCAGTCGCCCTCACGGTTGGTCAGGAAGAGGCTGCCCCGGACCTCCTCGGCGCGGTTCACCTCGCCCGCCAGGCGCATCCGCAGCACGAACCGCGCGGTCACCCCGACCGCCCGCCGTTTGACCGCCAGCACGTCGACCCGGAGCCGCCGCTTGGTCGCCTCGACGGTCTCGAGCCGGTCGGCCAGCTTCTGGTTGCTCATCAGCGCCGCGTCCTGCCGCGCGTCACGCTTCGCGCCGCTGCTGAAGTGCGGGAAGGCCTTGTCGAGCGGGCGCGGCCACCCGTCGCCGACGTACGCCGCATCGAGCCAGTCGTCGACGACCGCCGCGGTCTTCTTCTTCACCCGCGCCCGGTCCTTGTCGCCGAGCTTGCCGGAGATCACACCCAGCGTCGTGTGGGTCGCCAGCGGCGGCGGCCCCGGCGCTCTCGCCGTGGACGACGACGGGTCGGCGTCCGGTTCGTCACCGTCGCCGGAGCATCCGGTCAGGGCGAGCAGCGCGGCCGTCGTGATCGCCGCGGCAGCTCTGCGGATGTGTGCTGGTTGGTTACGTCGAGCCATGCTCGAGCAACACCCCTCGTCTGGTCGGTTGTCGGTCGTGTGCCGGCCTGCGGCCGGCGATGTGCTGTCCCTGCGCCGCGCCCGGGATGTGGCTCCGGTAACAGCGTGCCCGAAAAGGGGACCTGACCCGGGCATTTGCTGGCCGGTGGGTCTAGCCTTGACGGCGCATCCACATCACATCCGCTCCATCCTCCGGAAGAGGCGAAGCAAGTCGTGCCGCAGTCGTCAGGCAGCCAGTCTCCCAGCTCCCCCACCACGGGATCTCCCCAGAAATCAGTACAACCCTCCTCCGACTTCGGAGCCAACGAGTGGCTCGTGGAGGAGATGCGGGAGCGATACGCCGCCGATCCGAGCAGTGTCGACAGTACGTGGGTCGAGTACTTCAAGAGTAATGGGGTCCCCGGCGGCAACGGCTCCCCGAGCCCGCGGCAGCCCGAAGCGACGGAGGCTCCAGCGAAGCCGGCGACCGAGACGCAGGCCGCTCCCGAGGCCAAGGCCGAGCCCACCAAGACGGAGACGAGGACCGAGGCCAGGCCGGCGGCCAAGAGCGAAGCCAAGCCCGCGCCGGTCGCGAAGCCGCGGCCGAGCGCCAAGGCGGCCGAGCCGGCCAAGGACACCGTCAACCCGATGCCCAAGGAGTCGCGCCCGGCCCAGCCGCCGGCCGCCAGCGACGAGCCGACCTACACCGTGCTGCGGGGAGCGCCGGCCCGCACCGTGGCCAACATGGACTCCTCGCTGACCGTGCCCACGGCCACCTCGGTGCGGTCGGTGCCGGTCAAGCTGCTCTGGGACAACCGGACCGTGATCAACAACCACCTCGCCCGCGCCCGCGGCGGCAAGGTGTCCTTCACCCACCTGATCGGGTACGCCCTGGTCAGGGCCCTGCGCGCGATGCCGGAGATGAACGTCGGCTATGACGTCATCGACGGCAAGCCCAACCTGATCACGCCGGCGCACATCAACCTCGGCCTCGCGATCGACGTGAAGAAGGACAACGGCACCCGCCAGCTCCTGGTGCCGAGCATCAAGGCCGCCGAGTCGATGGACTTCGCGGCGTTCTGGACGGCGTACGAGGAGATCGTGCGCAAGACGCGCGACGGCAAGCTCGGCGTCGAGGACTTCCAGGGCACCACCATCTCGCTCACCAACCCGGGCGGCATCGGCACCGTGCACTCCGTGCCCCGCCTGATGAAGGGCCAGGGAGCGATCATCGGCGTCGGCGCCATGGAGTACCCGCCCGAGTGGCAGGGCGCGTCGGAGGACGCGATCGCGCGCAACGCGATCAGCAAGGTGATGACGCTGACCTCGACGTACGACCACCGCGTCATCCAGGGCGCGCAGTCGGGCGAGTTCCTCAAGCGGATCCACCAGCTGCTGCTCGGCGAGGACGAGTTCTACGACGAGATCTTCCGGTCGCTGCGGATCCCCTACGAGCCGATCCGCTGGGGCAGCGACATCTC
>JALZCZ010000174.1 GCA_030862825.1 Actinomycetota bacterium | reverse complement strand
GTGCCGGACGTGGTCGAGCTCGCGACCGGCACCTTCGAGGACGCCGAGCACGACACGTCCGGCCGGGTGCGGGTGATCGAGCTCGCCGACGGCAGTCGCTTCGTCCGCATCGAGGACCTCGCCAGCTCGGACGGCCCCGACCTCCACATCTGGGTCACCGACCAGCCCAGCGGCGGCGACTGGGGCTCCTACGACGACGGCCGCTACCTGCGCCTCGGCGACCTCAAGGCCACCCACGGCAACCAGAACTACGAGATCCCCGCCTCGGCCGACCTCGACGGCATGCGGTCGGTGGTGATCTGGTGCGACCGCTTCAACGTCGCGTTCGGGTCGGCGCCGGTGCGGCTCTAGCTCGACCGCTGGTCGCGGCTTGGGTGTTCGTCTCCGTCCAGCTGCGGCTCCGACACCGGTACCACGCGTGAGTCGGTGCCCGGCAGCACAGCTGAGCGGCTACGCCCGCCCCGAGCCCGCCTGCAGCACCAGCGCCCAGAAGGCGGTGTCGATCCACCGGTCGAACTTGTGCCCCACCTCGGGAAGAAGCCCGACCCGTTCGAAGCCGCAGGCCCGGTGCAGGGCCTCGCTGGCCTCGTTGGGCGTCGCGATCACGGCCAGGACCGTGTGCACGCCGTCGGCGGCGAGCCGCGCCAGCAGCTCGTCGTACAGCGCCCGACCGACGCCGCGCCCGACCGCCTCGGGGGCGAGGTAGACCGAGGTCTCGCGGGTGTGGGAGTACGCCGGCCGGGTCCGGTACGCCGCGGAGTAGGCGTAGCCGAGCACGGCGTCGTCCTCGACCGCGACCAACAGGTGGTCGCCGGCCTCGGTGCTGGTCAGCCGGGCGCGCCAGTAGTCGACGGGAGGCGGCTCGAGGTCGAACGTGGCGGTGCCGTTGAGCACCTGCTGGTCGTAGATGGTCTTCACCGCGGGCAGATCGGCCTCCGCGGCCGGCCGGATCAACATGGCGCCATCTTCCCCGAGGTTGGCAGCAACGCGCGCGCCGGGGCGGGCGGTGACTGGGAGAATCCCGCCATGACGACCGCACCCGAGATCGAGCCGGACACCAAGGACTGGACCTGGGTCCTCGAGCAGCCCTGCCCCGACTGCGGCCTCGACGTCTCCGCGGTCGACCGCGCCGAGCTCGGCAGGCTCGTCCGCGACAACGCCTCCTTGTGGGAGGCCGCGCTCTCCGCCCCGAGGGTCACCGAGCGTCGGCTCCCCGACGTCTGGTCGGTCACCGAGTACGCCTGCCACGTCCGCGACGTGCACAGCCTGTTCGCCGAACGGGTGGCGATGATGCTGGGCGACGACGACCCGGAGTTCCCCAACTGGGACCAGGACGTCACCGCCGTGGAGAGCCGCTACGACCTGGCCGACCCCGCCGAGGTCAGCCCCCAGCTCGCGGCGGCCGCTCACGCCGTTGCCGACGTCTACGACGCCGTGGCCGACGATGAGTGGGCGCGGCCCGGCCGGCGCGGCAACGGCGACGCCTTCACCGTCGAGTCGATCGGCCGCTACCACCTCCACGACGTCGTGCACCACCTCTGGGACGTCGCCGGAGCGGTCACCGTCGCCGGCTACGACCAGCACGCGGCGGCCTATCGCGGCGCCACCGCGGCCAGGCCCGACGGGGTCCGCGCCGCCATCGACGCCCTGGTCGCCGCGCTGCCCGCCGGCGCCCGGGTGCTCGAGATCGGCAGCGGCGCCGGTCGCGACGCTGCGGCGCTGGAGGCTGGCGGGCTGAGTGTCCGTCGTACGGACATCACGCCCGGCTTCGTCGAGCTGTTGCGCGCCGACGGCCACCGGGCCGACGTGCTGGACCCGCTGACCGACGACCTCGCCGACCCCGAGCGCCCGGGGGTGCCGTACGACGCCGTGTGGGCCAACGCGAGCCTGCTCCACGTGGCGCGTGCCGACCTCCCTGTCGTGCTCCGTCGGCTGGCGGAGGCCACCCGGCCCGACGGGTTGTTCCGGCTCTCGCTCAAGGAGGGAGACGGTGAGGGCTGGTCGACGCACGGCAGCGTGCCGACGCCCCGCAGGTTCGTCTACTGGCGCGAGCAGCGACTGCGCGAGGTGCTGACGGACGCCGGCTGGCAGGTGCTCGAGACCGAGCACGCCGAGGGCCTCCGGGGGGACTCGTGGCTCAGCGTCGTGGCTGTTCGTCGATGATGTGCGGGTGAGACACACGGAGTTCTGGGCACGGATGGAGGCTGCGCTCGGCACCGGCTACTACCGCGTCTGGGCCGAGCAGTTCGTGATGTCCGACCTCGGCCGCCGGACCGCCAAGGAAGCGCTGGATGACGGCGTACCGCCGAAGCAGGTGTGGGCCGCGGTCTGGAAGGCGCTCGAGCTGCCGCCGAGCGAGCGATGACCAGCCCCGTCACGCGCGTGACGCACGACGTCGCTGCCGTGCAGGCCCGCACCGTGCGCACGCTGGTGCTCGCGCAGGCGGTGGGCGCGATCGGCATCACGATCGGCATCGCCACCGCGTCGCTGCTGGCCCGCGACCTGTCGGGCTCGGAGAGCCAGGCCGGGCTGGCGCAGACCTTCCAGGTGCTGGGCGCCGCGGTCGCGTCGTACTTCCTGGCGCGGCTGATGTCGCGCCACGGACGCCGGATCGGGCTGACGACCGGCTACCTGCTAGGCGCCTCCGGGTCGGTGCTGGCCGTCGTGGCCGGGGTGGTCGACTCGATGGCCCTGCTGCTCGTCGGCGCGGCCCTCCTCGGCTCGGCAACCGCCGCCAACAGCGGTGCCCGCTACGCCGCCACCGACCTCGCCGTCGCCGAGCGCCGCGCCCAGTCGCTGTCGATGGTGGTGTGGGCCACCACCATCGGGGCGGTCGCCGGCCCCAACCTCACCGGCCCCGCGGGCGCCTTCGCCGAACTGCTCGGCATCCCCGAGCTGACCGGCCCGTTCGCCCTGGGCGCGATCGGGATGCTGCTCGCGGCCGTGGTGGTCTTCGTGCTGCTGCGGCCCGACCCGTTGCTCGTCGCCCGGGCCAGCGCGGAGGTGCCGACCGCGGCACCGACCGGTACGTCGTGGGGCCGGGCCGTGGCCGCCGTACGCGAGCGACCGGTGCTGGGCTACGCCGTGCTCGGCCTTGCCGGCGCCCACGCGGCCATGGTCAGCGTGATGGTGATGACGCCGCTGCACATGGAGCACGGCGGCTCCGAGCTACGGATCATCGGCGTCGTGATTTCTGTGCACGTGCTGGGGATGTTCGCGTTCTCGCCTCTGGTCGGGATGCTTGCGGACCGCGCCGGCCGGCCGATCGTGCTCGCGGCCGGCGGCGGCATCCTGCTGGTCGCGCTGGCCATGTGTGCCTCGGCGCCCGAGGGCAGCTCGTGGCAGATCTTCGGCGGACTGTTCCTGCTGGGTCTCGGCTGGTCGTTCGCCACCGTGGCGTCGTCGACGATGATCGCCGACCACGCCCCGCTGGACGCACGCACCGACGTGCAGGGCGGCGCCGACCTGGTGATGGGCGTGACGGCCGCGGCGGCGGGCGGGCTGGCCGGCCTGATCGTCGACCTCGCCGGCTACCCGGCGCTGGCGCTGACCACGATCGTGCTCGCGGTGGTGGTGGTGCTGGCAGCGGTCCGGGCGGGCCGACTGGCAGAGTTGCCCGGGTGAGCATCGCACCCCTGCAGCCCGCTGACGTCGGGGTCATCGGCGGCACCGGCTTCTACTCGTTCCTCGACGACCCGAGCGAGCACGTCATCGACACGCCGTACGGCGCGCCCTCGGCCCCGGTCGCGATCGGCACCGTGGCCGGGCGGAGCGTGGCGTTCCTGCCCCGGCACGGGAAGGCGCACGAGCTCCCGCCGCACGCGATCAACTACCGCGCCAACCTCTGGGCGCTCCGTTCGATCGGCGTCCGCCAGGTGCTGGCGCCGTGCGCGGTCGGCGGGCTGCGCGACGCCGTGGCCCCCGGCGACGTGGTGGTGCCCGACCAGCTGGTCGACCGCACCCACCGCCGGATCTCGTCGTACGTCGAGAGCGGCGCCTGCCACCTGCCCTTCGCCGACCCCTACTGCGCCCCCACCGGCGCCGCCCTGATCGCCGCCGACGCCTCGATCAGGGTCGGCGGCACGATGGTGGTGATCGAGGGCCCGCGCTTCTCGACGAGGGCCGAGTCGAGGCACTACGCCGCCCAGGGCTGGGACCTGATCAACATGACCGGTGCCCCCGAGGCGGCGCTGGCGCGGGAGATGCGCCAGTGCTACGCCGCAGTTGCGCTGGTCACCGACATGGACGCCGGCGCCGCGTCCGGTCACGGCGTGAGCCAGGAGGAGGTCTTCGCGCTCTTCCGCGCCAACCTCGATCGGCTGACGAAGCTGCTGGCCGACACCATCGCCCGCCTGCCGGACCCCACGGGCTGCTCGTGCTCCACCTGGGCCGACGAGATCGAGCTGACCTACGAGGTGCCGGGGCGCCGACCGTGAGTGCCTAATGAAGCGCGTAGCCGAACCACGATCCGACCACGAGGGTCCCGGCGGCGAGCTCGACCCGGCGGGCGACCGCCGCCGGGTAGAGACGGTCCTCGAAGTAGTGCGCGATGAAGCCTCGCTCGTGAAGCTGCGGTCGCCCGGAGCCGCTGCGACCCCAGTTCTCGGCGACGGAGAGCGGGCACGTGCGTCGCCAGGCCGCCATCCGAGCACCCCACAGCGCCGACGCGACGTGAGGCACGAGCACCCAGGGCACCAGCCAGGCCAGGAAGCCGCCCAGCACCGTGAACGCGACGAAGAGCATGTGGCTCACCAGGGCTGTGATGGCGACGAGGCGGTGCACGCCGCGAGTCTAGGGCCCGCCCACCGCGCCGCCGTGCTTTCGGAGGCAGGCCGGTGAGGGTGTTGCTGACGGGATCGGCCGGTTTCATCGGCACCGCGGTCGGTGACCGGCTCGAGGCCGAGGGCGACGAGGTGGTCCGGGTCGACCTGATGCTCGACAGCGCCCACGGCGCCACGACGCCGCCCGAGGGAACGCACCAGCTCGACGTGCGCGAGGCCGCCTCGGCCGAGTGGGCAGCGCTGCTCGTCGGCGTCGACGTGGTCTGCCACCAGGCTGCGCTGGTCGGAGCCGGGGTTCGGGTCGGCGACCTCCCGGCGTACGCCGCCCACAACGACCTCGGCACCGCCGCGCTGCTGGCCGCCATGCACGACGTCGGGGTCGACCGCATCGTGCTGGCGTCGTCGATGGTGGTCTACGGCGAGGGTCGCTACGCGTGTCCCGACCACGGGCACCAGGTGCCCGGCCCGCGCTCGATCGCGGCGCTCGACGGCGGCGACTTCGACGTCCACTGCCCCGTCTGTTCGCAGTCGCTGGGCTGGGAGCCCGTCGACGAGGACGCCCGGCTCGACCCGCGCAGCAGCTACGCCGCCAGCAAGCTCGCCCAGGAGCACTACACCTCGAGCTGGGTGCGGCAGGCCGGCGCAGCAGCGATCGCGCTGCGCTACCACAACGTCTACGGCTCCGGCATGCCCCGCGACACGCCGTACTCCGGTGTCGCCGCGATGTTCCGCTCCTCCCTCGAGCGCGGTGAGCCGCCCCAGGTCTTCGAGGACGGCGCCCAGATGCGCGACTTCGTGCACGTCTCCGACGTCGCGCGCGCCAACGTGCTCGCGTTGCGCGCGGTGGTGGGGGAGTCCGGCCGTCACTACGCAACGTACAACGTCTGCTCGGGCCGTCCCCTCGCCATCCTCGACGTCGCTCGCCAGGTCGCCTCCGGGTCCGGCCGCGAGATCGAGCCCCAGGTGACCGGCGGCTACCGCCCCGGCGACGTCCGCCACATCGTCGCCTCGCCCGAGCGGGCGAAGCGGGAGCTGGGCTTCACCGCCGAGATCACGCCCGACGACGGCCTGCGCGACTTCGCCACGGCTCCACTGCGGCCTTGATCTCTGTCACCGAACGTCGTCGTGGTGCAGCGGGATCACCCAGGCCCGCCGCTCGCAGATCAGTCCGTCCCGCATCCGGAACACCTCGGCCATCGACAGCCGCTGCACCGACCCGTCCCCCTGCGGAACCCGCCCGGTCAGCTCGGCCATGACCGTGTCGTCCTCCTCGACCATCCGGACCACCTCGAGCTCTGGCGGTCGGAAGAAGTCCGGGCCGTCGATCGCGGCGTCGTAGGCCTCCTTGCCCTCGAGGGCGTAGGCGCCGAAGACAGTCCAGGTGATGTCGTCGGTGAGGCACGACAGGATCTGGACGTGGTCGTTGCGGCGGAAGCCCTCGAGGTAGCGCTCCACGGTCTGCTTGTTGTGGCTGGTCGTCATCGGACTCAGGAGTAGCGGTGACTCTTCGCCGCGTGCCCGTGCTCGCGGGTGCAGGTGCGTCCGCTCATGTTGCGATGGCCACAGAGCGCGGGCTCGGGGACTGCTGCCGCGGCGGCGCGGGGCGCCTCGGCCGGTGCGACGGCAGGTCGTTTCGTCGCCTTCGATGCTGTCGTCTTCGTCGCCGTGCGTGCGGCTGCCTGCTCGTAGCGGGCCTCGCGCATGGCGCGGAGGGCATCCATCTTGCTCATCGTCGCATCACGTGACCGAGCCTAGGCCCAGCCTCCGACAGTTCCCGACAGGCGCTCCCGGAAGAGAAGCACGATGACTCGCGCCCAGCGCGGGTGGTTCCAGTCGTCCTGATCGGACCCGTCAGAGAAACGGACGCAGCGCCTGGACCGACTCCGTCGGGATCTTGACCGGGATGCCCTCGCCGATCGCCCGTAGCCGCCAGGTCTCGCCGTCGCGGAAGATCTTGGCCAGGACGAGCCCGGTCTGTGACATGCCTCCCGTGAGCGTGTAGCGGGCCAGCTCGACATCGTTGTCGTCGACCAGCCGGCAGTAGGCGTTGTTGATCCACTCGAAGGTGTGGCCGTGGTAGCTGCTGACGAGGAAGAAGAGCGTGTCGATCATCGGGTGCACCCGGCTGAGGTCGACGGTGATCGCCTCGTCGTCTCCCGTGCCTTTGCCGGTGAGGTTGTCACCGAGGTGTGTCACGGATCCGTCGCGGGTCCGCAGGTTGTTGTAGAACGCGAGGTCGGCGAGCTCGCGCTTCGCGAACGCCACCGCCGAGGCGTCCAGGTCGATGTCGGGCGCGCCGGTGCCCATGGCGCCCGCCGTCGGAAGCTTGTCCCAGCCCAGCCCGACTTGCAGCCGGGTCAGCGGCTCACCACTCTCGGACGCCAGTAGCAGCTCCTGGCCCTGGGTCAGCTCGATCACGGTCGTTCCTCCCGTCGTTGGTGCCTCGAACCTACGAGATGGGGTGAACCGGTTGCGCCGGGGCACGTCTCGGTGAGCACCATGATGGATGGCCACACTGGCGCTGAACCGCGGTCGGCTGCTGCGGGCGCTCGTGGTCCTTCTGCTGGTCGGTGGGGTGGTGATCGGGATCTTGTGGTGGCAGCAGCGGCAGCTGATCTACTTCCCCGACTCCTCGTCGGTGCCGCCGGCCAGTGAGGCGATCGAGGGCGCGCGCGACGTCACGCTGCACACGGACGACGGGCTCGAGCTCGGCGCCTGGTTCGTGCCGCCGGCACCCGGCCCGGGAAAGGCCGACCGGCGGATGGCGGTGCTGGTGGCGCCGGGCAACGGCGGCAACCGGGCCGGCCGGGCCGGTCTGGCGGCGGAGCTGCGACGACACGGGCTCGCCGTACTCCTGATGGACTATCGCGGCTACGGCGGCAACCCCGGCAGTCCGAGCGAGGACGGGTTGGCACTCGACGCGATGGCGGCCGTGGACGCGCTGGATGACCTCGGTTATTCGGCCGAGCGCACGATCTACTACGGGGAGTCGCTGGGCGGGGCTGTCGTGGCGGCACTGCAGACGCAACGACCGCCAGCCGGGATGGTGCTCCGGTCGCCGTTCACCGAGCTCGCGGACGTCGGAGCCCACCACTACCCGTGGCTCCCGGTGCGACTGTTGCTGCGCGACCGGTTCCCGGTGGTGGACCACCTCGATGGCAGCGAGGTGCCGGTGACCGTCGTGTACGGAGACCGCGACTCGATCGTGCCCACCGAGCTGAGCGAGCGAGTGGCCGACGAGGTTCCAGTGTTGTCCGAGCGGGTCGTGATCGAGGGCGCCGACCACAACGACGCCGTGATGTTCGGGCCACGGGTGGCGGAGCCGGTGGCACGGCTGGCCGACGAGGTCGGCTGACCGTCAGGTGAAAACGCACGGGGATGCCGGGGTAGTCGGGACCAGCCCGGCCGCGTCGTAGGTGAGAACGGCGCGGAAGTCATCCTCGGACGGGTAGGCGAAACGGTGAATCATCGAGCCGCCCATGGGTCTGGCCGAGCCGCCGCAGCGCGTGTGGCTGACCCCGAAACCCGGCTGTGGACAGCCCGCGGGACGTGTTGCCGGACCGTGACCCAGGGGGCGGATTGTGCCTGGATTGCGGGCGCCGGATGTCGGTGCCGGGTGCTGGGTCGGTGTCGTGAGCAGCACCAGATCGACCATCGACCGGGGCCACCCGATCGCGGTCGCTGCTGCCCAGATGCAGGCGCTGCTCGGGGAGCTGACCGAGGCATCGAGCGGCGAGGCGGGCGAGGGTCTCCGGCGGGTACGCCGCGCGGACGTCTTCGGGGGTCGCGGAGCTGAGAAGTTCACGTGGGCGCCCCGACCGTGCGCGGCCACCAGGCGCCACGGGGCGAGCGCCGCACGAATGACGTCGTCGTCGGCGTCCTCGGGGGACGAAGGCGGCGGAGACGACCATCGCCTCGGCGTCGCGGTGGGCGAAGGCCGTGGCCGAGGTAGGCACCCGGGCGACGGCACCGCCGAGGGCGCGGAGGCTCAGCACCGGTGCGGGTGCCTGGGCCGCGGCGTCGGCGATCGAGGCCACGACGTCGTCGCGGAACTCGGGCACCAGCACGTGACGTGGCACCACCCGGACGCCCGGTGGCCGCTGTGCGTCCTCGAGAATGCCGGCGTACGGCCGTGCCGTGACCTTCTAGTCGGCGACGGTGCCGATCGACAGCAGTGGGTCGGTCGCGGTAGCGGCGGCCTCCGCCTCGTCGTCGGCGTAGCAGCACTGGTCGCGGCCCGCACCGACTGACGCCCGGCTCGTAGGATCCCGCCATGGGTGCATGGGGCACGAAGCCGTTCGACAACGACGATGCGGCCGACTGGGCGGCACAGCTGGACGAGAGCGACGACGCTCTCGCGTTTGCGAGGCAGACGCTCCAGGACGTGCTCGACGCCGACGACTCCGTGGAGGCTTCTGCGGGCAACGAGGCGATCGCCGCAGCCGCCTGGGTCACCTCAGGGCTTCCCGGTGAGGCGCCGGTCGACCCGGAGTACGGCCCGGAGACGGCCCCCACGACCCCCGACGACGCCTTGCTCGAGCTGACCGTGGCGGCGTTGCAGCGGGTGCTGTCCGACCGCTCCGAGCTCGTCGAGCTGTGGGCCGAGGCGGCCGACGTGGACCGCGCGGCGTTCACCACCAGCGCTCAGGGACTGATCTCCACGGCCGAGGCGGCACTCCAGCCGTAGTTTCAGCACCGGCGCACGGTCACCGGGTTCAGGGACTCGGCTCGGCGGCCTTGCGGATGTTCTCGAGCGTGGTCCGGGCGCCGGCCACCTGCTTGGCCGGCAGCCGGAGAACCTTGTACATCGCCCTCAGCGAGGCCGCCCCCTTCCGGGGCTCGAGCGCGGTCATGTAGTGCTCGAGCCTGCTTCCATCGGCGGCGGGGCTGAGCGCGTAGCCCCAGATGACGCGGCCGCCTTTACCGCGATTGTCCTCCTTCATCGGTGGGAAGGAGACCCACTCCAGCCGCTTGCCCTGTTCGACCACCCTTAGCTCTGAGGGTGCGTCGAACTTCTGCAGGCCGAACTTCTCGTGGGCGACCCACCTACTGCCGACGGCCACGGGGCCGTCAAAGTCGATGACCTTGGTGATGCTCTTCGGCCCTGCGAACTCGGCGTGTCTACGAATGTCGGTGATCAGGTCCCAGACCGCCTGGGGCGGTGCCGAGATCTCGATCGACTCTCGGAAACTGGTGACAACGTCGCCCTCCATCAGACCCCCCTCATCAAGCACGTAACCCGTCCCAGCGTATGGCGGCTCGGAACGGTGGGGAAGCGTTTCGGGACAGCCAGCCGGACGCACCTGCGAGGCGTCGCGTCGGCGCAGACCACCATGCTCACTCGTATCCGTAGGCCACTGGCGGGAGGCGTCCAATCAGCCTCGGGGCTCGGCAGACGACGTGGTCCTGACTCCACCCGCTTCGCCGAGTTCGCAGGCCGACCCCTGCCAACGCAGTGGTGTGGACGGCTCTCCAGGCGGCCAACGATGCGCCGTACTCCCCGTCTCTCGCCTCGCTCGGCCGGGGCAGACTGAAGTCCCGTCTCGTCCTGGTCGGCGGCCGCGGTCACACCCGGCCAGGCCACCACTCCGGTCGTGGCGGTGGGCGACGCCGGGTCAGGTCGACATCGCTGCCCTGCATCGGTGGCCAGCAGCTCCGAAACGCACGGCGATCGTGATGGGAATGCGAAGTGCGGTCCTGGAAGGCACTGGATCGTCGTGAAAGCCGTCTAGGACACCCGGCAGTGTCGCACGATGACCAGCATGCGCGCATCTGGTCCGGCACGGGCTCTGGTCGTGGTGCCCATCTGGCTCGTCTCGGCCGGGTGCGGCAACGACGAGAAGTCCACCGTCTGGGAGCGGGAGGGGCAACCAGCTGATCCCGACGTGGTCGAGAGCTACCGAGGCTCGGACCACTGCGACCACGAGGAGGTCACCTTCTTACGCGTCAGCTGGCCGATCGGCACGACGGGCGGCCAGCCTCGGATGTACGTCCGCGACCCCGAGGGCGTGCTTGACCATCTGACCGTGTCCAGCTTCCAGCAGGACGCAGGGTTACCGGACGAGGCGCGCTCGTCTGGCTACTCCAGTCCAGTAGGGGCGCTCTGGTTCGCACCCGCCGACGAGGACTCCGTGGCATACCTCGTCTCCAACGAGGGCGACCAGGTCGAGGCCTGGCCGCGTACCACGTCTCTTGTCGGCTGCGACTGATCCCCACCGTCCGAACCTGGCCGGGCGCGCTCTGCTCCAGGCTCAAGAAGTCGCCATGGCCAGCGCCCCAACCGGCAAAAGGCGGGAGTTGATGGCCGCACGCACCTGGGTGCGCAGCGCCCGGATCGCGGCATGATGAGCGGACACCCAGGCCATCAGCTGTCCCGGCCTTGCCACCCTGGTTCGGCGGTCTTCAGTGCCACCACCACCGCACACGCGGCGGAGAATGCCGCTGCAACTACGCACACCGCTAGCCACACGAAGTGCTCGCCAGTTACTGCGCCATCATCTCCGGCAAGGACCGCCAGGCGAATGCAGCACGCCAAAGCGACCACACCCAAGAGGTAGGCACCCGCCCTTGGGCTGACCGGCGGTTCGCTCTGTTCGATGGCATCAGGCACAGGCGGACCTTACCTTCGCTACCAGCGTGCGTCCGCTCATCGGCTGCCATGAGCGCACTCATCGCGGCATGGTCGGGCGGTGCCGCGGCGGTGCCACGACTTCTTCCGCGCAGGCACGCAGGTGCCATCGCGGCCGGGTGAAGCACCTTTGGTCGGTGACAGGCGGCTCAGGCTCAGGCTGAGGTCAGGGTGGCGGCCATGGCGGCGATGTGCGCCGGTGTCGAGCCACAACAGCCGCCGACCAGGTCGATACCGAGCTCGGCCAGCCGGGTGGCGTGCGCAGCCAGGTCGCCGGCGCTGGCGTCGTACTCGAAGTGGTCGCCCACCACGTGGGGGAGGCCGGCGTTCGACTGGGCGACCAGGAGCAGGTCGCCGGTGCGGGCCTGCACCATCTCCTCGGCGATGAGCTCCATCTCCTCCGGACCGCGACCGCAGTTGGCGCCTACGGCGTCGGCACCTCCCGCGGCCAGGTGCGCCACTGCGTCGCCCGGGCGGACGCCCATCATGGTGCGCAGGTTGGTGTCGAAGCTCATCGTGACCGCGACCGGAAGCTCGGGCGCGACCTCCCGCGCCGCAGCGAGGGCCGCGTCAGCCTCACCGAGGTCGCTCAGGGTCTCGACCAGCACCAGGTGGATCCCGCCCTCGACCAGCCCGATGAGCTGTTCGGCGAACAGCGCCTGCGCCTCCTCGGGCGACAGCGTCCCGAGCGGGGCCAGCAGCTCGCCGGTCGGGCCGAGGTCGCCGGCAACGAGCAGTCCGCGCTCATCCGCCACCGATCGCGCGAGCTGCGCCGCCGTCCGGTTCACCTCACCGACGCGGTCACCGAGGCCGTGCATGTCCAGCCGCGGCCGCGTGCCGCCGAAGGTGTTGGTCGTCAGCAGCCGCGCACCCACCTGCGCGTACGCCGCGTGCGCCGCGCGGATCGCCTCGGGGTTCTCCAGATTCCACAGCTCACCGGGTGCGCCGTCTTCCAGGCCGCTGTCTTGGAGCAGCGTGCCCATGGCGCCGTCCAGCAGGACCGGACGATCCATGCCCAGCAGTGTCGTGAGCCGGTTCACCGGCCCAGCCCATCGAGGTAGTCGGCGATCCTGTCGGCAGGCCACTCCGCGTCGAGCTCGGCGGCGACTCGGTCGAGCACCTCGGCCGGAGGACCGTCGGCTTCGATCCACGGCGACCGTTCCCAGCCCGCGAGGTAGGTGTCGGCCCCGGTGTCGCCGAGCCGCATGGCCGCCTCATCGATCGCCTCTTGGAACCGCGGTGCGAGCTCGGACTTCACGATCTCGTCGCCCGCCCTGGCCGCGACCATCGACGGAAGCTCGCGCCACCGGGTCACCTGGTACTCCGTCATGCATCGGAGCCTAGGTCCGACGCCGGGTCTCGGCGGAATCGTCCGGCGAGTGAACGCCACACCACCCGCTCGTCGGCTGGATCCGTGCGGTTGCGCTGGACGAGAGCTTCGCTCGTCCTGATGCCGAAAGGAGGCTTGACCTGCGCAAACAACTCCCGTGGATCGACTGGCAGCAACGGAGTTGATGGGCCGGGAGTAAGCCGGGGGAGCGGCCGCGAGCGGGTGGTGGCATGCCGCCCGAAGCTCGGCTGCAGGGCCGTGCCTCTACCGCTCGGGCAATCCTCTGTCGTACCGGACGCATGAACGTCCGCTCGTAGCGCTGGACGCAGCCGGACTCCTCACGAATGGCGTCGGCGGCGATGAAGTCGGGGTCGGCGCCGAAGCGGGCTCGATACTGCTGGTACTTCGCTCGGGAGGGAGAGGAGAACAGCGCGAGCGCCTTGTCGCTGGCGCCCTCACTCGGCAGGAAGTAGCCGTGGTGGGTCCCGCCGTGCCGGTTCACCAGGCCGATGATCCAGGCCTGGTGGACCGTTCGAAGTCCTGCAGCTTCCGCGGGTTGACGGTGTCGTCGACGGCACAGGTGATCATGATTCCGAGCGAGGCACAGATCCGCCGCCAGGCGTCAGCCGTTTCGACATCATGACGCGGGCCTTGCTCGACGGACGAACCTCGGTATCGGCACGGCGCCTCCCGACCGACCCGGAGCCAGATTCGTTGCTCTCCGAGATGACGTCGCCTTGAGTCGGCATCAGCGGGGCGCCGACCGTTAAAGAGGTGCACGGAGATCGACGGCTCCGCCCATCCGCATACCGGCCACGCCCGGGAGCGCTGTCGATCGCGGCGGATGACGCGCGTCTGCTCACGCCCTGATCGCGGCTATGTCTGGACGTGGGCCACCTAGTGTGTGGTTATTCTCGGCAGATGACTGAACTGGCCCGCGCCGCCCGGCTCGACGTGCTTGTCGAGGGTTACGCGCGCAACCAGAAGGTGGCCGGGACCGTAAGCCTGATTCGTGACGTGAACCGGGTCATCGTGGTGGACCCCGGGATGGTGGCCGACCGTGACCTCATCCTCCGCCCCCTACGCGATCTCGGCGTTCGGCCGGAGGCCGTTACCGACGTAGTGATCAGCCACCACCACCCCGACCACACCCTCAATGTCGCGCTCTTCCCGGTGGTCCCCGTGCATGACTTCCAGGCAGTCATGGAGGGCGACCTCTTCAACAGCCGGGACGCCGACGGTGTCCAGCTCACGCCGAGTGTGCAGCTGCTCGCCACGCCTGGCCACACGCCGCAGGACATCACGACGCTGGTCGGCACCCCCGACAACATCGTCGCGCTCACACACCTGTGGTGGACGGCGGACGGTCCCGCAGAGGACCCCTACGCGCCCGACCGGGCAGTCCTGCGGCGCCAGAGGGAGCGGGTACTGGCGCTCGCGACACAGGTCGTGCCGGGGCATGGTGCACCCTTCCTCCCGGATGCCTCAACGCCCCGTTGAGACCAGGCCGCGAGCCCGTCGTCGGCATGAGCGCGCGATCGCGGCATGATCGGGCGCTTCGTCCGGAAAGCGGCTAGATGACTGATGCGTCGGTGCCCAGTTGCGGCGTAACCCCCGGGCAGCCGCAGGGAACGGTTGATTGACCTCGAGTGAGCAGCTTGTTCAGCAGCGAAGACGGGTGGGGGCGTCTAGGGTTTGGTCGGTGTCTGCGGGAGCTCGATTCATTGTCTTCGCTGTCGCGCTGGCACTCGTCGCGGCTGATGCCGGCCCGGCCAGCGCCGAGCGTGTGCCGCTGCTAGAGGTAGATCGTGGCGGCGTGACCTTTGCGGCCGAGGTGCAGCCAGGTGGCAAGCACGTGACGTTCTATGGGAGCAACCTGTGTCTGGTCCGCCAAGGCAGGATCAGGGTGTCCCGCGTCGACTTGATTGATCCTGTGGGTGGCGCGGTGGTGAGCGACTTCACCATCGTGCGGGGATGGAACGGTATGCGGGGCTTCTGGGCCAAGCGGTTGAGCAAGATCCGGTCAATCAGTCATGGTTCCGACAGGTTGCGAGGTTGGTGTGGGCGGGCCGACCACGCCTTCTGGGTTCTCTACGTGCATCTGACGAAGCCCGCCGCGGCCGAAGCAGCCGGCGGCAAGGGCCTCCGGATTACCTACCGCAACGGACATGGGCAGAGACGCGTCCGTTCCTCGACCGGTTTGTACGTTTGCGAAGATCTCGATGGACAGTTATGCGACGAGACAACGGCGGGCGGCACGTAGCCGGGGGGTTCGCGAACAACGGTCGGCGGATCCGGGTGCGCCCAAGCCAGAATGCATGCGGCAGTTCCGGTCAAGCGGATCGCGGCATATCTGCGCGCCAGGGTCAGCGTGGCGTATGAGTCATGTGGTGACGTCGCAGAGCAACGAACAAACCGATGGCGACGCGACCAGGATCAGCGAGACCACCAGGACGAACACGAGAAAACTGGACCAGCCCTCGCGGAGTCCGTCGCGTAGCGCGGACTGCAGCAGCCAGGCGCCCACCGTTAGTTCGGTTCCGGCGACCAGCGGGCCAGACAACCGGAACCGGAGCGGTGTCACTCGCGCATCCTGACAGACACCGGTCCGCGACGAGATCGCTGGGCCTACTTCACGTGTGTCGAACCGAGCGCTCATCGGCGTGAGAGCGGACAGCGGCAATTGAGTGCGTGTCCACCGGGCCGCTGGCACGATCACCGTGTGCCGTGAGTTCGCTACCTAAGCGGCAGTCGACCCACGGTCGACATCAGGGAGGAGCGATGCGCAACGAGGCGATGCAGCAGTTGGACGTCCTGGCTGGGACGTGGCGGACAACGATGCGGAACGCGTGGTTCCTGGAGCCGCCTGACCTGGAGGTGCCTGGCTCGGCAACGGTCGAGTGGTTGGGCGATGCGTTCGTGATCTTCCGCTGGACGATGCAGGGCGACGTCGGAGACGCGACGAGCGAGATGGTCCTGGCTCTCGGCCGCAACGACGCGCAAGACACCTACTCGGCCCTGTACCACGACGAGCGAGGCGTCTGCCGGGCCTTTGCCATGACATTCGACGGCTCGCACTGGACCCTGAGTCGCGAGGATCCCGACATGTTCCAGCGGTTCATCGCTGACGTCCGGCCCGACAGGATCTCGGGTCGCTGGGAGGCGTCTGAGGATCGCGGAGGAAGTTGGCGCAAGGACTTCGACCTCGTTTTCGATCGGGGGTAGCACGGCAGGCCGGCACCGACCGAACAATCGCGGACGTCGTGACCCATCCGGGCTAGGCTGCGGCGTGCCCGAGTTCACGTGGCGACCGGCCAATGAGGCAATGACCGGGGACGTCGAGGCGGTGTTCGACACTGGCGGGGCCCGGAAGTGCCGCTGCCAGGCGCTGAAGGTCCCAGGCTGGATCTGGCGCGACACCACCCAGGATCAGCGGGACGCCGCCCTGCTGGAGCAGACCAATTGCGGCACCGACGGACCCACGTCCGGCCTCATCGGGTACCTCGACGGCGAGCCGGCCGGCTGGGTCGCGGTCGAACCGCGGGAGAACTACCCCAGAGTGTGGAGCCGGCAGAAGTCGTGGATGCGAATGGACCCTGAGCTCGTGGGCGTCTGGTCGGTCACCTGCTTCGTCGTGGGCAAGGGCTTCCGCCGGCAGGGGCTGATGTACGAGCTGGCCGCCGCCACCGTCGAGTATGGGAGGCAGGTCGGCACCCGCGTCCTGGAGGGCTATCCCACCGAGCCTCCGCCCGGGAAGACCGTGATCTGGGATGAGGCGTCCGTCGGTCTGCTGCACGTCTTCCTTGACGCCGGTTACGAGGTGGTGGCCTCGCCGACCCTGCGCCGGAGGGTGGTGCGTCACCGACTCGGCGGGCCGTCATGACGGGCCGGGCGCCACAAGCCGATTGTCACGCGGAGCGTGCCCGCAAGCCGATCGTCTACCGGGACGCGCGTCTCCGAACCCCCATCGGTCGAGAAGATCCACTCACCTTGGTCCGCTGGCGCGTTGAGACGCCGCCCGCTCTTCGGCATGTGAGTAAGTCCGTGGGGGAGCGAGGTGATCGCCGTAGAGGGAGCTGCTCGACTCGGCTGGTGAGGGCAGTTTCGCCGATTCCGCGGGTCACCGCCTGGGCTCGCGTGGCAACAGCGTGTCTGGACGGCGAACAGCGTCCAGCAGTTGTCACCGTCGTTGGTCGAGCGTCGGCAACGTTCGGTCAGGCCGTGGCGCCGACGCCGGCTCGCGCGCGCGATCTATGCGGCCATAAGCGGGCGGGGTGGCTGCGGGGCTGAGTCTCAGGTGCCGCAGAAGGTCTGGTAGGTGCCGAAGTCCTTCGGGGCGGGTGCGGCGTAGCGGTCGAGGCCGGGGCGTTCGTCGAAGGGGCTAGTCACTGCGTCCAGGAGCCGTTCGAACGGGTCCAGGTCGCCGTTGGCCGCGGCGGTCAGCGCCTCCTCGACGAGCTGGTTGCGGGGGATGTAGACGGGGTTGACCCGACCCATCATTTCCGCCTCCGGTGCCAGGGTCAGCCAGGACTTGATCCAGGCGTCGAACGCGGGGAGGTCGAGGAACAGGGCGCGCGCAGGCTCGACGT